>JANQPZ010000220.1 GCA_028285215.1 Rhodovibrionaceae bacterium | reverse complement strand
AGTAGGGCTGGGCGCTTCCGGCGGAATCACGGCCCGGAGCGTCTCGCCGGAGCCCGCGGACGCAATCAGGTGGCGCGAGCCGCCGTGGTATTCCATCCGCCGGGTTCGGGCCTGCAGGTGCGCCGTCGCCGCATCGCCGAGCTGCGCATCCTCGGGGCGGAACCCCAGAACGACCCGGCGTCTGCTGCCGAGGCCGCTCGGAACGGCGAGATTGCGAAAGGGCGAAGCGAGCTGGCCGTCCGGAGTCAGATCGACGGAGAGAACGTTGAGAGAGGAGGCGCCGACGAAGCGTGCGATCTCCAGAGTCGCCGGCCGCTCGTAGAGCTCTTGCGGTGCGGCGCACTGCGCGACCCGCCCGTCCATGATGACGGCGATCCGGTCGGACATCGCCATGGCCTCGGCCTGATCGTGGGTGACATAGACGAAAGTCATCCCGAAACGCCGATGCACCTCGATCAGCTCCTCGCGCATCTGCACGCGCAGCTGGGCGTCGAGGTTCGACAGCGGCTCGTCCAGCAGGAAGGCTGTGGGGCGCCGGACCAGGGCCCGGCCGACCGCGACGCGCTGCTTCTGCCCGCCGGAGAGCTGTGCGGGGCGGCGCGCGAGCAGATGAGAGATCTCGAGGGTGCGGGCGACGGCTTCGACCTCCGCCTGGATGCCGGCCGTCTTGCCGCGGGCTGCGGGTAGCGTCCGGCCGAGCAGGGGAAGACGCTCCAGCCGGCTGAGGCGGCGCATGGCCAGCGGCAGTGCGATGTTCTGGGCCACAGTCAGATGCGGGTAGAGCGCGTAGCTCTGAAACACCATGGCGATGTTGCGCTCTGCCGGCCGCAGGTCTTCGACCGCGACCTCGCCGATCCGCACCTGTCCGGCCGTTGGCGCCTCCAGCCCGGCAATGATCTTGAGTAGGGTCGACTTGCCGCAGCCGGAGGGACCGAGCAGCGAAAAGAAGCTGCCGTCCGGGACTGTCAGATCGACGCCGTGCAGCGCGAGGGTTTCGCCGAAACGTTTGCTGACGCCGTCGAGTTCGATCGAGGCCATCTCTGCCACCGCGGTGCGGACGGGTTAAGGTCGTGAATCTGTGAAGCACGACCGGCCCCGGCCTGAAGTTGCCGAGTCGATGCTGTTAGTTTTTTTACATATCCAATTTAGATGATCGTTTTACGACACCTGAGGGACAGCCCCGTGAAGGAGGCGTGTCGCGAGACGTTCCAGGGCGTCTCGAACGTTCGCGCAGGCCTCGGCGCCATCCGCGGCCGGCGCGGCGCCGAGGGTCAGGACCGGTTTGTCGAAGTGCAGGCCGTAGGCGATCTCCGTGAGGGTGCCGTAACCGCCCCCGACGGCCACGAGCGCGCGCGACGCCTGAGCGATAACGGCGTTACGGGCCTTGCCGATGCCGGTGGCAAGCGGCAGCGAGACGAAGGCGTTGGCCGCACGCCAGTCTTCGCCCGGCAGCAGGCCGACGGTCAGTCCCCCAGCGTCCGATGCCCCGTGACTAGCGGCTTCCATCACTCCGGTGAGTCCGCCGGTGACCACGACGAAACCGAGAGCCGCCAGCTCGCGCCCGAGCTCGAAGGCCGTGGCGACTTCCTGTGCGCTGGCTTCGCGTGGGCCGATGACGCCGATCGGAACGCGCGGGCCGGGCAGGGCGAGCGCGGCCCGCAGCGCTGTCAGCGTATCGACCGCCTGCGCCGTCTCCGGGAGGGCCGCGGCCTCGCCCCAGCGCCAGCGGCGGGCATCGAACTGCGCGCCGTCAGCCCGTAGCGGCCCGTTTGCGCCCGCTACCCCCTTTGCGCCCGGTACAAGGTAGAGCTTCGTCATGGCGCTGCGCTTTCGATCGGCATCTGGTGCTGCTTGCACTTCCTCTTCGTCTCTGTAAATTATCTTCCATGTCTGCGCAAACTCCGGTCGCGACCGAATCGCTTTCCCAGGCTGACACGGAGCCATCCGGCTTCGATGAGACCGGAACGGCAGCGGCCGCTGCCGAACTCACGCCGCGCCAGCGTCAGCTCATGACGCTGGTCGAGCAGCAAGGCTACGCGACGATCGAAGTGTTGGCGGAAACCTTTGACGTTTCGGCTCAGACGATTCGGCGCGACATCATTCGCCTCGATGCGCTTGGTCTGCTGCAGCGCTTTCACGGCGGTGCCGGCAGTGCGCGCCAGAGCCTGAGGCTGGGTTACGAGCGGAAGCGCGATATCGACGTCGATGCCAAGCTGCGGATCGGCGCACGGGCAGCCGCTGCCATCGACGACGGTGCCGCGCTGTTCCTGGACGTAGGAACCACGATGGAGGCCACGGCACAGGTGCTGGCCGCACGGCAGGGCTTCACCGTCTTCACGAATTCGATGAACGTCGCAGCCTTGTTCGGGGCGCAGCATCACACGATCCACGTGCTGGGCGGACAGTTGGCCGGCGGCGACGGTTCTCTGGTCGGGGCCGAGACAGTGGAGGCATTGCGCTCTTTCCGGGTCGACTATGCCTTGATTGGCTGTTCCGCCGTGGAGGAAAGCGGGGCGGTCATGGACAACGACCTGCGCAAGGTGGCAGTGAAACAGGCCGCGATGCGGTCCGCGCGGGCCAGCTTCCTTCTGGCCAGTCGTTCCAAGTTCGGGCGGTCCGCGCGCGTGCGCATTGCCGACCTCGACGACTTCGACCGGGTGATCGGCGAATAGTTGTTTGGGAGATCGCTTACGCGACTAACAGATTTTATCCACACGCGCGTATGTTCTTGTAACCATTCTGTCATTTATTCGTCATGGACGAGACGCGGAACTCCGATCAACCTGTCACGCACAGGGCGTATCAGTCCTGTCCGTTCGCGCATGATTGTATCCGGTTTTTGCTCACCCGGTCTGGCTGGGCTTCGGAGTATGTCAGGCGCGCTGCCGCAACAAGGGAAGCTTAACAGGGAAGGGATACAGCCGTGTCTCACAGCCGCGCCTCGCGCAGTCTGGTTACCCGCCGCAGCGTGCTTAAGGGCGCTGCTGCCGGTGCCGCCATCGTCGCCGCGCCTGCCATCGTCAGCCCGCGGGTGCTCGCCTCCTCCGGCGAGGTCAATGCCTACGCCTGGGGCGAGTACATCTCCGAGGACATGATTGCGACCTTCAAGGAACGCACGGGCATTCAAATCAATCTCTCGGTCTACGGCACCAACAACGAGGTCCTCTCGAAGGTTCGTGCGGCCAAGGGCGAGGGTTTCGACCTCGTGTTCCCCTCCGTGACGACTTTGGTGTCCTGGTTCGACGCCAGCGAGGAAGACGGCGTCGATCTGCTGCAGCCGATCGACGAAAACCGGGTCATGGCCGATCAGGTGCAGCCGGCGATCTGGGACAAGTCCCTCGACCTCGGCGCGTCGCGTCGCGGCCAGCGCTTCGGCGTGCCCTTCAACTGGGGCACCGAGGCCGTCGCCTTCGACAGCACGCAGCGCGACCTGAAGTACGGCGATGTCTCCTGGAGCACGATCTGGCAGGAGGAAAACCGCGATCTCGTGACCGTGCGGCCGCGTTCCGGCCTGACCGCCATGGGCGTGATGATCGACGGCACCGGCGAGATGATGGACAAGGCGCACCAGGACGAGGAGACCGCGAAGAAGGTTCTCGATCAGGCGCTGGCCTTTGCCGTCGAGCACAAGCCCTGGATCCGCACCTTCTGGAAGGATGCGCAGGCCCTGACCGGCGCCTTCCTGTCCGACGGCTGCGTGATCGGCCAGAGCTGGGACGGCACGGCGGTCAACATGTGGAAGGAAACCGACGGTCGCATCAAGTACGTTGCCCCAACCGACGGCGCCCTGACCTGGCTCGACACCATGTGCATGCCGTCGGGCGCTGCCAACGTCGATCAGGCTTACGAGCTGATCAACTGGCTGACCTCCGCCGAAGGCGGCGGGATGCACGCTGTGCATGCCGGCTACAACTCCGCAGCGGTGGGCGCGGAGGCGGCCCTGGATGCCGAGGCGCAGGAGCGCTTCAAGTTCATGTACGGCCCGAACGGCGAAGCCATCTCGCAGCTCTACTGGTGGAAGCCGGAGCCCGGCTGGTTCCAGAAGCTGCGCGCCGAGTACATCACCCGCTACGAAACAGCCTAAGGTACCCCGGCGCGCCGGCGCGGCGGACACTGAGCCGCGCCGGCCGCTCTGTCGATCGGGTACCATGCCTCGGCGTGGCAAGCGGGCGCTGTCGCGAGGTGCCCGGATCCGCGCCAATCCGGGAGGCCTGTCATGGGTATGGATGTCGAGCTGGATCGCGTAACCATGCGGTTCGGCGACTTCACCGCCGTTCGGGATGCAGATCTGACGATTCGCAGCGGCGAGTTCTTTTCTTTCCTTGGCCCCTCGGGCTGCGGCAAGACCACCATTCTGCGCATGGTTTCGGGCTTCATCGAGCCCAGCGAGGGCGCGGTGCGGATCGGCGGTCGCGACATGGCCGGCCTCGGACCGAACAGGCGGCCGACAGCACTGATCTTCCAGAACCTTGCACTCTTTCCCTTGATGAAGGTCTGGGAGAACATTGCCTTCGGCTTGGAGGTGCGCGGCATCGGAAAGGCCGAGCGGCGCAAGCGCGCAGAGCAGCTGCTTGAGTTGATCGCCTTGCCGGATCAGGCCGACAAGTTGGTGACGGAACTGTCCGGCGGGCAGCGCCAGCGTGTCGCCATCGCGCGCGCCCTGGCGGTCGAACCGGAAGTGCTGCTGCTCGACGAACCCCTGTCCGCACTGGATCTCAAGCTCCGCCAGCATATGCGGGCGGAGTTGCGGGCGATTCAGAAGAAGACCGGGGTGACCTTCATCTACATCACCCACGACCAGGGCGAAGCCCTTACGATGTCCGACCGCGTCGGCGTGATGTCTCAGGGCGTGATCGAGCAGGTCGGTGCGCCGGATCAGATCTACAGCGAGCCGCATACGGCTTTCGTTGCGACCTTCGTGGGCGAGAACAATCCCTTCTCCGGCCGGGTCATCGAGGTCGCGGAAGGCTACGCGGTGATCGAGACGTCGCGCGCCCGGCTGCGTGCCCGCAACCGCGAGAACCTGACAACCGGCGACAGCGCTACGGTCTTCGTGCGGCCGGAACGCTGCCTGCTGCTGGACGGCGCGCAAGCGGACACGTCGCTTCCGGACAACACGCTGGTCAGCGAGGTCGAGCGGGTCGACCTCGAGGGGGCTTACGTCAACCTCTTCGTGCGGGGAGATCAGGGGCGTAGCCTGATCGTTCATCTGACAAACGACCGCGATCTGTCGAAGCTGTCGACGGGGCAGCAGGTCACCATCGGCTTCTCGGCCGATGCCGCCGTGGCGCTGCCGAGCGCGGCGGAGGCCAGATCGGCGGCTGCGTAAGGCAGGAACCGGAGGGGCGTCGATGCAGGCGATTCAGGACTTCGTTCGTCGCTACGGCGGCGTGATGACGGCCTACATCTTCCTGGGTTGCGGCATCTGGATGGTCGGCATGATCGTCCTGCCGCAGCTCCTTATGCTGGAGAAGTCGCTGACCTACAGCGACCCGGCCGCCAGTGCCCGTGCGGCACAGATCCAGGCCGATACCGACCGGCTGTTCGTCGAGATCACCCGTGCCGAGCGCAGCATCGGACGGCTGCAGACCCGGATTGCGGCCATCGAGGCCGGCGAGGCCGATCCCGAAGCCAGCGGCGGCGGCACCACGCTGCTCAACCCCTTCGCCTCCGGAACCCAGCAACAGGCGGAACCGGCTACGCCGGACTCCTTGCGGACCGAGGTCGCGGAGTTGGAAGCGCAGATCGAAAACAACCGCATTGTCATCGCCCAGAATGACAGCGACCTGGAAGAGGCGCGGGTTGCGGCGGCCCCGAAGTACGGCTTCGCCAACTATCAGGAACTGGTCGAGAACGATCTCAACCGCTCGATCTTCCTGAAGACGATCTGGGCTTCGGTGCTGGTCACGCTGATCTGCCTGATCGTTTGCTATCCGATCGCCTTCTACCTGGCCAAGGCTGCGCCGGGCGAACAGGCCGCGTTGCTGATGCTGGCGCTGATCGTCCCCTACTGGATCAACGAGATTCTCCGCACCTTCGCGTGGCTGATGTTGCTGTCGGATGGCGGCGTGATCAACCAGCTGCTGCTGACGCTTGGGCTGATCGGCGAGCCGATTCGCTGGCGCGAAGGCAATGGCGCCGTGATCATCGGCATGACCTATGCCTACATCCTGTTCATGATCTTTCCGATCTACAACACCATCGACACGCTGGATAAGAACCAGATCGAGGCGGCGCGGGACCTCGGGGCGCCCTGGTGGCGTATCCATCTGCGGGTGGTCATCCCGCATGCGAAACCCGGCATCGCGGTCGGCTGTATCATGACCTTCATGCTGGCGGCCGGCTCCTACGCCGTGCCGCTGATTCTCGGCGGCACCACCTCGAAGTGGTTCACCGAGGTGATCTACGACGCCTTCAACGAGGGCAACGACTGGGGTTTGGGCTCGGCTTACGCCTTCATGCTGCTGACGACCTGCATCGTTTTCATCCTGGTGATGATGCGCCTGTTCAAGGTCAGTCTGCATGACATAGCGAAGTAGAAGCGGGGACGGGGGGGAGCAACGGCAATGGCGCAGTCGACGGCAAGAGGCCTGCGAGCCGCGGATATGACGCGTTGGGCCGTGAACGGCTATCTGGTGATCTTCTTCGCCTACATGTTCCTGCCGCTGATCTTCATGATCGTCGCCGCCTTCAACGAGCCGGGCATTCCCCAGGCCATTCCCTTCAAGGGACTGACCTTTCACTGGTTCGGCGAGCTCTTCGACAACGCACAGATCTGGGCGGCTGTCGTCAACTCCCTGATCATTGGCGCCGGCGTCGTCGCGCTCGCGATCACGCTTGGGCTCTCCGGCGCACTGCTGCTGACGCGCCTGAAGACCCGTGGCCGGACGCTGCTCTACGGCATTCTGGTCTCGCCGCTGCTGACGCCGGGCATCATTCTCGGCATCTCGACCCTGGTGTTCTGGAACAATCTGGGCGTGCCCGGCGGATTGGTTCTGGCGATTCTCGCGCAAGCCACCTTCATCTCGGCCTATTGCATGCTGCTGTTCATGGCACGGCTGCAACGCTTCGACCATGACTTGGAAGAGGCGGCACTGGACCTCGGTGCCTCTCACCGCCAGGTCTTCTGGAAGATTACCCTGCCGTTTCTGCGCCCGACCATCTTCACCGCCGCAGTGCTGGCGTTTCTGCAGTCTTTCGAGAACTTCAACACCACGGTCTTCGCCATCGGCGGCGAGACCACGCTGACCATCCAGCTCGCCTCCATGGCGCGTCTGAGCCTGACGCCGGAGGTCAATGCCTTGGCGGTGATCTTCATCGTTCTCACGGTGATCGCGGCCGTCGCCATCGAGGTCAAGCGGCGGGCCGAAAAGGCCCAGGAAGAGCGGCGGATCGAGGCCGCGAAGCGCGCCGATGCGGACCTGGCGGCGGGGCTGGAGGGACCGCTGAGCGGCCCCGAGGCGTTGCAGCCTCAGGCGGCTCAGTAGCGCGCGGATCGGCTCTGGTTCTGAGCTTGGCCGCGCGCTAGAGCAGGATCGCCTTAGGTGGGATCGCTCTGGCGGCCCCACCTAAGGGGATCCTGCTCTCATCATAGATC
>JANQPZ010000107.1 GCA_028285215.1 Rhodovibrionaceae bacterium | reverse complement strand
TGGGGTTCGTGGCGCGGGCGGGAAGCCGTGCCACCTGATTCCCTCATAACAGGCCCTTGCTCGGGGGAGAACGCAACCCTGACGTTAATCTTTTGCCGGTGAGGCCAGTCGCCGGCCGAGGCCACGGACTTGACTATCCGGTGCGAGCAGTTGTTGTTGGATCGCTCCCATCGAACAGCGGGCAGGCCGGCCGGCTGTTGATGGGGCTGATGCCGCGTGCCGTTTCGAGGAGCCCCCCATGCTGGACCTGACCGCCTACCTGACCTTCGTGCTGGCCTGCGCGGCCGTGGTGATCGTGCCCGGGCCGACGGTGACGGTGATCATCGCCAACTCCCTGCGGCACGGCGCGCGCGCCGGCCTGGCGAACGTGGCGGGGACCCAGGCGGGTTTGGCGGTCATGCTGGTGGTGCTGGCCGCCGGCCTGCAGGTGGTGGTGGAGGCCATGGGCGCGGTCTTCACCTGGGTGAAGCTGATCGGCGCCGCCTACCTGATCTATCTGGGTCTGAAGCTGCTGCTGAACCGCGCACCGCTGGACGCAACGGAGAGCACGGCACCGCTGCGCCAGCGCTCTTTCTTCTGGCAGGGCGTGCTGGTGATCTGGTCGAACCCCAAGGCGCTGCTGTTCTTCGGCGCCTTCCTCCCGCAGTTCGTGCGTCCCGAGGGGCCGGTGATGCTGCAGACGCTGCTGCTCGGCGCCACCTTCATGGTCGTGGCCACGCTGCTGGACGGCGGCTATGCGGTGCTGGCGGGCCGGGCCGGGCGCTGGCTGACCCGCAAGCGGGTGCGCCTGCTGGAGATCTGCAGCGGCTGCGCCCTGGTCGGCGGCGGCATCTGGCTCGCCCTGTCGCGCCGCCCGGCGTGACCTGCCGCACTCTGTCGCGCCGCCCGGCGTGACCTCTTCGCAGAGGGTTGGCGTGCGATTCACCTTCCAGATGGACGCGAAACCGCTTCCATCCGGGACGAACGCGCTCTAGAAGCCGGGCGTCGCAACCGCCTGGAGCCTGTTCATGTCGCCCCTCATTCTGCCGCACCGCGGTATCTCGCCGCGCATCCATCCCGAGGCCTTCGTGGCCGAGACGGCCGTGGTGATCGGCGACGTGGAGATCGGGCCCGGCAGTTCGATCTGGTACGGCTGCGTCCTGCGCGGCGACGTCAACACCATCCGGATCGGCGCCAACACCAACATCCAGGACGGCACGGTGATTCACGTCAACCGGCCGCGCGACGGCAGCGACTACCGGGACTCCGGGGGCGGCATGGCGACCCTGATCGGCGACGAGATCACCGTCGGCCACTGCGCCCTGCTGCACGCCTGTACGCTGGAGGACCGCGCCTTCGTCGGCATGCGGGCCACCGTGATGGACCTGGCGGTGGTGGAGCGCGAGGGGATGGTGGCCGCCGGCGCCCTGGTCACGCCGAAGAAGCGGGTCGCCTCGCACCAGCTCTGGGCCGGCAGTCCGGCCAAGCTCATGCGCGACCTCAGCCAGGAGGAGATCGACGGCTTCGCGCCCCAGGCCAAGCACTACGCCCGGATCGGCGCCACCTACCTGCAGGAGCGGCGCCAGAGACTTCAAGGCGATGGCGCGGAAAGCTAAGAAGAAACTTAAGCCGAGGAAGCCGCGCAACCCGCTTGCCGCGCAGCTCTGGAGGCAGGGCCAAAAGATCAGGCCGTCGGCCAAGGCCTACAGCCGGAAGGCCAAGCATCGGACGCCGGAACCGGGCTGACGCGGGCCGCCGCGCCGTCTTGGTCCCGGGGTCAGCCCGAGCTGCCGCCGGCGCTCCGCCGCCGATAGTCGTCGGTCAACTGCCCCGCATAGCCCCAGTCGGCTTCCTCGATTTCCTGGATGACCACGTGAATGTGCTCCGGTCTCTTCCCGAGCACGCGCACGAGCGAATCGGTGACGTCCCGGACCAGCTCCGCCTTCTGGTCGCGGCTCGCGCCTTTGGTGATCTGGACGTTTACGTAGGGCATTGCGTTAAAAAAACTCCTCTGTTGGGACAGCGGATCGGCGTTCGCCGCCGTCACTCGTCGTCCGCAGCCTGCGGCAGCACCTCGTTCAGCACGGCGGCTCCCATCCCCAGCCGGTCGAGGAAGCGGGGCCAGTCGACGGCGGCCCGGTCCTGCAGCAGCAGCGGTAGGGGCCGCTCGTCGAGAGTGACGTCGGCCAGGGCCTCGCCGCGCGTGAGCTGGCCGTCGCCGTCGGTATCGTAGCTGCCGTGCAGCGAGGCGACCCCGACCAGCTGCAGGGCCAGCAGGCCGACGGCTACGCCGGCGTTGGTCTGCTGCGGCAGGTCCTCCCGAGCGCCCAGGAACCAGCGCTGCACGGCGTCGCGCACCGCGTTGGCCTCCTCCAGTCCCAGACGGCCGTCGCCGTTGCGGTCGGCGAAGCGCCAGCCGCTGTCGACGCACTCGGCGGCCGGGCGGCCGGCGCAGAGCGGCCCGGTTTCGGCCAGAAAGCGCGCCACGTCTTCCGCCCTGGGCGGCTCGCCCGACGCTGCGCCGGCCGGCGGCGCCAGCAGGGCGGCGGTCAGACCGATGGGCAGAAGGAACCGCGTTGCGCCAGCCTTGGCGAGC
>JANQPZ010000186.1 GCA_028285215.1 Rhodovibrionaceae bacterium | reverse complement strand
TCCCGTTGTTATGTCAGGTGGATCAGGGACGCGTTTGTGGCCTTTGTCGCGTTTGAGTTTTCCGAAGCAGTTTGTAGATTTGCTGGGTGGTGAGCCTTTGTTCCGGCGGACGCTTCGTCGCGTGTCTGGGAGTGTTTTTGCGCCGCCGTTCGTGATCTGCAACGTGGAGCACCGGTTTCTGGTTGCCGAGGAGCTGCGCCAGGCCGGGATGGAGGCTTCGGCGATTTTGCTGGAGCCGGAGGGCCGCAACACGGCGGCGGCGGCGGCGGTTGGGGCTTTGGCTGCGTTGCGGCGCGACGCGGGCGCGATTTTGGCGCTGCTGCCGGCGGACCATCTGGTGGCGGAGCCGGCGGCGCTGTCGGGTCTGCTGCAGCAGGCGGCCGGGGTTGCGGCTGCGGGGTATCTCGTGACCTTCGGGATTGTGCCGGACCGGGCGGAGACGGGCTACGGCTACATCCGCCAGGGGGCGGTTCTGCCGGGGTCGGTGGGGGGTGCGAGCGGGGCCTGTTCGGTGGCGGCCTTTGTGGAGAAGCCTGACGCGGCGACGGCTGCGGGCTATCTGGCCTCCGGGGCGTATCTCTGGAACAGCGGGATGTTCGTTGTGGGGGCGGGTCGGCTGGTGGAGGAGATGCGGCGCTATTGCCCGGAGGTTCTGGCTGCGGCGGAGGCGGCCTTGGCAGGGGCGCGGGCGGATCTGGACTTTCTGCGGCTGGAGGCGACGGCCTTTGGGTCTGCGCCGTCGATCTCGCTGGACTATGCGGTGATGGAGCGCACGGAGCGTGCTGCGGTGATCCCTGCGGAGGTTGGCTGGCACGACCTGGGGTCGTGGCCTGCGCTGTGGTCGGTTGCGGCGAAGGACGGGTCTGGCAATGCGGTTGTGGGGGAGGCGCATCTGCGCGACGTGCGCGGCAGCTACCTGCGCTCGGACGACGGTCGTCTGATAGCGGGTCTGGGGCTTGAGGACATGATCGTGGTCTCGACGCACGACGCGCTGCTGGTTGCGCCGCGTTCGCGGGCGTCGGAGATCGGTGCGCTGGCGAAGGCGCTTGCGGCGTCGGGCCGTGCGGAGGCGACGGAGCCGCGTGTGATCCGGCGTCCCTGGGGGAGCTACGAGACGCTGGTGGAGGCCGGGCCTGGGTCTGGATCTGGGGGGTCTGGATCTGGCGGGTCTGGATCCGATGGCTCTGCCGCGAACTCTACGGCGGACTCTGCGGCGGCTGGCGGGGGTGAGGCCGGTGGTTTCAAGGTGAAGCGGATCGTGGTGCGGCCGGGGGGCCGTCTGTCGCTGCAGTATCACCATCACCGCTCGGAGCACTGGGTGGTGGTCTCGGGCGAAGCGGAGGTGACGGTGGGCGATGAGGTCTTTGCGCTGGGCGTGGACCGCTCGACCTACGTGCCGCGGGGCACCCGCCACCAGCTGCACAACCCCGGCCGCGAGCCCCTCGTGCTCATCGAGGTCCAGTGCGGACCCTACCTCGGAGAAGACGACATCGTCAGACTCGCCGACGTCTACGGTAGAAGTGGGTTGGTCGCCAGCCGATAGAGGCACTCCATATTGACAGATCGCCACTTGAGGGTTGGATGTCTCAATCGGTAGCGACTGTTACAATTGCTTAGTCATCATCTCCCTATTCGTACAAGTTCGAACGCTTGATTTACCAACGTCTTACACAGGTTCCTATATAAGGTTGTGTTGTAGCAACTGCAGCGTGACCGAAAAAATGCCTACGACTGCTGATACAGATAGCTTTCGGCGTTTGCCGACATTCCTCGTCTCTCGGGCCGAAGGCGATATCCCTCAGCGTGTCGAGACTGAAGAAATTCTCAGCCTTCACCATCGTTGGGTCGAAGAAAGCCACTCTGCAAACAGCTTACCCGATTATAAGAGCTTCAATCCGAATAACCTTTCGGCGATTGCCGATCATCTCATGATTCTCCAGCCGACTGCGCATGAAGCGACCGGCACTGAAACGCTCGAAGATATCGATTTTCTGTACCTGCATTATGGATCCGGGATTGCAGAGAAATCCGGTTTCGATATGACCGGCCGGATGGTGTCGGAGTTTAAGGGTGAGCTTAGCCAATTCTTTCATTCGGCTTACCAGACCGTTCTAAAACGCGGCGTGCCCCAATACACCAGTCACTTTTCGGTACATGCTGCTCAGGTCTGTACCTGGGAGCGTCTCATTCTTCCCGTGATCGATGCATCCGGACACCCGTTGCTGGTTGTCTACAACCTTCCGAAACACACCCGAGTTGATTTGATCGACGCGATTCTCGAGTCTTCTCTCGATGGCGTTTTCTATATTGCCGCTTTACGCGGTCTCTCAAGCGAGATCGAAGACTTCATCTTCATGATGTCCAACCCCAAGGCGAGCGAGATTCTCGGCAAGTCACCCGAGGACTATCTCTATCGTCGCCTCTGCGACGTCTTTCCGGGGGTGATAGAGAGTCCGGCTTTTGACGCTTACGTTCGGGTGGCCACGACAGGGACGCCAGAGAGCTTTCGGTTGCACTATCCGCACGATGGCCTGAACAAGCACTTCGATATCAGCGCGGTGCGCTGCGGTGACGGCGTGGCAGTCACCTTCTCGGACATCACTGAGATGGTTGAAATGCAGCAGCACGTCGAGCAACAGCGAGACGAGTTGATTGCGGCAACGACCAGCCTCCAGAAGCAAGCTGCTGCCATTGCGCAGCTCGCTGAAGATCGTGAGCAGGCGTTGAACCGCATGCGAGAGGAGATCGAGCAGCGCAAGGAGGCGGAGCGAAAGCTAATCCTGCAAGCTGCCACCGATCCGCTCACGGGTATCGCCAATCGCCGTACTTTCATGGAACGGGCGCGAAGCGAACTCCTGCGCGCCCGCCGCTACACCGAGCCTCTGTCGCTGTTGCTGATCGATCTCGATCATTTCAAGGCAATCAACGACGCCTACGGTCATCAGGCTGGGGATCGCGTTTTGATCGAGGTTGCCCGGAGGATCTCCGGGACCCTGCGCGACTCGGTCGATGTCTTCGCCCGACTTGGCGGCGAAGAGTTCGTGGTGCTGCTGCCGGAGACGGCCCCGTCGGGTGCGCTGAAGCTCGCCGAGCGGCTGCGCGCCGTGATCGCCGACACACCGGTTACTCAGGATAACGGACCTGCGATCAAGGTCACCACCAGTGTCGGTGCGGCAACGCTACGGTTGGGCGACCTGACCGTCGATGCTCTGCTCAACCGTGCCGATGTTGCGCTTTATCAGGCCAAAGGTGCGGGACGCGACCGTGTCGCAGCCTGATGGCGCGCATCGGGTGTTCCGCACTTCCTACGCCATCAACTGCCCGCCGTTCACCTCGATCACCTGACCTGTGACATAGCCGGACAGCTCCGGCGCGGCGAGAAAGAGGTAGGTGCCGACACAGTCGGATGCACGGCCCAGTCGCTGCAAGGGAATCGCCCCAGCGGTGGCCTCCAGCTTCTCCGGACTGGAGTAGCGGCGGTGAAAGTCGGTCATGATCGTTCCGGGCGAGACGGCGTTGACACGGATGCCGTCGCCGGCCAGTTCACGTGCCAGCGCCCGGGTGTGGGTGGCGACGAAGGCCTTGGCTGCGGAGTAAACGGAGGAACCGGGGCTGCCGCCCGTGCGCGCCGAAATCGAAACCGTGTTGACGATGGCTGCGGCGTCGGACCTGCGCAGCAGGGGGATGGCAGCCGCCGAGAGCAGCACCACCGAGCGCGCGTTGAGGTCTGTCACCGCGTCATAGTGGGCGGCGGTCATGTCCTCCGCCGGCTTCCGGCCCAGCATCGTTCCGGCATTGTTGATCAACAGATCGAGGCCGCCCAATGTCCCGGCCGCCGTTTCGATCAGCTCGGCGGCACTCTCGGCTGCTGTCAGGTCGATGCCGGTGACGGCAACCCGTGCGGCTTGCTCCGCCGTCAGGTCGGGAAAGACTTCCTCCGGGCCACGCTCGGCGATGCCGCAATGGGCCACGACCTTGGCGCCGCACGCCAGAAGGGCGTGTGCGACGGCCTGGCCAATGCCGCGGCCGGCACCCGTTACCAGAGCCCGGCGATCGGTAAA
Source organism: Rhodovibrionaceae bacterium (assembly GCA_028285215.1). Lineage (GTDB taxonomy): Bacteria > Pseudomonadota > Alphaproteobacteria > Kiloniellales > DSM-21159 > Algihabitans. The sequence goes on along the minus strand of JANQPZ010000186.1, from coordinate 14,555 downwards.
GAGATCCTTGCGAAACGGCAGCTCCATGGGGACGGCTTCCTTTTTCGTTTTCAATCCGTGGCGTCGTCCTATGCTATTGCGGATCCGAACGCGACGGCGTTTCGTCCGCAGCCGCCCCGGTCCGACGGCCAATCCCGCTCGACTCCAGCCTTGCCCGAGAGATCATCTTGCCCGAGAGATCATCTTGATCGAACGACAGAACCAAATTCTGGAGCTCGCCAAGCAGAGTGGGCGGGTCGGCGTCGAGGAACTGTCGACTCAGTTCGGCGTTTCGGTCCAGACGATCCGCAAGGATCTGAACGGCCTCTGCGAGCGCGGCCTGCTGGACCGCGTCCACGGCGGCGCCATCATCGGGTCGACGGTCGAAAACGTCGGGTACGACGCCCGACGCCTGATCGCGCAGGACGCCAAGCAGGCGATCGGCCAGGCGGCTGCTCGCCTGATCCCCGACGAGTCCTCGATTCTGATTAACATCGGTACGACCACGGAGGAGGTGGCCAAGGCCTTGCGAAGCCACGTCGGCATCCTGGCCATTACCAACAACATCAACGTGGCAAACATCCTGCGCAGCCACCCCAAGCATCAGGTGATCATTGCCTCGGGTGTCGTGCGCCATTCCGACGGAGGTATCGTCGGTGACGCGGCCGTCGAGTTCATCCGCCGCTTCAAGGTCGACTATGCGGTGATCGGTGCCTCCGCGATCGAGGCCAACGGCGACCTGATGGACTACGATTACCGCGAAGTCAGTGTCGCGCGCACGATCATGGAGAACGCGCGCAAGGTCATCCTGGTCGCCGATGCCAGCAAGTTCGAGCGGACCGCCCCGGTGCGCATCGCGCCGATCTCGGCCATCGATGTTTTCGTGACGGATCGCCTGCCGGACCCGGCGATGCGCGACCGCCTCGCCGAAGCCGAGGTGGTTCTTGTCGAGGCAGAGACTTCCGCTGCCCGCTAAAGCGCGATCGCCTGAGCGATTCCACCTGGGGCGATCCTGCTCTAGAGGCTTCCCCGTCCCGCGCTTGCGAAACAGCTTTCGTATCCCCTGAAACCGAAGGCTATCTGCGCGATTGATTTTCGGTTTTCGAAAGTCTAGGCTCGTTGTGGTGCATGAAGCGAAACCCGCTGCGGCTTGACAACGACAGCGCGTTCGAGGGCCATGCGCCGGGGAGCGGACGCGTGAAGACCTACGATATCCTTGTCGTCGGCGGCGGTGTGAACGGTTGCGGTATTGCCCGCGATGCGGTTGGCCGCGGCTATTCCGTCCTGCTCTGCGAGCAGAACGATCTCGGCGGCGGCACCTCGGCGGCTTCGACCAAGCTGGTGCACGGCGGCCTGCGCTATCTTGAGCACTACGAGTTTCGGCTCGTGCGGGAGTCGCTCATCGAGCGGGAAGTCCTGCTGCGCATGGCGCCGCACATCATTTGGCCGCTGCGCTTCGTTCTGCCGCATCACAAGGGTCTGCGTCCGGCTTGGCTGCTGCGACTCGGCCTGTTCCTTTACGACCATTTAGGTGGGCGCAAGCTGCTGCCGCCGACGCAGGTGCGAAATCTGCGTCGCGATCCCGAGGGCGCGTCTCTGACCGACGCTTTCCGCAAAGGTTTCGAGTACTCCGACTGCTGGGTCGAGGACTCGCGTTTGGTGGTTCTGAACGCCATGGATGCCGCCGAGCGCGGCGCGGAGATCCGGGTCGGCAGCCGCTGCGCCGAGGCACGGCGCGATGGGCAGCTTTGGCGCGTGGTGCTGCAGGGACAAGACGGCGAACGCGAAACCGTGGCCGCCCGGCTGTTGATCAACGCGGCCGGCCCCTGGGTAGACAAGGTGCTGAGCTCAACGCTCGGTTCGAATAGCCCGCGCCGCGTGCGTCTGGTGCAGGGCAGCCACATCGTGGTGCCGCGGCTCTTCGACCACGACAAGGCCTACATCTTCCAGAATGCCGACGGCCGCATCGTCTTCGCCATTCCCTACGAGACCGACTTTACCCTGATCGGAACGACCGACCGGGACTGGGACGGCGACCCCGGCGACGTCGAGATCAGCGATGAAGAAGTGCAGTATCTCTGCACTGCAGTCAGCGAGTATCTGGCGAAGCCGGTGACGCCGGACCAGGTGATCTGGACCTACTCAGGCGTGCGGCCGCTCTACGACGACGGCGCTTCCAAGGCGCAGGAGGCGACCCGCGACTACGTGCTGACTCTGGAGCGCGGTTCGGAGGAAACTTCGACCCCAGCGTTGCTCAACGTCTTCGGCGGTAAGATTACGACCTACCGGCGTCTTGCCGAAGCGGCGCTGACCAGGCTGCAGGAGGCCCTGCCGGTCAAGGGGCAGCCCTGGACGGCCGGCACCACACTGCCGGGCGGCGATTTTCCCGTCGAAGGCTTCGAGGTGCTGGTCGCGCGGCTGATGGAGGATTACGCTTTTCTCCGGCCTGCTACGGCACGCCGACTCCTGCGCGCCTATGGGACTCGCTGCTGGCAGCTCCTGGGCCAGGCAAAGTCGAACGAAGACCTCGGGCAGGTCTTCGGTGCCGACTTGACGGAGGTCGAGGTGGATTACCTGATGCGGGCCGAGTGGGCACGCCGGGCCGCCGATGTAGTCTGGCGGCGCAGCAAGCTGGGCTTGCGCATGACGGCCGAGGAAATCGCGACGCTCGACGACTGGATGGTCGAACGGGCGGCCCACCTGAACCAAAGCCTGCAGGCTGCGGGCTAGAGGGCGGGACCATGGCGCTGGAACTGATCGAGGTCAGCAAAGTCGTCGGCGGCCAGCCGCACATTTCCGACGTGTCGTTGCGTCTGGAGCGCGGGAGCATCAATGTCCTGCTCGGGCCGACGCTTGCCGGCAAGACCAGCCTGATGCGCCTGATGGCCGGGCTCGACAAGCCAACCCGCGGCAGGCTGGTGATAGAGGGGCGCGATCTGACCGGCGTTCCGGTGCGCCGCCGTAACGTGGCCATGGTCTACCAGCAGTTCATCAACTACCCGACCCTGAGCGTCTACGAGAACATCGCCTCGCCTCTGAAGGTCGCCGGTGCGGACAGGCCGACGATCGAGCGGGAAGTGCACAAGGCTGCCGAGCTACTGCGCCTGACGCCAATGTTGGAGCGGACACCGCTGGAGCTTTCCGGTGGTCAGCAGCAGCGCACGGCCATCGCGCGAGCCCTGGTCAAGGGCGCGGAGCTGGTGCTGCTCGACGAACCTCTGGCCAATCTGGACTACAAGCTGCGCGAGGAACTGCGGGCCGAGCTGCCGCGCATCTTCCAGGAGTCCGGTGCGATCTTCGTCTACGCCACGACGGAACCGAGCGAGGCACTCCTGCTGGGCGGCAAGACCGCTGCCTTGCACGAGGGCCGGGTCAGCCAGTTCGGGCCGACGGCTGAAGTCTACCGCCGCCCGCACGACTTGACCACGGCCCGTACCTTCTCCGATCCGCCACTGAACGTCGTGCAGGTGGATAAACGCGACGGTCGGGTGCGTTCGCCCGACGGCCAGCTGGACTTCGCCGCGGCGCAGGGGTTGGCCGACTTGCCGGACGGTGCCTACAAGCTGGGCTTTCGACCGCATCATCTGCATGTCGATGCCCCCCATTCCGCGGCCGTGGCGGTGAACGCGACTGTTGCCGTATCGGAGATTACGGGCTCGGAGAGCTTCGTCCACGTCGACTTCGGTGCGGAGCGTTGGGTTGCGATCTGGCACGGCGTGCACGAGCTGCCGGTGGACAGCGAGATCCGGGTTTGGATCGATCCCGCGCGCGTCTTCGTTTTCGATCTCAACGAGCGCCTGGTGGTCGCACCGACCCGCGCTCAGGCGGCCTGAGGCGGGAGAGCGGAGGTGGCACGCATCGACCTGCAGGGTCTGGCCCATGCCTACAAACCAAATCCCAAGAGCGAGCAGGACTTCGCACTCAAGCATCTCGACCACGTGTGGCAGGACGGCGGCGCCTATGCTCTGCTCGGGCCGTCGGGGTGTGGCAAGACCACGCTGCTCAACATCATCTCCGGCCTGATCACCCCGACCGAGGGGCGCATCCTCTTCGACGGCGAAGACGTCACGGCGCTGCCGACTCAGCAGCGCAACATCGCTCAGGTCTTCCAGTTCCCAGTCATCTACGACACCATGACGGTCTACGAGAACCTGGCGTTTCCCTTGAAGAACCGGAAGCGGCCCAAGGCCGAGATCGACGCGCGGGTGCGCGAGATCGCAGAGATGCTGGAACTTGGCGACTCACTGAACCGCAAGGCCCGCGGCCTGACCGCCGATGCGAAGCAAAAGATCTCGCTGGGCCGTGGTTTGGTGCGTGCGGATACGGCGGCGATCCTCTTCGACGAACCTCTCACGGTGATCGACCCGCATCTGAAGTGGCTGCTGCGGTCTCAATTGAAGCATCTGCATCGTCGCTTCGATTTCACCATGATCTATGTGACGCACGACCAAACCGAGGCGCTGACCTTCGCGGACAAGGTGGTGGTGATGTACGAGGGGGAGGTCGTGCAGGTCGGCACGCCCGAGGAGCTGTTCGAGCGACCGGCTCACACCTTTGTCGGCTACTTCATCGGTTCGCCGGGCATGAACATTCTGCCGGCAACGGTCGAGGGCAACCGGGCCAGGGTCGGTAATCACGAGATCGCGCTGCAGCACAGCTACCGCAGCCTGCCGTCCGGCACAGCCAAGCTGGAGATCGGCATCCGTCCCGAATTCCTGCGGATTGCGCGGGGCGGCGAGGCAGGTGGGATTCCGGCCGCTTTGCAGTCCGTCGAGGACATCGGCCGCTACCGGATCGCCCGTGCCCGCGTCGCCGACCGCGAGGTGGCTGTGATGTGCGGCGAACAGGAAGAGGTTCCGGCCGACGGGCTGCACATCGTCTTCGATCCCCGGCGGGTCAATGTCTACGCGGACGGTCACCGCGTCGAGGGGGAGGTCTAGGCGGCGCGATGGAGAAGACACAGAACAACAAAGCCTGGCTGTTCGTCCTGCCGGTCCTGGTGCTGGTGGCTTTCTCGGCCGTCATCCCGCTGATGACCGTGGTGAACTATTCGGTCCAGGATACCTTCGGGAACAACGTCTTCTTCTGGGCCGGGCTGGAATGGTACGTTCAGGTGCTCGAGTCCGAGCGGTTCCACGCCGCGCTTTGGCGGCAGTTCCTGTTCACCGGCATCATCCTCTCGATCCAGATTCCCCTGGGGGTTGCCGTGGCGCTGGCCATGCCGCGCAAGGGGTGGGGCGTGCCGGTCTGTCTCGTGCTGATGGCGCTGCCGCTGCTGATTCCCTGGAACGTGGTCGGCACGATCTGGCAGATCTTCGGGCGCGTCGACATCGGCTTGCTCGGCCATACCCTGTTCAATCTCGGCATCGACTACAACTACACTCAGGACCCTCTGGACGCCTGGATCACCGTCGTTGTGATGGACGTCTGGCACTGGACCAGTCTGGTCGTCCTGCTCTGCTATGCGGGACTGGTCTCGATCCCCGAAGCCTACTATCAGGCGGCCAAGATCGACGGCGCGTCGCGCTGGGCGGTGTTCCGTTACATCCAGCTGCCGAAAATGCATCGGGTGCTGCTGATCGCGGTGCTGCTGCGCTTCATGGACAGCTTCATGATCTACACGGAGCCTTTCGTGGTGACCGGCGGCGGACCGGGCAGTGCGACAAGCTTCCTGTCGATCGACCTGGTCAAGATGGCGATCGGACAATTCGACCTGGGGCCGGCGGCTGCCATGTCGATCATCTACTTCCTCATCATTCTGGCGGTCAGCTACGTGTTCTACACGGTCATGACCAATGTCGGGCGGGAGCGTTAGAGCCGTGGCCGAGACAACCGCCCCCGCTTCCAGAGCGTCTTCCGGAACACTTTCCGTTCGCGCTGCGGCGGGGCACTCCGGCCTGCGCCTGAAGTGGCTGGTTCCGACTCTCTACATCGTCTTCCTGATGCTGCCGATCTATTGGCTGCTCAACATGTCGCTGCAGACGAACGAGGAGATCATTTCCACCTTCAGCCTGTGGCCGCAGGAGCCGACGCTCGCGAACTACAGGGAGATCTTCACCAATCCCGCCTGGTACACGGGTTACATCAACTCCATCACCTACGTGGTGATGAACACGGTGATCTCGGTTGCGGTCGCGTTGCCGGCGGCCTATGCCTTCTCCCGCTATCGCTTTCTTGGCGACAAGCATCTTTTCTTCTGGCTGCTGACCAACCGCATGGCGCCGCCGGCAGTTTTTGCTCTGCCGTTCTTCCAACTCTACTCCTCGATCGGTCTGTTCGACACCCATATCGCGGTGGCGCTGGCGCACTGTCTCTTCAACGTGCCGCTCGCGGTCTGGATTCTCGAGGGCTTCATGTCGAGCGTTCCGAAGGAGATCGATGAGACGGCCTACATCGACGGCTATTCCTTCCCGAAGTTCTTCGTGAAGATCTTCATGCCCTTGATCGCCAGTGGCATCGGCGTCGCCGCCTTCTTTTGCTTCATGTTCTCCTGGGTCGAGCTGCTGCTGAGCCGCACCCTGACCTCTGTCGACGCCAAGCCGATCGCGGCGACCATGACTCGAACGGTCAGTGCCGCCGGGATGGACTGGGGCGTGCTCGCGGCCGCCGGCATTTTGACGATCGTGCCCGGTGCGCTCGTGATCTATTTCGTCCGCAACTACATCGCCAAGGGTTTCGCCCTCGGGCGGGTCTAGGCGGAAGTCAGGGAGCCGTATCATGGATCTCTCCTGGATGGCCTGGACCTGGCCGACGGCGATCTTCTTCATAACGATCGCTCTGCTGCTGCTCGCCATGGGGGCTTGGGAGTACGTGCGGCCCGGGGGCGGTCCGCGCGTCGGCATTCTGGGATTCGAGACCACGCGTGGCGACCGTCTCTTCATCAGTCTGCTCGGTTCCGCCTTTATCTCGCTGGCCTGGCTGGGACTGCTCGGTCCGCCCGTCTGGGGCGCGCTGGTTGTATGCCTGATCTACGCGGTGGCGGTTTTCCGTTTCGCTTAGGCGGGTCTGAAAGCTCACGGCCGCTTCGACAGGCTGCGGCGGTGAGAGAAAGAAGGGTCCAACTTGGGAGGAGTACCGATGAGACGACACTTGACGACAGCGGTCGCTACGGCGGCGCTGATGGCGCTGGCCACGCCCGGCCAGGCCGACATGGAGGCGGCACGCGCCTTTCTCGATGCCGAGATCGGCGATCTTTCCACCCTGTCGCGGGCAGAGCAGGAAGCCGAGATGCAGTGGTTCATCGACGCTGCAGAGCCCTTCAGCGGCATGGAAATCAGCGTGGTGTCGGAGACCATCACCACGCACAAGTACGAGGCCGAGGTGCTTGCCCCGGCCTTCAGTGCGATCACCGGCATCCGGGTCACCCATGACCTGATCGGTGAGGGCGACGTGATCGAGCGGCTGCAGACTCAGATGCAGACCGGCGAGAACATCTACGACATGTATGTCAATGATTCCGACTTGATCGGAACGCACTGGCGCTATCAGCAGGTCCGCAATCTGACCGACTGGATGGCGAACGAAGGTGCCGAGGTGACGAACCCGGACCTCGATATCGAGGACTTTGTGGGGATCAGCTTCACCACGGCCCCGGACGGCAAGATCTACCAGCTGCCGATCCAGCAGTTCGCCAACCTCTACTGGTTCCGCTACGACTGGTTCACCGACCCCGAGATCATGGCCGACTTCCGTGAGCAGTACGGTTACGAGCTGGGCGTGCCGGTCAACTGGTCGGCCTACGAGGACATCGCCGAGTTTTTCACCGGCCGCGAGATCGAGGGACAAAACGTCTTCGGCCATATGGACTACGGCCGTCGCGACCCGTCACTCGGCTGGCGCTTCACCGACGCCTGGCTTTCGATGGCGGGCGCCGGCGACAAGGGCATTCCCAACGGCGTGCCGGTCGACGAGTGGGGTATCCGGGTCGACGAGCAGTCCCGGCCGGTCGGCTCCTGCGTCGAACGCGGCGGTGCGACCAACGGCCCGGCCGCGGTGTACTCGGTGCAGAAGTACGTCGAGTGGCTGCGGAATTTCGCGCCGCCGGAGGCGGCTGGCATGACGTTCTCCGAGGCGGGTCCGGTTCCGGCTCAAGGCAACGTTGCTCAGCAGATCTTCTGGTACACCGCCTTCACGGCCGACATGGTTGCCGACGGCCTGCCGGTGGTGAACGAGGACGGCACGCCAAGGTGGCGCATGGCTCCCTCGCCGCGCGGCGCCTACTGGGAAGACGGTATGAAGCTGGGATATCAGGATGCCGGCTCCATCACCTTGCTGAAGTCGACTCCGGACGATCGGGCCAAGGCCGCCTGGCTCTATGCACAGTTCATCGCCTCGAAGACCGTCGACGTGAAGAAGTCCCACGTCGGCCTGACCTTCGTGCGCGAGTCGACCATCCGGCACGACAGCTTCACGGAGCGGGCTCCGCGGCTCGGCGGTCTGATCGAGTTCTATCGCTCCCCGGCGCGCGTGCAGTGGACCCCGACCGGGACCAACGTGCCCGACTATCCGCGTTTGGCCCAGCTCTGGTGGCAATCCATCGGCGACGCCTCTTCGGGCGCCGCCACGGCACAGGAGGCCATGGATCGGCTCTGTACGGAGCAGGAACGGGTTCTCGAGAGACTGGAGCGGTCCGGTGTGTTGGGTGATATCGGCCCTCTGATGAACGAGCCGCGTGATCCCGAAGAGTGGTTCGCGGAAGCGGGAGCTCCCAAGCCGCTGCTCGACAACGAGGATCCAGAGCCGATCACCGTCAGCTACGACGAGCTGGTGAAGTCCTGGCAGGATGCCGCTGCGCAGTAGTGTTGTCGTGCTGAGTTGATGTCTGCGGCAGTCTGGTTCGGCTGTCGCACTGAAGACTGCGATAACGACTGGGGGCCGGGCGTCAGCGACGTCCGGCCCCTCGGTCGTTCTGCGCCGTTAGAGGGCGATCCACGTCTCAGGTGGGATCGCCAGAGCGCTTCCACCTGAGGCGATCCTGCTCTCTAGGCTTGGGACGGGTTGCCGTCAGCCTTCCTGCGGTTGCGCGTCGTCGGACGGCTTGCTGCGGCCGCGGCGGTCGGCCATGAACTGGTCGAATTCCGCCTTGTCGCGCGCTTGGCGCAGGCGCTCCAGGAAACTGTGGAACTCCTGCTGCTCGTCTTCGAGGCGCTTCAGCGTCTCTTCACGATACTCGTCGAAGGCCGAGTTCCCGCTCGAACTCCTTCGGCTGTCCAGGCCGTACCAGCGGCCACGCGCCTTACCGAACTCGCCAAATCCGTTTCGCTTCCAGCAACCCATGCGTCCACTCCAGATCATGTATCCCAAGATGGCCAATCCGATCGGCCAGAACAAAATGAAGCCCAGGACCATCACGCCGATCCAGGCGGGTTTCCCGAAGCTGTCGAGCTTCGCTGCGATATCCATGCCGCACGCTCCAGGCAATGTTAATGTTATTGACATTCACATAGATTGGACAGGCTTGCGACTGTGTCAAGACATTGTGTTCAGGTTTCGTATTAAGCCTTGTTTTGTATGTCTTTAGCCCTGCCCGGATCGTTCTCGAAAGACGATGATCCGGCCTATGGGTTGGGTGTCCGGAGAGATCGCGGCCTTCAGCGCAGGCCGCCGTCGAGCCCGAGGCCTTGCCGGTAGATCAGCATGGCCGCCTCGAGCAGGTCCTCCGGACTCATCGGCAGGGTGCGGCGGCTGGCGTCCCCGCGGGCGAAAAGCGAGGCGATCCCGTGCGACATTGCCCAGATATGCAGGGCCATCATCAGGGCAGGCGGCCGGCTTTCCCTCGGCAGGCTGGCACAGAGCGCTTCGGACGCCGTGCGGACGATGGCGAAGGCGCGGTCGGATGCCTGGCGCAGTTCGGGATGGTCGGCAACCTGGACGCCCGCCTCGAACATGGCGGAATAGTAAGCCGGCTCCGTACGGGCGAAAGCAAGGTAGGCCTTGCCCAGATTGCTGAAGGCAGTGTCCACGTTGGGCCGCCCGTCGTTCCAGGCGGTGGAGAGGAAAGCCTCGAAGCGTTCGAAACCTTGGCGGGCGACATCGGCGAGCAGCGCATCGCGATCGCGGAAGTGTCGGTAGGGCGCGGCCGGACTAACGCCGGCGGAGCGCGCCGCCTCGGCAAAGGTGAAGCCGCCCGGCCCCTTGGAGGCTATGAGGTCCAGCGCCGCCTGAACCAGCGCCTCGCGCAGATTGCCGTGATGATAACCTCTCCGCGCCATGCGCTCTCTCAACTCCGAACCTCGATGTACCACATTCATGTAAAGCTGATTCACATAGCCGGCAACGGAGGTCGGCTCCCGAGACAAGGTAAGTGTTGGATTGACAAGAGGGAACAAAGAGGGTACGAATGTTTGGCGTGGATCGAGCGTCTCGAGGGGTAAGAAAATCAGGCGCAGAGTCGCCACGGTCGGGACGCCGTTTTCTCTTTTTGCGCTATCAGTTATCGAAAGACCGATCCAAATGCGAGTGGGGTGCGGCTTGCCCCTGCCACAATCGACGCTTTTACAGATGGGATTCTTCAGGCGGAATCAGGGGGTTGTGCTGGATGTGGATCAATACCTCAAAAATGTTAGTTCCCAAGACCGCTGCTGCAGCTTAAGGGGTAGGTAACGGTTTCCGTTGGTAGCCAGGGTGCTTTCATAGGATACTGATTAGCTACGATGCTCCGGTCCGGTGCTTTGGGGTAAGGATACGGAGGCTGGAATGGGAATGGGCCGATGGTACGCATGACCGAATACGCGGCCGAGTTGGGCGAGCTGGATGTACGTCTCGCCAACGCGCCGGATGTACGCACGCGGCAACGCCGCATGACGGACGCCCTGTTGCGGGCGCACCCAGATCTCGCTGCGGAGGAGGCCCTCCACCTCGTGCGGTGGTGGGCCGGCGATCCTGGCGATCTGCGCGCCGCCAGCTGACGTCTGGAGCGCTTGCGACAAACCCGCGCGAGCCGAAGGGCCGGGTGAACGTCAGGAGGCTTGAGCCAGAGCAACGCCATCCTTGGTTGCCAAGCAGACAATCACCGTAAGGGGGTCTGCCGGCAACCGTTCGCTCGTCGTTTTTTCGAGCCCGGCCTCTCCGAGCCACTCAGCCACGGCGTCCTCGGCGAAGCCCAACCAACGGTGAGCGTGCTCGGCGCGCAAACGTTCTTCCTTATGCGGTGCGAAGTCGACGATCACCAGACGGCCGCCGGGGCGTAGCACGCGGGCGGCTTCGGCGATTGCCTTCGCTGGATCGGCCGCGTAGTGCAGCACCATGTGCAGCGTTGCGAGATCGAAGCTGCCGCTTGGCAGCGGCAGTTGGGTCATGTCGCCATGGCGAACCTCTGCGTTGCGGAAACCCTGGCGTTCCAGGTTTGCGCGCGCGACGGCCAGCATTTCGCGGCTGGTGTCGATCCCGATCCCGCGCTCGGCGCGCCCGCTCAGCAGGGCTAGAATACGGCCGGTGCCGGTGCCGATGTCGACGATCTCACCGAGCGGTCCGGCTGGAAGCTGGCGCTGCAATGCCGCCTCGACCTTCGTTTCGTCGATGTAGAGCTTGCGAATGGAATCCCACTCACCGGCGGCCCGTCGGAAGTAGGCCTGGGCTTGCGCTGCCCGCTCGCGCTGCACGGCGGAAAGGCGCGACAGATCGAGCGCGATTTGCGTGTCGGCAGGATCCAGCCGGGCGATCAGGTCACCGGCCAGGGTGTGCCGAAGCTGTTGCGGCGGAAGATGGTAGAGCGCCCAGTTTCCCTCGCGCTGACGGCTGACCAGCCCGGCCTCGACCAGGATCTTGAGATGGCGGGACACGCCGGGCTGCGATTGTCCGACGATGGAGCAGAGTTCGGTGACGTTGAGCTGTGCCCGGGCGAGCAGGTTCGCGATGCGCAGGCGTGTGGGATCCGCCAGGGCACGCGTCTCGCGCATCATGCCGTCCAAAGTCAGATGCTCGCTCACCGCTTCGCAACTCTCTTATCTGCGCCGAACCCGCGCCAATCTAAGCTACGCGACAGAGTAAATCAGCATATAAGCATGTTGCGATGCAGCAGCGGACATCCCTCAAGCGGTGGTCAAGGCCGCCAACAGGCCGGCGGTTTCGGCGTCGAGCCTGCCGGTAACCTCAGCTGGGCGAAAGCGCCGTTGGAAGGCCGCGATCACCGCGCCGGAGTCCTCGTCTAGAAAGCTGTAGCCCAGTTTCGCCAGCCGTTCACGCGCCGCCGAGGCGTCGAGTACGACGTTCTGCGGCGTCGGAACCGGTCGTGCCAGCCCTTCGGCGGCCAGCCGGGGCCAGTCGAAAAGCTCTCCCGGATCGGTCTTGCGAAGCGGCGCCGCGTCGGAGTGACCGATCACCCGCGCGGGATCGATGCGATACTTCGTCTTGAGGACATGGAGCAATTCGATCAGGGCCGCCATCTGCGCCTCGGGAAACGGGCGGTAGCCGAACTCGTGGCCGGGGTTGACCAGCTCGATGCCCAGGGAGAGGCCGTTGACATCAGTCTCGCCGGCCCAGGCCGCGACTCCGGCATGCCAGGCGCGGCGGTGGTCCGGTACCAAGCGGAAGACGCGGCCGTCCTCTTCGATCAGATAGTGGGCCGAAACCTTTGCGGCCGGATCGCACAGCCGCTCCAAGGCCGCCTCGCCTGTCTGCATGCCGGTGTAGTGCAGCACCAGCAGGTCCGGCGACCGCGGTTCGCCGTCTTGTTCCGGACGGCCGTTGTGATTCGGGGAAGGTCGGTCGATCAGTGCAACCATCAGACTCGATCCGCCTCCGGCGCAACCACTTTGGGGCGGCGCAGGATAATGATACCGACGCCGATGACGGTCAGCAGGCCCCCCAGAATCAAGCTCAAGTGCAGTCTGTCGCCCAAAAGCAACACGCCGGCCATGACGCCGAACAGAGGCACCAGCAAGGTAAAGGGCATGGCCGTGTTCACCTCGTAGCGGCGCAGCAGGCGATACCACAGTCCGTAGCCGACGATCATTGCCACGACGGCGTTGTAGACGACGCAGCCCCAGGCCAGCCAGTCTGCCGTTTGCAAGGCCTCCATCTGCCCGTCCTCCAGCAGGAGCGAGGCGACGAAAAGCTGTGGCACCGCGAAGAGGCTCATCCAGCCGGTGATGGTCCAGCCGTCGAGGCTGTGCAGTTTCTTCACCTGGATGTTGGAAATCGCGAAGATCATAGCCGCCGTAACCACCAGGCCGAGGGACAGATAGCTTCCGGCCATCTGGGGTTCGCCGGCGATCACTGCCACACCGGCGAAGGCTGTCGCCATACCCAGGGCCCGCCGCCAACCCAGGGTATCGCCGAAAACGAAGGCCGCGAGCAGCGCGGCGAAGGGAACCTGCAGTTGGATCGCGACGGCGGCCGTGGAGGCGTCGATGCCGCTCAGGCCCGTGAACATCAGCGAAAAATGCAAGAAGCCCAGGGTCACCGAAACGAGGAAAACGTCGAGGAACCGGCCGTTCGGTCTGGCGACGAAGGGCAGCAGTATGGCCGCTACGAGAGCGAAGCGCAGCGTTGTCATGAAGATCGGCGGAAAGGTCTCCAAAGCGGTCTTCGAGACTGCGAAGTTGAAGCCCCAAATGGCCATGACGAGTACGAAGACGGCCGCGTCGCGCGGCGCGATGGCGAAACGGATCATTCGGTACCCGCCGCCAACTCTTCGCGCTTGTGTTCCAGTTCCAGCCAGCGTTCTTCGGCGCCGGTCAAGCGGTCCGTGGCTGCCGCCAAGGCTTCGCTGGCATGGCGGAACCCCTCCGGGTCGCGACTGTAGAGCGACGTGACGGCCAGCCTGGTCTGCAGTTGACCGATCTCCGCCTCCAATTCGGCGATACGCGGAGGCAGGCCGTCGAGCTCGCGTTGCTCGTTATAGGAGAGCTTGCCGCCGGAGCTGGTCTTCGCTCTGGGCGCCGGTTTCGCCTTGAGAGACTTTGTCGTTGTCTGGGAGTCCTTGCGAGCATCCGGCAGGCCGCCCGCTTGGCGCACGGCGTCGCTGAAGCCGCCCGGGTACTCCATGGCGCCGCCGGCGCCATCCATCAGGATTACCGAGGTACACAGCCGATCCAGGAAATCTCGATCGTGGCTGACCAGGAGCAGCGTACCCTGGTAGTCGCTCAGCACCTCCTCCAGCAGATCCAGCGTATCCATGTCCAGATCGTTGGTCGGTTCGTCGAGCACCAGCAGATTGGAGGGTCGGGCGAGGAGGCGTGCCAACAGCAGACGGTTGGCCTCGCCGCCGGACAGGGCTTTGACTGGCTGTTTGGCCTGGCTCTCCTCGAACAGAAAATCACGCAGATAGGCGACCACGTGGCGTTGTCGTTCGCCGACCATCAGGGAGTCGCCGCCGTCCGGGGCAAGCGTCTGCCAGAGCGTTTTCTCCGGATCCAGGCTTTCGCGGCGCTGGTCGAAGATGGCGATTTCCAGGTTGGTGCCGTGGCGTAGACGGCCGTCGTCCGGTTCCAGGCGCCCCAGCAGGAGCTGGACCAGTGTCGTCTTGCCGGCGCCGTTCCGCCCGACGATGCCGATCCGGTCGCCGCGCAGAATGCGGGTCGAGAAGTCGCGCAGGATCGTGCGGTCGCCGTCCCGATTGCGCTCCGCCCCGTCCG
>JANQPZ010000178.1 GCA_028285215.1 Rhodovibrionaceae bacterium | reverse complement strand
CTCGCCGGTGCGGCGATCCATTTCGGCCCGAATGTCGTGCTCGTGACCGTATTTGGCCCGGCCCGCCTTCTGGATCGCCTGCTCCATGGCAACGATCACTTCGTCGGGTTCAATGCCCTTTTCGCGCGCGACCGCTTCCGCCACTTGCAGCAGTTCGGTGCGATAGCTCGGCGTGGTTTCCATCGCTTCTCGTCGTCCGTCCTCAGGTCTCAGACCGGCTGGGCGCCGTTCTCTTCAGCAGCGCCTCGGTCATGATCAGCTTCGCCTTGGCGATCTCCGCGAAGGGAAGGTGCTTGCGCCCTTCCTGCGTGTCGATCACCACGTCCTGCCCGTCCGCCCCGACCAGCGGTCCGCTGAAGCGGCGCTGGCCTTCGCGAGGGGCAACCAGTTCCACGCGGGCCTCGAAGCCGGCCCAGCGCGAGAAGTCCTTCAGCCGCGTCAACGGCCTGTCTATTCCCGGTGACGCCACTTCCAGGAGGTAGGCTCCACCGATCGGGTCTTCCACATCGAGCAGCGTCGAAACGGTACGGCTGGCCTTGGCGCAGTCCGCAACGGTCATGCTGCCGTCCGGCCGCTCGGCCAAGACCTGTAGCTTCAGCTTAACGCCGCGCCCGCCCGAAAGCTGCACGCGTACGACGTCGAAACCCAGATCCTCCAGCGCCGGTCTTATCAGTCCGGCGATCTTTGTCGCCAGAGCTTCGTCCGTACTGCCGGTCCCGCCCTGCGGAGAAGGCTTCGGAGTGCCCGCAGCCTCGCTCTTGCGCCCCCCTCTCCTATGGGCCGAACGCTTCATGGCTGCAGCGACCTCCTCGCGACACCCGCCGGCCGGGACTCGGGAATAAAAAATGGCGGGCCGGAGCCCACCATATCAACTGAGCGGACCCAAACAGCGAGCCTGCCCTATGGCAACGGCGAACATAATCCCGGAGTGGCCGCCGTTTCAAGACGCAAGCGTCGCGTCCTGCCGTCTTGCGGCGTCGGAGTGCGCGCGCGGGCGACGACGAAAGCGCAGGTAGATGGGGCGCCGGCCTTCCGCCAGCGCTTTGGCCTCGTAACGTGTCGGCGGCCAATCGTCGCCGCGTGCCAGCGCGTCGGCGGCGCTGGCTGCGGTCCAGATGAACGCGGGATGGTTCAGCAAGCGGCTCAGCATCCAGGCCTGCATCTTGGGATCGTCGCTGGCCGCGCGGAACTCGGCGCCGTCGCACAGGGCATCTGCCAGCAGGTCCAGTGTCTCGCGCTGCAGGAAACGGCGGGCGGCGTGGCGACGTTTTGGCCAGGGATCGGGAAACAGGAGGAAAGCGCGCTCCAGACTCTCCGGCCGCAAGCGCTCGAGCAGCACGCGGGCATCGCCTGTAAAGATTCGGACGTTCGCGAGCGCCTCGGCCTCCAGGGCCCGCACCAGTGTCGCAACACCGTTCTCGAAGACCTCGCAGCCGATCATCCCCACCTCGGGCGACTGTCCAGCCTGCCAGGCCAGGTGCTCGCCGCCGCCAAAGCCGATTTCCAGCCAGACTGCACGGGGGGCTTGGTCGAAGGCGACGCTCGGATCCAGTTCGCCCGAGTCCGGCAGTCGCAGCTCGACCCGGGGCAAGTGCTCTTGCAGCAGCCGCCGAAGACCGGGCCGCAGCGGCCGGCCTTTACGGCGTCCGTGAAGCTTGGGATGCAGCATGACGATGACTCGGCGGCGGCTCTCGGGCCGGCGTACCGTTTCGGTTCCGTCGCGGCCCGTTTCCGTCGCGGCCCGTGTCCGTTGCGGGACGGCTTCGCTGGAGGCCGTTAACTGGCGCCGAAGCTGCTCTTCAACGACTCGACCAGATTGGTGCGCTCCCAGGAAAAACCGCCGTCCGTGTCGGGTTTGCGCCCGAAGTGCCCGTAAGCAGCGGTGCGCGCGTAGATCGGCCGATTGAGGTGCAGGTGCTCGCGGATGCCGCGAGGCGACAGCTCCACCAGTTGACAGAGGACCTTGGCGATGTCGTCTTCCGAGACCTGCCCGGTGCCCTGGGTGTCGACGTAGACGCTGAGCGGTTTGGAAACGCCGATTGCATAGGAAAGCTGCAGGACGCAGCGTTGCGCAAGGCCGGCGGCGACGACGTTCTTGGCCAGGTAGCGCGCCGCGTAGGCGGCTGAGCGATCGACCTTGGTCGGATCCTTGCCGGAAAAGGCGCCGCCGCCGTGGGGCGCCGCGCCCCCATAGGTATCCACGATGATCTTGCGGCCGGTCAGACCGGCATCTCCGTCGGGTCCGCCGATCACGAAGCGGCCGGTTGGATTCACGTAGAACTCCTCCTCCGGACACATCCAGCCTTCGGGCAGCACGTTGACCACGTGTGGCCGCACGATCTCTCGCACGTCGTCCTGATTGAGGTCGCTGCGGTGCTGGGTCGAGACGACGATCGAGGTGGCGCGCACCGGCTTGCCGTTCTCGTAGGCCAGGGTGACCTGACTCTTGGCATCCGGGCCGAGGCCCGGCTCGGCACCCGAGTGCCGCGCTTCGGCAAGGGATTTCAGGATGTTGTGGCTCAGGTAAATCGGCGCCGGCATGAGGTCTTCGGTCTCGTCGCAGGCGAAGCCGAACATGATGCCCTGGTCGCCGGCACCTTCGTCCTTGTTCCCTGCAGCGTCGACGCCGACCGCAATGTCTGCGGACTGATTATGAATGTAGTTCTCGAGCGCCAGGTTCTTCCAGTGGAAGCCCTCTTGCTCGTATCCGATTTCCCGAACCGCGTGGCGCGCCACGTCTTCCAGCATATCCTGGGTGACTTGCTCGGGCCCGCGAACCTCGCCGGCGAGCACGACACGGTTGGTCGTTGTCATCGTCTCGACGGCGACCCGAGACAAGGGGTCGTGCGTAAGGAAGGTGTCGACGATAGCGTCCGAGATGCGATCGCAAACCTTGTCGGGGTGCCCTTCCGAGACGGACTCGCTGGTGAAGTGGAAGTTGCCGGCACGCACGTATCGTTCCTCCGCTGTCTGGACCCGGACCGGGGACCTCTAAATGTTTACGATGGCGCGCCGACGATTCCAGTCTGAGCGCGACGGTGTCGAGGCACCGTGCGGCCCGGCTGAAAGTTGCGGGACTGATTTCGGTGCAGCGCAAAACGCTGCGCACTTTGCAAAGACACTGTCTAGGGCGCAAGTGCGTAATAGGGCATCTGTCGCATTTGCATGGCGACAGAGCGCTGTCGGGCCGAAGCGCGGGTCTGGAAGAAGAGCGGGCCGCCGTCTCTCCCGGCGACTCACTCTTCGGGGTCACGTCCGACGATCTCGTCGCTCCGTGCCGCCAGCGCCTTGGTCATCTCGAACAGCCGCTTGCGGACCTGAGGGTCATGGATCCGGTAGTAGGCTCGAACCAGTTCGAGCGTCTCGCGTTTCGCCATGGGGTCCGGCTCGGCCTCGTAGGGTGCCGGCTGCTCTGCCAGGCCACGGAGCTGTCCGGGCGACCGCTGCGCGACCTCATCGTGCATCTCTTCGAAGAAGAAGTTGATATCGGTATCGAGTACGCGCGCCAGATCGTAAAGCCGGCTTGCACTGACTCGGTTGGCGCCCCGTTCGTACTTCTGTACTTGCTGAAACGTAAGGCCGATAGCCTCACCGAGCCTCTCCTGGCTCATTCCCAAAAGAGTGCGACGCTGCCGAACTCTTTGGCCAACGTGCACATCTACCGGGTTGGGCCCGTCGCCCCCTCGCCCTCTCGGACGTTGCGTAGTCATCCCCGCATCTGCCCCTGTCGCTGACGTTGCTGATCGCAAAGGCCTAGTCACACTTATGTATGCCGTCAACTGCCTAATTTTGATACCACTTCGGGGAGAAACTGTGAAAAGAACATTGTTCTCTGACTTGTACTTTGTTGCATTCTTTAGAAGTACAAGCAGTGGAATACGTGCTCTGAGTGAATTCACTCTGACATATGTGTGAGCGCGACGGACATTAGGCGTCTCTCTCGAGTCTTATGGCATCGGCGCGAGTCTCGAGTGCAGGCCGCTCGGTTCGGGCAAGCAGACGACCGGCGAGCAGCAACAGAACGATCATCGGCAGCAGGGCCCATCGACCCAGATGCGCATAGAGGGTCGGTGCCAGTGCTTCCGGCAGGGCGGCGTCGATCGTGCCGGCGCTGTCGAGGTTCAGCCTCTGCAGAGTTCGGCCGTAGGGGTCGATCACCGCCGAGATGCCCGTGTTGGCGGCGCGAACCAGCGGCAAGCCTTCCTCGACGGCGCGAAGGCGGGCCGTGGCGAAGTGCTGATGCGGCCCGCTGGACCTGCCGAACCAGGCGTCGTTTGTGAGGTTGAGCAGCCAGGCCGGGCGCGTTTCGCCGACCACGCGGCCGGAAAAGATGACTTCGTAGCAGATCAGCGCACCGACCGGTGGAAGCCCGGGCAGCTCCAGCGTGCGCAGACCCGGGCCTGGCGTAAAGTCGCGCCGGCCGGCGGTGATCTTGTCGATGCCAAGCCAGCCGCGAAAGGGAACGTATTCGCCGAACGGCACGAGATGGAACTTATCGTAGCGTGCAGCAATCTCTCCATCCTGCCGGAGCGCGAGAACGGAGTTGTAGATCGGTCTGTCCGGACCGGCGTCGTCTTCTCCACCGTCCCGGGTCGGGGCGCCGAACAGGAATACGCTGTCCGGGCGCGCCAGCTGGCCAAGCTCGCGCAGCAAGGCGCTGTCGCGATTGAGTAGGAACGGCACGGCCGTCTCCGGCCAGATCACGTGGGTGATGTCTTCCCATCCCGGCGCCATTGACAGGTTGGCTTGATCGCGAAGGTGCTGCAGGCGCAGCTCGCGCTGCCATTTCAGTTCCTGGGCGATGTTCGGCTGCACGATCCGCAGGCGCAGATCGGGTACGGCGGCCTCGCCCGGCAGCGGGGCGAGGCCGAGCCGCAGCGCGCCACCCCCTGCGGCAAGCAGAAGAAGTCCGTAAGCGGCTGCCGGAAGGCCCCAGCGCCGCAGTCGCCCGCCGGCATCGGCCAGTGTTGCCGGGGCTGCGGCGGCGATCAGCGTCAGAGCCGACAGCAACCAGACGCCGCCGAGTGCTGCGGGTTGCAGCATGACGTCCGAGACGGCCCAGACACTGCCCAGCAGGTTCCAGGGAAAACCGGTCAAGACCCAGCCGCGCAGCCATTCCGCCGTCAACCAAGCTGCGGTCAGCAGCAGGATTCGGCCGGGTCCGCGCCAGCCCAACCATCGGGCAACCAGGGTCGCCGCACCGGTGAAGAGTGCCAGGCCGACCGACAATCCGCCGACCGCGATCGGGAGAAACCACCAGAAGGCCGCAAAGTCGACGGTCATGGCGATGCCGACCCAGTAGAGCCCGGCGAGGAAGTAGCCGACACCGAAGGCCCAGCCGACGCCGAACGCTGCGGAGCGCGTGGTCGTCCCGTCCATCAGCCAGACCAGACCGACGAAGGCCGGAATCAGGAGAGGCAAGATGTAGAGCGGAGGCAGGGCGCCGGCCGCCAGAAGACCGAACGCTCCCGCGAGCGCCAGCCTTCGCCGGCCCGTCACGTGCGACAGGCCCACCGCCCAAGCCCTCAGCATGGCCTCAGGTCTCGTTGGCAGGGGGCGCCGCCGGCCGGCCGCTGTCGGCCGCGCGCCTTTGGGGCGCGGATGCGGGCTGCGCCGCAGCCGCTTGCACCGGCGGACTCGTTCCGGCTGTGTCGTGCCCTGTCGCGGACTGACCTTTCGGGACATGCGCGGGCTCGCGGGTCGCTTCGTCCTTCCGCGGCGGCAGGTTGCGCAGCCGCAGGCGCTTCACCCGTCTGGGATCGGCCTGTACGATTTCGAACGTCACCCGAGAGTGGGCATGCTCGATCAGCTCGCCGCGGGCCGGCACCCGGCCGGCGAGAAAGACGACCAGACCTCCCAGAGTATCGATATCTTCCTCGCGCTCCTCCGCGGAGAGCAGCCGACAGACCTCGGCCTCGAAGTCCTCGATCGGCATGCGTGCATCTGCCAGCAGCGAGCCATCGGTCCGTGCGACCAGCTTCGGCCCCTCCAGAACGTCGTGCTCGTCCTCGATCTCGCCGACAATCTGCTCGACCAGGTCTTCGATGGTGATCAGGCCGTCGATGCCGCCGTACTCGTCCACGACCAGAGCCATGTGAGCGCGCCGGAGCCGCATCTCCAGCAGCAGGTCGAGCACGAGCATGGAGGGCGCCACGATCTGGAGCGGCCGAACGATGTTGGCGAGGCGAAATCGCCGGTTTCCCTTCGCGTAGCCCAGCACGTCCTTGATGTGCACAAAGCCGATCGGATCGTCCAGATTCTCCCGATAGACCGGCAAACGGGAATGACCGGCCTGGTTGAACGTCTCGATCAGGCTGTCGAGTTCGGTGTCGGCCTCGACGGAGAGAATATCGGCGCGGGGAACCATGACATCGTAGGCGGTGAGGTGTCGCAGCTTCAGGATGTTGGCGAGCATCATCCGTTCGTTGCTGCCGATCGAGGCCGCGCCTTCCTCTTCGTCCTCGTCGATACCACCGATGATTTCCTCGATGGTGTCGCGCAGGTGGTCGCCGTTGCGACCCTTGAACAGCCGTTTCAGCCAGCCGCGCCCATTGCTTGTTTGCGAGGCGTCGCTCATTCG
>JANQPZ010000168.1 GCA_028285215.1 Rhodovibrionaceae bacterium | reverse complement strand
ATGCGTATTTCCATTGCCGCACCTGCTCAGCCGAAGTCCGGCGCCATTGCCGGACTGGTCACCGATGGCGGAACGCTGACCGCCAGCCTGGCCGACCTGGACGGGCGTCTCGGGGGGGCGCTGACCCGCGCGATCAAGGGCAGCCGCTTTTCCGGCGGCAAGGGCGAGATGCTGGAGGTTGTGGCCCCGGCCGGCCTGTCCGTCAGCCGCGTGGTCTTGCTCGGCCTGGGCAAGGCAGCGGAGGCGAAGCCGCTGGACCTGGAGCGGATCGGCGGCGATCTGCTGGCGAAGCTCAATGCCGTGGGTGAGAAGGCGGCGGCCATCACCGTCGATCCTGTGGCAGACCTGGGAATCGAGCCAGCGGAGGCCGCGGCGCGTGTCGCCTTCGGCGCCCAGCTGCGAAGCTACCGCTTCGACAAGTACAGGACCACGGAGAAGCCGGAGCGCAAGCCGAGCCTCGGCAGGCTGACGGTCATGACCGCAGCTCATGCCGGAGCGAAGAAGCTCTACGCGAAACTCGAGAAGATCGGCGAAGGCGTGTTCGCCACGCGCGATCTCTGCTCCGAGCCGGCCAACGTCCTCTACCCGGAGAGCTTTGCCAAACAGGCGAAGAAGTCCCTGGAGAAGCTCGGGGTCGAAGTCCAGATCCTGGACGAGAAGAGCATGGCCAAACTCGGTATGGGCTCTCTTCTCGGCGTCGGCCAAGGCTCGGTCCGGGAGTCGCAGCTGCTGGTGCTCCGGTGGCGGGGGACGGGCAAGGCCAAGTCCACCGGCAAGTCCGCCGGCAAATCCAGGGGCAAGGCTGCCGAACCTGCGCCGCTGGCCATTGTCGGCAAGGGCGTGACCTTCGATACCGGCGGCATCTCGATCAAGCCGGCGGGCGGCATGGAGGACATGAAGTGGGACATGGGCGGCGCCGGTGTGGTCGTCGGTCTGTTTCAGGCCCTGGCGGGGCGTAAGGCCAAGGTCGATGTCGTCGGCATCTGCGGTCTGGTCGAAAACATGCCGGACGGCAACGCCCAACGGCCAGGGGATGTGGTCCGCTCGATGTCGGGCCAGACCATCGAAGTCATCAACACCGACGCGGAGGGCCGCCTGGTTCTGGCCGATGCGCTCTGGTACGTGCAGGAGACCTACAAACCCAAGGCCATCGTCGATTTGGCGACGCTGACCGGGGCCATCATGGTCTCGCTGGGGCGCAGTCAGGCGGGCCTGTTCAGCAACGACGACGAGTTGTCCGAGCGCCTGCTGGCGGCAGGCAAGGCCGTGGGCGAGCCCTGCTGGCGTATGCCGATGGGCGAAGATTATGACCGCATGATCGACAGCGATATCGCCGACATGAAGAATGTCGGGGGGCGTTGGGGCGGTTCGATCACGGCGGCCCAGTTCCTGCAGCGTTTCATTCAGGACGGCACGGCTTGGGCGCATCTCGATATCGCCGGCGTGACCTGGTCCGAAAAGGACCGGCCTACGGTGCCCAAGGGGGCGACGGGCTACGGTGTTCGCTTGCTGGACGAGCTGATCGTCAAGCACTACGAGAAGTGAAGCTGAAAGAAGGCGCGGGCGTTATTTGAGGCGGGGTTTCAGGTTTTTTTCATAAATTCCGGAAATCCTTCGCTTGCGCGTCCTTCCAGTCGGATTCGCTGAGCGTCTCAGTGCTTTAACTTGTTCGAAAAGGTCTCGGCAGCTAATCTACACCGGCTTGTAGAGGACAAATCCGAGAGTAGGGCGCAGGGCAAGGGGCATGGCCGCTGCGCTGCTGCGGGATCGCTGCGGGGGCATCGCTGCGGGCCGCGGTGAGGGGTATAAGAGAGGGAGAACTCGCTGTCGTGGCCGATAAGCCCGCCCGTCCGGGTCGCACGTCTTTGGGGGCGAACCACCGTTCGACCGTTGAAGAGGGGGCGACCGAAGCGCCTGGGGCCGCCTCCGGAGTCTCCACGCCCTTCGAGCATGGCAGCCTGCGCCGCGGTCCCGGAGTGTCGGCCCGTCTGAGCGCCTGGCTCGATCGGTTCTTCTTCGACCGCGAGCTTTTCATCCGCAGTAAGGATCGGGTGCGCTACGTCCGGCTCTCCGCCGGGGCGCAGAAGATTGCGGCACTGACGGTAGTCGCCGTGATTGGCTGGGCGGCGGCCGGCAGCCTTGGGATCGGTCTCCAGCAGGGTCTGTTGGCGGAGCGTAAGGCGCAGATCGAGCAGCAGCAGCTCGCCTACCTCGAACTGATGACGGAGATCAGCGACTACCACGGGCAGTTCACGCGGATCACTACCGATCTCGAGGCGAACCAGAACTATCTGCTCGACGTTTTGCGCGAAGACGGCATTGCGCCCGACAAACTGGCCGGTATCGCCGACGGTTTGAAGCCGATCGAGGAGGCCGAAGACCGCATGACGATGGCGCGCGAGTCCCTGCGCGACCGTCTGACGACATTCGAAACGAGCCTCAAGGACATCGCGCAACGCAACGAAGCCCTGCAGGGGCAGGTGGCATCCCTGCGAGCAACGCTGCACGCCACCGAGGCCGAGCGGTTGCAGATTTCCGAGGCGCGCGCGCGCCTCGACCGGAGGCTCATCACCGCCAAGGCGCAGCTCACCGAAACCCAGGTGGCGAACCGCCACCTTCATAACACCGTGGCCGAACTGCGCGACAAGCTGGCGGCTGCGGGCGATGAGGTCGCCGACCTCAGTGAGCTCCGCGACCTGCTGAAGGCGGACATCGTCCGCCTGCAGGGGGAGACCAATGCGGCGCTCAGCCGGGAGGCGCGGCTGCACCAGCGTCTGGCTTCGCTCAACGTCGAACTGCATCAGGCCGTCGCGCGCGGCGACGGTCTGCAAGACGACCGCGAGCAGATGGCCGCTCAACTCGTCGCCGCCTTCACGCAGATGGGGCAGATGCGTGCGGCGCAGCAGACCCTGCTTGCCCGCTTGGACGACCGCACCGCGCGCTCGATCGAAGCGCTGGAAGCGGCCTTGTCGCTGACGGGCATCGAGGTGGAGCCTCTGATCGCGGAGTTGCAGACGGAGATCCGTTCGGCCCGGACCGAGAGTCTTCGCGAGGTCGAGACCGGCCGGGGCGGTCCCTTCCTGCCCGCCGCTCTGGCGGGGCCGCCGGACCCCCATTCGGACCGGCTGGAAGCGACCTACGGCCTGCTCGATCAGCGCCTCGACCGTTGGGACGCGATCAAGGCTCTGTTCGAAGCCATGCCCGTTGCGGCGCCGATGCGGGAGTATCGGATCACCAGCAACTTCGGCCTGCGCAAGGACCCGGTAAACGGAAAGCAGGCGCGGCACGAGGGGATCGATCTGGTCGGCGGATGGCGCGAACCGGTTCTGGCCACGGCGCCGGGCCGGGTCACCTTCGCCGGCTGGATGGGCGCCTACGGGCGTATGGTGGAGGTCGATCACGGTCACGGCTTCAAGACCCGCTATGCCCATTTGCGCAACATAGAGGTCGAGGTCGGCCAGGAGATCTCCTTCGGTCACGAAGTCGGCCAGATGGGCAATTCCGGGCGCAGCACCGGCCCGCATCTGCACTACGAGATTCTGTTCGAGGATCGCCCCTACAACCCGGCAAACTTCCTGAAGGCAGGCAGGCATGTTTTCAAAGGGTAAGAAGAAAGGCGGTGGCCCAGCCACGGCCTCGAGCGAAACGCTGAGCAGCGGTCTCTCCATGCTGTCGGAGCCCGGCGAGGGGACGGCAAGACGCCAGCCGAGCGGCGTGCCCTCGATCATCAGCGCCGATCTCACCATCGAGGGGAATCTGGTCAGTCACGGCGATCTCCAGGTCGACGGCACCGTGAAAGGGGACATCCGCAGCCGGACGCTGACGCTCGGCGAGATGGGGCAGGTCCAGGGTGCGATCGATGCCGAGACGGTGCGCATCTGCGGCGAAGTCGACGGTGAGGTCCGGGCGGCGACCGTCATGGTGACCAAGACGGCGAAGGTCCGCGGCGACATCGTCCACGACAGTCTGGCGATCGAGGCCGGGGCCTTCATCGACGGCCATTGCCGTCGCGACGTCACGGGAGCGACCGCTGCGTCTTCACCGGACAGCAAAGGGCCGGACAATAGGGCGCCGGACAGCAGGCCGACGGCAACCACGGCAACGACCGGAACGACGGCAAACGGCAAGGTTGGCGGCGAGCCGCAGGTCGGCGGCGAGACCAAGCCGGCTTTCTAAGGCACCGCGCTTCAGCGAACTGCCCGGCCCGGGTGTCCTGGCCTGACCGGCCGCCTCCGGCCATGGCCGGGTATCAAGGATCGGGATTGTTTTCCAGTGCGCTCGCCAGGCGGGCCGGGTCGACATTGCCCCCCGACAGGGTGATCGCCACCGTCTCGCCGGCCCCGATCTCGAGCTTGTTGGCCAGCAGTGCCGCGAGACAGACGGCACCGCCGGGTTCCAGGACCAGCTTCAGACGTCGGAAGGCATAGGACATCGCGGCCTCCGCTTCGCTGTCGGTGACCGTCAGTCCGCCCGACACCCGGGCGGCGTTGATCGCGAAGGTCAGCTCACCCGGTTGAGCCGCGAGCAAGGCATCGCAGATCGAGCGTCCGCCGGGCGCGTTCGACAGGCGTCGACCGGCCGAAAGAGAGCGTGCCGTATCGTCGAAGCCGGTGGGCTCGCAGGTGTAGAGACGCGTTTGCGGGCTGCGCGCCTCCAGCGCGAGCGCGATACCGGCCGTCAGGCCGCCGCCGCCGCAGCAGACCAGGACCCTGTCGAGCGGTTGGCGCGTCGCCTCGGCCTGCTCGGCGATCTCCAGCCCGCAGGTTCCCTGGCCGGCGACGATCCTGGGGTCGTCGTAAGGCCTGACCAGGGTCAAGCCGCGCTCGGCGACCAGCTTCTTGCCGATCGCCTCGCGCTCCTCCCGATAGCGGTCGTAGAGCAGCACTTCTGCGCCATAGCCGCGGGTCTTTGCGATCTTGATGGCCGGCGCGTCCGCCGGCATCACGATGGTTGCAGGCGCAGAGAAGATGGCGGCGGCCGCCGCCACCCCTTGAGCGTGATTTCCGGAGGAGTAGGCGACGACGCCCCGTGCCCTCTGCTCCGGCGTCATCCCGGCGAGAAAGTTGTAGGCGCCGCGAAACTTGAAAGACCCGGTGCGCTGAAGATTCTCGCATTTCAGCAAGACACGGTAGCCCAGCCGTTCGGAGAGTTCCGGGGCAGGCAGCAGCGGGGTCACGACCGCTTTCTCGGCGATCCGCTGCCGGGCCGCTTCCAGATCGGCAAACGTGACGGAGTCAGGCGGTGGAGACCCCGGCGTCGCTTGGGGAGTCGCAGCGTGCGTCGAGGGCGGCAAAGAAGTCATCGATGGCTTCCTGGACTTCCGGTTCGTCGAGGGAGGGTGCGTGCCCGAGACCTGCTACGGTCACGCTGGCCAGTCCCGGGTGCTCCACCTCCATTCGGTTCAGCGTGGCGGCGGACAGGATGTTGGAGGTCTCTCCGCGCACGACCAGGACGGGGACGCGGCCCAGCCCGGAGAAGAGGTGCCAGAGATCGGGCAGCGCGTCGGCGGACTCTGCGAGAGGCTTGACGATCGCAGTGTCCCAGTCGACGTGCAAAAGCCCGTCGTCGCCTTGCCGATAGCTTCCCTCGGCAAAGCGTCGCCAGGTTTCTTCGTCGCGAAAGGCGATCTCGGCAAAGGTCTCTTTCAGGAAACGAGTCGCGGCGGCGATGTCCGCTTGCGGCATATCGCGGCCGACGTAGGCGACGATCTTGTCCAGCGAGCCGCCTTCGAACTCGGGGCCGATGTCGTTGAGGATGGCGCCGGCCAGGGCTGTCGGCAGGCTGGCGGCCAAACCCATCGCCAGCAGACCGCCCAGCGAGGTGCCGATCACGACGAAACGATGCAGACCGGCGACGGTGAGGAGGTGCCGCAGGTCGTCCAGATACTGAACGGGATGGTAGGTTCGCCAGTCTGCGGCGGCCTCCGACAGCCCGCGGCCGCGATAGTCCGGGCAGATGACGCGCCGCCGGTCC
>JANQPZ010000166.1 GCA_028285215.1 Rhodovibrionaceae bacterium | reverse complement strand
CCGCCACGGCCGCAAAATGAACCTCAACAGGCCCTAGAACAGAAGCGGAGCGACGACGGATATGAACGACAGACCGGTCCTGGCGTTGCTTCCCGGACTGCTGTGCGATGCGCGGCTCTGGCGCCCGCAGATCGACGGGCTCTCCGACCTGATCGACCCCCGGGTCGCGGATCTCACCCAGGACGACAGCATCACAGCCATGGCCGAGCGCACCCTCGCCGGCCTGCCGGAGCGCTTCGCGCTGGCCGGCCTCTCCATGGGCGGCTACGTGGCCTTGGAGATCCTGCGGATCGCGCCGGCGCGCGTGACGCGTCTCGCCTTGCTCGACAGCAGTGCGATCGCCGACCGGCCGGAAGACAGCCAACGGCGGCGCGACCTGCTGGCGCTTGCGGATCGGGGGCAGTTCAAGGGCGTCACGCGCCAGCTTCTGCCGCGCCTGATCCATCGCGATCGCCTGGAGGAGGAGGCTCTGACCTCGGTGATCTATGCGATGGCCGATGCGGTCGGAAAGGCCGGCTTCGTGCGTCAGCAGACCGCCATCATGGGGCGCAGCGACAAGCGCTCCCTGCTGCCGAGTATCCGGGTCCCGACCCTTGTCGTGGTCGGCCGGCAGGACGTGCTGACGCCGCCGGCGCTCGCGATGGAGCTGGCCGCCGGCATTCCCGAGGCGCGTCTGGAGGTGCTCGAGGACTGCGGCCACCTGGCGACTCTCGAACGGCCGGCCGAAACCACCGCCGCGCTGCGCCGCTGGCTGAGCGGTTAGCCGAAGGTCCAGCAGACGCTGTCAGCTTCCGGGACGGCTGTCCCCGCTGCGGCGCAGTTCGTCGTTGGCGCTGGCCGGCGGGAAAAGGGCGAGGCCCAGGGCGCGGTTCGCGCTGGCGAAGGCCGGATCGTCCAGCCCGCTGACCGGGCCCACGTTGACGACGGCCGAGGTCACCCGGTCGGTGCCGATGCAGTAGGCGGCCATGATGCGCAGGCCGTCGGACCCGTCGGCCTCGACGGCGCGCGGATCGCTCCGGCAAAGCTGCGGAGCGGAGGTGGCGAGGGGAGCGTCGAACACGACGACAACCTTGTAGGCGCTGCGAAAGTCCTCCGGCGGGGCCACGATGAAGTCCACGGGCGGTCCGAAGTGGCTGCTCTCCAGCAGCGTTCCGACCGTCTCGGCGAGTTCGGTCTCGTCGCCGCCGAAGGGCTGGCCCGAGACGCGCAGCAGCACGCCGCCGCGGCTCTGGGCGAACCCCAGGTCGGCCGGATCGTAGCTGGAGCCGACATACTCCTGGCTGACGACGACGCCCCCCGGCCCGGTCGCGCCGCCGTAGGCGCAAGCGGCCAGCAGTCCCGTCAGGGAGGCTGTCATGAGACCTTTAATCCTTCCTCGCATCGACCTTCTCCGACTCGTTCGCTGCTCTGTGACGGTGGTACGCGCTCCAGCGTCGGAGCGTCTCCTCGGTCGGGCTGTGAGCGCAGTCACAGGCCGCCGCCGCCCCGGAGGCGCGTTCGAACACAACCGCGTGAGGCGGACTCCGGGGAAGCTAGGGCGCGATGGTCGCCCCGGAGGTGAAATCAAACGTCCAGTTCGTCCGCCGCGACGAAACGGGCGTTCTCCTGGATGAAGGCGAAGCGCAGCTCCGGCTTCCGTCCCATCAATTGCTCCACCCGCTCGCGCGTCAGGCGTTCCTCGCCTTGCGGGTCCGGGTCGGTGGCATCCTTGACCACCACGCGCAGCAGGGTCCGCGTCTTCGGATTCATGGTGGTGTCGCGCAACTGCGTCGCCGGCATCTCGCCCAGGCCCTTGAAGCGGCTGATCTCCACCTTCGACTTGCCCTTGAAGTCGCTGGCCAGCAGCACGTCCTTGTGGGCTTCGTCGCGCGCGTAGCGGGTCAGGCCGCCGGCCGTCAGACGGTAGAGCGGCGGCTGTGCGAGATAGAGTCGTCCGGCCGCCACCAGCTCGGGCATCTCCTGGAAGAAGAAGGTGATCAGAAGGCTGGCGATGTGCGCGCCGTCGACATCCGCGTCGGTCATGATGATGACGCGCTCGTAGCGCAGCTTGTCGAGATCGAAGTGGGCCCGGGTGCCGCAGCCCAGCGCCAGCTGGATGTCGTTGATCTCCTGGTTCGCCTTCAGCTTGTCGGCGGAGGCGCTGGCCACGTTCAGGATCTTGCCGCGCAGGGGCAATACGGCCTGGGTCTCGCGGGCCCGCGCCTGCTTGGCCGAGCCGCCGGCCGAATCGCCCTCCACCAGAAAGACCTCGGTCCCCTCGGCGCTGGTGCGGCTGCAGTCGGTCAGCTTGCCCGGCAGGCGCAGCTTGCGAGTCGCCGTCTGGCGCTTCAGCTCGCGCTCCTGCCGGCGGCGCAGGCGCTCCTCGGCACGTTCGACGAAGCGCTCGAGCAAGCGCCGGGCCTCGTCCGGCCGGGCCGAGAGCCAGTGCTCGAAGTGATCCTTGACCACGTTCTCGACCAGGCGCGTGGCCTCGGCCGTGGCCAGCCGTTCCTTGGTCTGGCCCTGGAACTGCGGGTCGCGGATGAAGACGGACAGCAACTGGAAGGCACCGCCGAGCACGTCCTCGGCGGTGATCTGGCCGGCCTTCTTGATGCCGATCAGCTCGCCGTAGGCCTTGGCGCCGCGCAGCAGGGCGGAGCGCAGACCCTGCTCGTGGGTGCCGCCCTCGGGCGTCGGCACGGTGTTGCAGTAGCTGGAGGCGAAACCCTCTTCGTCCGCCGGCCAGGCGACGGCCCATTCGACGCGTCCCTGGCCGTCCGGGAAGCTGGCCTCGCCGGCGAAGGGTTCGGGCACCAGGGTCTTGCGCTTGCCGAGGCTGGCGCTCAGGAAGTCCTTGAGACCGTCGGGAAAGTGCAGTTTCGCTTCGCCGGGCGTGGCGTCGCCCTCGGCCAGCAGCTCCGGCGCGCAGCGCCAGCGGATCTCGACGCCGCGGTAGAGATAGGCCTTGGAGCGGGCCATCTTGTACAGCCGGGCCGGCGAGAAGCGCGCCTGGGCGCCGAAGATCTCCGGATCTGGCAGGAAGTCGACCGTCGTGCCGCGGCGGTTCGGGGCGCCGCCGACGTTCTCCAGGCGCGTCTGCGGCTTGCCCTGGCGAAAGGTCTGGCGCCAGAGCGTGCGGTCGCGCGCCACCTCCACCTGCAGTTCCGCCGCCAGGGCATTCACGACCGAGAGACCGACGCCGTGCAGGCCGCCCGAGGTCTCGTAGGCTTTCTGGGTGAACTTCGCCCCGGAGTGCAGCGTGGTGAGGATCACCTCCAGCGCGGACTTCTGCTTGAACTTGGGGTGAGGGTCGATCGGGATGCCGCGCCCGTTGTCGCTCACCGTCACGCGGTTGCCGGCCGCCAGATCCAGCTCGATGCGGCTGGCGTGGCCGGCGACGGCCTCGTCCATGGCGTTGTCGAGCAGCTCCGCGACAAGGTGATGCAGCGCGCGCTCGTCGGTGCCCCCGACGTACATGCCGGGGCGCCGGCGCACCGGCTCCAGCCCCTCCAGCACTTCGATGTCGGCGGCGGTGTAGCTGTCCTGCGTCTGTGCGACGTTCTGAAAGAGGTCGGCCATGGCGCGCAGTATAGGAATCGGAGGGCGACGCATTCAAGCAGATGCGGTAGCGTCCGACTGTCGGCATACGATATCTTGTGGAAGAAACGGGATCTTCCGGAAGAAACGGGGAGTTGGATGAGCGAGACGGGCGACACGCCGCCGCCGGACGGGGAACCGGCCCTGAAGACCGTCGCCATGCCGGGCGATGCCAACCCCAACGGCGACATCTTCGGCGGCTGGGTCATGGCCCAGATGGACCTGGCAGGCGCCGTGCCGGCGGTCCGGCGGGCCCAGGGCCGCGTCGCGACCGTGGCGGTCGAGGGGATGCGGTTTCACAAGCCCGTATTCGTCGGCGATCTCGTGAGCTGCTACGCCGAACTGATCAAGGTCGGCCGGACCTCGGTGAGCGTGCGGGTGGAGACCTGGGCCGAACGCCGAATCGTGCAGGAGCGGGTCAAGGTCACAGAAGGCATCTTCGTCTACGTCGCCATCGACGAAACCGGTCGCAAGCGCTTCTTGCCGGACGGTTAGAGGGCGCTCGCGCCGGACGGCGGCCCCGGCTTCTCCCCCAGCATCACCCCGGGGCATTTCCTCGGAGCATCTCGGGAACACCGGCCTCTACTGCGAAGGGGTTAGGCTGCTGATTTCGCTGGATAAGCGCCGACGGCCGGGCCGGCGGTTAAGTCCTCTTTAAACCCCATCCTGCATCCTGCCCAGCGGTGCGCGTATCCGGCGGGGCTGCCGGCACGACGAGTCTCTGCTGGGTGAGGGATCGATGCTTTCCATCGGCGGTGTGGTCTTGGTGTTCGTCATGGTGTTCGGCGGCTATACGCTCGCCGGCGGCAAGATCGGCATCATTCTCTACTCTCTGCCCTACGAAATGATGATGATCGGCGGCGCCGCCGTGGGCGCCTTCCTGATCGCCAATTCCTCCGAAACGCTGAAGAAGTCGTTCGGCGGCATCGGGCGTGTCTTCAAGGGACCGCGCTGGTCGCGCGACGACTACCGGGATCTCCTCTGCCTGATGTACGGCCTGATCAAGGTGATGAAGACCAAGGGCGCGGTCGGCCTGGAGCCGCATATCGAATCGCCCGAGGAGAGCGGCATCTTCTCGGCCTATCCAAAGATCGTGGGCGACAAGGTCACGCTGGCGATGATCTGCGACACCTTTCGCATGGTCACCATGAACCTGGACGACCCGCATCAGGTCGAGGAGTACATGGAAAAGCAGATCGAGAAGCTGCACCACGAAGCCGGCAAGCCCGCCCACGCCCTCCAGACCATGGCCGACGGCCTGCCGGCCCTCGGCATCGTTGCGGCGGTCCTGGGCGTCATCAAGACGATGGCCTCGATCGACCAGCCGGTGGAGGTTCTGGGGCGGCTGATCGGCGGTGCGCTGGTCGGCACCTTCCTGGGCGTCTTCCTGTCCTACGGCCTGGTCGGGCCGATGGCGGCGCGCCTGCAGCAGATCGTCGACGAAGACATGCAGTTCTACATGATCATCCGCGATACCATCACGGCGAACCTGCACGGCCACGCCGCCCAGGTCGCGGTCGAGATCGGGCGCGGCAACGTGCCGACCAAGATCCAGCCGACCTTCTACGACCTGGAAGAGGCGCTCAACAATGCGCCGGCCGAAGCGGCGTAACACTTCGTCGGCCTCTTTTTCCCCTCTGGCCTCTAGGGAGATTTCCCGGCATTCTACAGGGGTGTCGATGCGAACTCTCGCCATAGTCGTTGTACAAACGATCCTGCTGGTCGCAGCCGGGACCCTGTCGGCGGTCGCCGGCGAGGCCGACGTCGTGGAGGCGCGACTGCTGCTCCAGAGCGACGGCCGCTATACCGCCGAGGTGACGGTCCGTCATGCCGATACCGGTTGGGAGCACTATGCCGACCGCTGGGAGGTTCTCGGGCCGGACGGCACCCTGCTGGGCGCCCGCACCCTGTTTCACCCGCATGTCGAGGAGCAGCCCTTTACGCGCTCCTTGAGGGACCTGGAGATCCCGCCGACGATCGAGCGCGTGACGATCCGTGCTCACGACTCCGTCCATGGGTTCGGCGGAGAGGAGATGACGGTCGCCGTGCCGCGGTGACTTCTGCCGCCCCTCGTTCCGCCTGGAAAGCAGGCCGCGGGCGTGAGGTATCCTGTGCGGGAGGTTGCGACGCGTGTTCAGGCTGGCTGATCGGTACGGCGCGACGGAAGGGCGCTCGACCCTGCTGCGGGTCGGGCAGGTGGCGAACCCGGCCGTCCAGGGACTTCACGACTACTGGCTGTCGCATGCCGCGCCCGGCGGCTTGATGCCGCGCGAGGCTTTCGATCCGATCGATCTCGGCGCGCTGCTGTCCAACGTGCTGTTCATCGAGGTGACCCCGAAGCCCGGCGATCTGAAGATCCGCGTGGCGGGCCAGGAAATCGAGGAGCGCTACGGCCGCTCCCTGCGCGGCCTGTCGATCTTCGAGACCTTTCCGATGGTGCGCCGCAAGGACACCTCGCACCAATGGTCGGAGATCCTGAGCGACGGCCTGCCGAAGTACCGCCGCGGACCGATGGTCTTTCCGAACGGACGGGTCTTCGAGTCCGAGCGGATCATGCTGCCGCTTTCGGCGCAGGGCCCGAGGCCGCCATCGGAGGTGGCCTTTATTCTGGCGGCGATCTTCTACCGGCCGCTCGACATGGAGACCCTGGAGATGACGGCCATCTGCGCGACCCTGATTCCGTAGTCCGGTTTCCCCAGCCGCAGCGGAGCCGCGCGACCGAGAGCGTCGGACAGAAGAACGGCGCGGGAGCCATAGCCGCTCCCGCGCCGTCGTCTTGCCGATCTCCGCGCGTGAGAGCGGGACCGCCTTCGGTGGGCTCGCCAGTGCGATCCCACCTGAGACGATCACGCTCTAGGCGGAGTAGTACATCGAGAACTCGACCGGATGCGGCGTGTGCTCGAAGGTGTAGACCTCTTCCCACTTGAGCTCCAGGTAGCCTTCGATCTGGTCCTTGTCGAAGACGTCGCCCTGGCAGAGGAAGTCCATGTCGTCGGCCAAGGCGACGAGGGATTCGCGCAGGGAGCCGCAGACGGTCGGAATGTCCTTCAGCTCCTCAGGCGGCAGGTCGTAGAGGTTCTTGTCCATCGGGTCGCCCGGATGGATCTTGTTCTTGATGCCGTCCAGGCCGGCCATCAGCATGGCCGAGAAGGCCAGGTAGGGGTTGGACAGGGCATCGGGGAAGCGGACCTCGACGCGCTTCGCCTTCTCGCCGGCCCCGAAGGGAATGCGGCAGGAGGCCGAACGGTTGCGCGAGGAGTAGGCCAGCAGCACCGGCGCCTCGAACCCGGGGATCAGGCGCTTGTAGCTGTTGGTCGTGGAGTTGGTGAAGGCGTTGATCGCGCGGGCATGCTTGATGATGCCGCCGATGTAGTAGAGCGCCGTCTCCGACAGCCCGGCGTAGCCGTCGCCGGCGAACAGCGGCTTGCCGTCCTTCCAGATCGACTGGTGGCAGTGCATGCCCGAGCCGTTGTCGCCCATGACCGGCTTCGGCATGAAGGTCGCCGACTTGCCGTAGGTGTGCGCCACCATGTGCACGACGTACTTGTAGACCTGCATGGCATCGGCCTGGCGCAGCAGCGTGTCGAACTTGATGCCCAGCTCATGCTGCGAGGGCGCCACCTCGTGGTGATGCTTCTCGACGCTGAGGCCCATCTCCTTCATCACCGAGACCATCTCGGCGCGCAGGTCGGTGCCGCTGTCAACCGGTGGGACCGGGAAGTAGCCGCCCTTGATGCCGGGGCGGTGGCCCAGGTTGCCCTCTTCCAGCGTTTCGCCGGACATGTAGGGGCCTTCCTCGCTCTCGAAGCGGAAGAAGGTGTGGTTCATGTTGACGCCGAAGCGCACGTCGTCGAAGACGAAGAACTCGGCTTCCGGCCCGAAGAAGGCGGTGTCGCCGATGCCGCTGGACTCCATGTAGGCCAGCGCCTTGCGGGCGGTCGAGCGGGGGTCGCGGTTGTAGGGCTGCCCGGTGGTCGGGTCGGTCACGTCGCAGGTCAGGACGAGCTGCGGCTGCGCCGTGAAGGGGTCCATGACCGCGGTGGAGAGGTCCGGCTTCAGGTTCATGTCGGACTCGTTGATCGCCTTCCAGCCGGCGATCGAGGACCCGTCGAACATGATGCCGTCGTTCAGCATGTCCTCGTCGACCGTGTCGACGTGCTGCGCGACGTGCTGCCACTTGCCGCGCGGGTCGGTGAAACGGAAATCGACGTACTGGACGCCGTTTTCCTCGATCATCTTCAAAACGCTTTCGACGTCGGACATTGCTCTCAGCCTTTCCTTGTTGTCCTCTCGTGAATCCCGAAGGGCGTTGGTTTCTCGTTTTGCCGATCCGAACGCGGGTGCCCTCAACCCGCGGCTCGGACCCTAGACTGCGCCGGCTCGGCCCCCGCCGGCCGCACCCGCAGCGCCTTCGCGGGCCGTCGCGCGTGTCACACGGCTTCTCCGCCGCGCTCTCCCGTGCGGATCCGGATGGCTTCGTCGACGCTGGACACGAAGATCTTTCCGTCGCCGATGCGCCCCGTATGCGCCGCCTGCTGAATCGCTTCCACGGCGCGCTCCACCAGGGTGTCGTCCAGCACCACCTCGACTTTCACCTTCGGCAGGAAGTCGACCACGTATTCGGCGCCGCGATAGAGCTCGGTGTGGCCTTTCTGGCGGCCGAAGCCCTTGGCCTCGATCACGGTGATGCCCTTGATGCCCACCTCGTGCAGGGATTCCTTCACCTCGTCGAGCTTGAAGGGCTTGATGATGGCTTCGATTTTTTTCATGGCCTCGGCATGGGTCGTTCGTGACGTCGCGAGGGGAAGGCCCCGAGGGACAGGCTGCCCGCAGGGATGCGACGGCGCGGTGGAGTCACGGCACGCAAGGCAACCGTAAGCATAGATCGTGCCAACCTCGGTGGCTGGCCGGAGCGGCTTGGTTTGCCTGAAAAAATGGCAGGACGATGCCGATACGGCTGCCTAAAAAATATGCAGTCTGCCGCGGCGCTAGCCAGGACAGCGCGCCGGCCGCCCTCATGCACCTTTCGCCTCGCTCAGAAGCCTGCCGATCCGCTCCAGTCCGCTGTGCAGATTGGGCAGGGCATTGGCGTAGGAGATGCGCAGGTAGCCTTCGCCGTGACTCCCGAAGGAGGTGCCGGCGATGGTCGCGACGCCGGCCCGCTCCAGCAGCGCCGTCTCCAGCTGCTTTGCCGTCGTTCCGGTGCCGGCGATGTTGGGGAAGGCGTAGAAGGCGCCGCCCGGTTCAACGCAGCTCACGCCCGGCAGGGCATTCAGGCCGGCGACGACCGCACGGCGCCGCGCGTCGAAGGCGCGCGCCATCTCCTCGACGGCGTCCTGCGGGCCGGTCAGCGCCGCCAGCCCGGCGAACTGCGCTGCCGCGTTGACGCAGGAAAAGGAGTTGATTCCCATGCGGACCGCCGGCTCGATCAGGCTCTTCGGCCAGTAGGAATACCCCAGCCGCCAGCCGGTCATGGCGTAGGTCTTCGACCAGCCGTCGAGCAGGATCAGACGCTCGTCCAGGGCTTCGTAGGCCAGCAGGCTCGCGTGCTTGCGCCCGTCGTAGAGCAGCCGCGAATAGATCTCGTCGGACAGCAGGGCGACCTGGGGCCGCTCGGCCAGGCCCGTCGCCAGCCGCGCGACCTCCTCGGCAGGCGTGACGCCGCCGGTCGGGTTGGCCGGGCTGTTCAGGATGATCAGGCGGGTTTGCGGACCGATCAGCGACAGCGCTTCCTCGGCCGAAAAGGCGAAGCCGTTGGACTCGCGCAAGGGCAGGGGGACCGGCGTGGCGCCGGTGTATTCGATCAGCGAGCGATAGATCGGGAAGCCGGGGTCCGGATAGACGATCTCCACGCCGGGCTGGCCGAACATCAGGATCGCGAAGAACATGGTCACCTTGCCGCCGGGCACGATCAGCACCCGGTCGGGGTCGAGCCTCCGGCCGGCGCGGGTTTCCAGTTCGGCGGCCACGGCCTCGCGCAGCTGCGGCAGGCCGGCGGCCGGCGTGTAGCCGTGGTGACCGTCGTGCAGCGCCTTGATCGCGGCCTCGACGATATGCGGAGCCGGGGCGAAGTCCGGCTGGCCGATCCCGAGGTTGATGACGCTGCGCCCGGCCGCTTCCAGCGCCTTGGCGCGGGCCAGTACCTCGAAGGCGCTCTCGGTCCCCAGCCGTCCGAGGGCTGGGACCGGTTGCAGGCTTTTCGATGGTTCTGAGCTGGGGCGGCGCGCGTCGGGGTGCAGGGAGGTCGGTACGCTCACGGCGGGCAGATCTCTTCGGTCCGGGAGAAAACGGCGGATTACGCTCTACACCTACGATTAGAGCAGGATCGTCCCGGGGGAAAGCGGCTTTGCGGTGACCCGCGGCGATCTTGTCGTGGGCGGGCCGAGCATGCTTGACGCCCGGTGGCCCGCCCGCTTATCTACCGCGCTCGCGCCGTCGGACGGCGGCCCGCAGCGGTGGGCCCGATGTCGTGCCGTCCTGCCGCGTTCCCTGTGGTGGCTGTAGCTCAGTTGGTTAGAGCGCCTGGTTGTGGTCCAGGAGGTCGCCGGTTCAAGTCCGGTCAGCCACCCCATCGCTTCCCGAAGCTTCTACGTGACGGTGTCGGCACCTGATGGGGCCGATTCAGCCCCAGGGCGCGCGCGTCCGATCTAGAATTCGAGCCGCCATTCTGCCCGGGCCGCGTATTCGTCGAGATCGGGGGCGCCTTCGCTGCGAAGCTGCAGGCGGCCGATGCCCAGAAGCGCCGCATAGCCGACCGACAGCCGCTCCAGGCCGTCGGGCGAACGGGTGACCTGCGCACGCAGACGGTCGCCCTCTGCCAAGGCATCGCTCCAGCCCAGGGCCAGTCCCGACGTCGCCTTCGCCCGGCGGTCGGCCGACTCCATATCGGCCTCCAGACGGCCGCCCAGTTCGATCCGCAGCCGCGAGGTCAGATCGAGCACGGTCTGCGCCCCGAACAGACGCCGGCCGGCCGCGCTCCCGCCGGCCTGAAGGGTCAGGTTGCCCAGCGAGTCCGTGACCTGCAGTTCGGCCCCCAGAATCCCGCCGGCCTCGCGGTCGCTACCTGCGGCGAGCGCGAGGCGCGCTGCGCCCAAGGCCGTGCTGAGACCGAAAGAGCGGCTCCGCTTGAAGAGTTTGCCCAGAGCCTCGGTCGCCGAGACCTTCAGAGCG
Organism: Rhodovibrionaceae bacterium; assembly: GCA_028285215.1. Classification (GTDB taxonomy): domain Bacteria; phylum Pseudomonadota; class Alphaproteobacteria; order Kiloniellales; family DSM-21159; genus Algihabitans. The sequence continues at coordinate 9,912 of JANQPZ010000166.1, read as the reverse complement.
CCGGGGGCGGCGAACAGCCCGGAGAGATCGCCGTCGTAGGCTGCCTGCAGTTGGAGCGAACCGAGATCGACCCCCGTGGAGCCTCCCATCAGACGGGCTTCGTCGGTTTCCGTCAGCCTCAGCCGCGCTTCGAGAGGTCCGAGGTCCGAGGACAGGGCCGCGCCTCGGCTGACCGGCGTCAAGACCAGCGGTGCGATCCCGGACTCGGCAACGGCCGGGCGTGCGGTCAGAAGGGAGAAAACGGCGGCGATCAGCAGGATCGACAGGCCGAGGAGGGGCCGGAAAGCATCGCGGGTAAACGGGCGAGCGGACACGGCAATCACTCCGGCGGGAGGGCGAAATGCATCGATCCCTAAGTTATTCGGAGATGGTTAATGTCTCCTTAATGTCCCGTTTTGTGACAAACAAGAGCAACACCTACAATCGACCGGATAAAATGCTCGATTCCTGCCGTTGGAGCGCGCTTGCGGCCCGCTTGCGGCGGCGCCGGGCAAAAGACTAGCGTGTTAGACTGAAAAGAGGTCGAAACGGCCTGGACCGGCGTGGGGAGCGATGAGGCACGACGTGGAGCAACAGGCCCGGAAGGCGGGGCTCACGGCGGTGCTGGTTGCGCTGCTGGCGCTGCTGGTCGGTTGGCAAGCTGCTGCCGGAGCTCAGGATCCCAGTGCTCAGAGCGCGCCGGCGTTTCGTCTGGGGCTTGCGGCCTTCGAGGCGGGCGATCCCCAGGCTGCCTATGACATCTGGGCCCCGGCCGCCGAGGCCGGCGAGCCCCTGGCGCAGTACGGTCTCGGCAAGCTCTACGAGATCGGCGGGACCGGCTTCCCGGCGGATATCGAACAGTCGGTCGGCTGGTACGAGAAGGCGGCCGAACGCGGCGTGCCGGCGGCGCTCAACAACCTGGCGCGCTTCTACGCCGAGGGGCGCGGGGTGCCGCGCGATACCGATCAGGCGGTCCTCCTGTGGGCCCAGGCGGCACAGCTCGGCCACCCGCACGGCCAATATAATCTCGGTCTGGCGCTGTTCCGCGGCGAGTGGATAGAGCGGGACCAGGCCGGCGCCGTCGACTGGTTCCTGCAGGCGGCTGCGGCCGGGCTTCCGGAAGCGCAGTTCGCCGCCGGGCAGATCTTCGAGCGCGGGATTCAGCGCGAGGCCGATCTGCAGAGGTCCGTCGAGTGGTATCGGCGGGCAGCGGATCAGGGCCATGTGGCCGCGCGTCAAAGCGTCGAACGTTTGGCGCCCAGTCTCGCCACGGCGACCCCGCCGCCGGTCGGCCAAACCTCGCCGGCCGACCCGGCAGCCTCCGCGACCCCCGCGCCCGTCGCCCCGGCGCCCGCGACCCCGGTGCCGTCTGCTTCGGTGCCGTCTGCTTCGGTGCCGTCTGCTCCGGTGCCGTCTGCTCCGGTGCCGTCTGCTCCTGTGCCGGCGGCCCCCGCAGCGACACCCCAGCCGGCAGGCCCGGCCGCGGCCGATACGGCGCCCCGTGACCTGCCGCCGGTCCCGCCGCGTCGCCCCCAGGTGGCCTCGGCCGAAGCTGCGGCAGATCCGCAACCCCAGACCCAGACCCCGAACCAGCCGCAGCCGGAACAGATCGCGGCGCGTGGGCCGACAGACCCCCCGGCGCAAGCGGGTGCCTCGGACGGGATCGAAACCGGGGACGGTGCCTGGCGCGTCTGGCTCGGCTCGGCCGCCGACGCCGCGGAAGCGCAGCGTTTGGCCGCGCAGCTCGCCGGCAGCGTCTCGGCGCTCAGGGCCGAGCAGATCGAGACGGCAGCGGGCGAGGGACGTTTTCGATTGCTTGCCGGCCGCTTTTCGGAGCGCGCCTCGGCGGAGGAACTCTGCGGCCGCTTACGGAGCGAGGCGCCGGCCGCCTTTTGCATCCCCATCGAGGAGTAGACGCGCAGGATGCTTTCCTACGGCGACCTCAAGGCGCGGCTGGTCGCGGGCCAGCCCTGCTTCGGTTTCTGGTCTCAGCTCAGCGCCTCCATGGCGACCGAGATCCTGGCGGAAGCCGGGTTCGACTGCGTGATGGTCGACCTGGAGCATGGCGCCGGCTCCTACCGCGATGCCGTCGCACAGTTCCAGGCCGTCAAGGGAACGGCCTGCACGCCCCTGCTGCGCGTTCCCTGGAACGACCCGGTGGAGATCAAGCGCGCCCTGGACAGCGGCGCGGCCGGCGTGATGATTCCTGCGGTCTCCAGCCCGGAAGAGGCGGCGGCAGCGGTGGCCGCCTGCAAGTACCCGCCCGAGGGCCTGCGGGGCGCCGCGCCCGGTATCGTTCGGGCCACCGCTTTCGGTCTGCAGACGGACGACTATCTGGCGACGATCAACGAGAAGCTTTTGGTCATCGCGCAGATCGAAACGCTGCGCGGCGTCGAGGCCATCGAGGAGATCGCGGCCGTTCCGGGTGTCGACGTGCTGTTCATCGGCCCGATGGATCTTTCGGCGGACGCCGGCCTGCTGGGGCAGACGGAGCACCCCGACGTCCAGGCCCTGATCGAGCGCGTCGAGACGGCGGCCGTGGCCGCCGGCCGCGTGCTGGGGTCGATCGTGTTCCCCGGCCGCTCTGCCGCGCAACTGCTGGCGCGCGGCCATCGACTGATCCTCGGACACAGCGATGTCGAGTTCGTCCGCAACGGCGCGGTCGCCGCGCTTGCGGATCTGCGCAAGCTGTCCTCGGATCTTCGCTGAAGCGACCTGCGCCGAACGGCGGCGAAGCGCGAAAGGCTCGGATGGTAAGAACGGGGGCGACGCCCCCCGGCATCGCCCCCGTCATCCAATCGGTCTTCCGCCAGTCTGTTCGAGCCAGAAGCCTCGATAATCTCGTCAGTTCGTTGCGCGTCTATTCCTCGTCGTAGTGCGCGGCGAGGTAGTCCAGGATCTCGTTGCGCGTAACGTCGTCGAGCTCGGCCATGCCTTGCTCCTCGACCATCCAGTCCAGCACATCGGCCCAGCGCTTCCGGGACAGGCCCTGCTGGGTGACGATCGCCATCGAGTGGCAGGCCGAGCACATGTAGAAGACGGTGTCGCGGCCCTCGCCCTGGGGCATGTCCTCCGGGCTGTTGACGATGGCGGCCACAGCGCGATCGGCTTCGAAAACGAGGCTCCCGCCGGCTCCGAAGAGCAAGCCGGCGGCAAGCACCGCGAGAAGGCGTTTCGACAGGGTCATGTCACCTCTCAGCTCGGCACGCGCAGAGAGACGCGGTGCATGGCGTTGTTGCCGTAGCCGCGAGGGTTCCAACCGACGGTGAAGGGTTGCTGGGTGCCCGCCTCGTCCGTCGCCCGCGACCAGATCTCGTAGTAGCCCTGCGACGGCAGTCGGATGACCTGGCGCCAGGTCTGCCAAGCGTACTTGTTGGCCGGCGGATCGAGGTCCGCCCGGATCCAGGTCGCCCCGAAGTCGATGGAGAGATCGACCTGGGCCACGGAGCGTTCGCCCGCCCAGGCATGGCCGCGAACGCCGATGCTGCGGTTGTCCAGCGGCAGGACGGACTCGCTGCGCGGCGAGGTGATGATCGACTTCACCGGCATGGACTCCATGATCCGCATGTCCTCGTGCGCCACCTCGTCGCCGGGCGCGACGGGGAAGGCGGGCATGCGGTAGCTCTGGCCGCCCATCTTGGGGCCGTCGTGCACGTCGGCCCGGACCTGGATGCGGTTGAGCCACTTCTGCGACGCCGAGCCGGGCCAGCCTGCGCAGACCGTGCGGACCGGGAAGCCATGCAGGGCGGGGATCGGCTCGCCGTTCATCTCGAAGGCGATCAGGCTGTGCGGCTCCATGGCCTTCCACAGCGGCACGCCGCGCGAGATCGGGATCTTGGTCGGGTCGCCGGACAGATGGGGGTCGAGTCCGAAGTGCCCGGTGTAGACGGCGGTGTCCTTGACGCCCGCGGCCCCCAGCACGTCGGCGTAGCGGACGCCGGTCCAGACCGCGTTGCCGATCGCCCCGACGGTCCACTGATTGCCGCGCGCGGGCGGGTTGAAGGCGCTGCGACCGTTCCCACCGCACTCGAGCTGAAGCTCGTAACTCACTGTTTCGAAATTACTCCTCAAATCGTCGAGCGTGAGTTCGAGCGGGTTGTTGACCTCGCCGTCGACGGTGAGCGTCCAGCCGCCGGCATCGCCGTCGATGGCGAACTGCGGCACCAGGCCGTTGTTGCGGATGAAGAAGCGGTCGTTCGGGGTAATCGCATCGTCGAGCAGATGCGCGGGCGTTTCGGCATTGATCGGGCGGTCGTTCAGAAGCGTCAGCCCGTCCTTGGTCTCGAAGAGAACGCTTTCGTCGCTCTGGGCCAGGGCCTCGGGGATCAGACCCACCGGCATGTTGCGGTGAAAGGGAATGCTCGCGCCCAGCACGGCGCCCATCGTGGCAAGGCCGGCGCCTTTCAGAAAGCCGCGGCGGTCGCTGTGGGCGACCCGGCCGAAAACCACTCGGTCGGCGCGTTCCGGGTCCTGCTGATAAAGTTCGAAGAGTCCACGTTCCTTCTTGCCGGTCATGGCGTCACTTCACTCCCATTTGGCGGCCGGTCGGGGGGTCGACGGCTTCTTTTCATATACACAAATGGTGATGGGCCGATGGGCCCTTGGCAAGCGCATTTCGCCGTCGTAAGCCGTTGGAATGCGGTGGCTTTAACCATACTGCCGTTGCTGCGGCGCACAATGTCCGCATCCTGCTGGGCTTGCGCCCTGATAGGGAAGGAAGGAGAGCCATGAAGGCGCCGGAGAACCTGCTGCTGACCACGGAGGAGATGGGCCGGGCGGACCGGGCGGCGGTGGAGCGGGGCGTGCCCGGCGTGGAGCTGATGGCCGCCGCCGGCTTGGCCGTGGCGAGGTGCGTCGAGCGCCGCTGGGCGCCTTGCCGGACGCTGGTGCTCTGCGGCCCTGGAAACAACGGTGGCGACGGCTTCGTCGCGGCGCGCTTGCTGGCGGCCGCCGGATGGCCGGTGCGGCTCCTGCTGCTGGGCGATCGGGACGCCTTGCGCGGTGACGCTGCGCATCATGCCGCGCTCTGGGAGGGCGCGGTCGAGCCCTTGAGCGAGGCGGCCGGACGCGCCGCGGTGGAGGACTGGGCCGATCTCGCGATAGACGCCCTGTTCGGCGCCGGGCTCAGCCGGGCCCTGGAGGGGCCCGCCGCCGCCGTTGTCGAGGCGCTCAACCGCAAGGCTCTGCCAAGCGTCGCGGTCGACGTGCCCAGCGGGCTGTCCGGCGACAGCGGGCGGCCGCTGGGCGCGCTCTGTCTCCGGGCGACGGCGACGGTCACCTTCTTTCGCAAGAAACCGGGGCATCTCCTGCTGCCGGGCCGGCAGCTCTGCGGCGACCTGGAGCTTGCCCAGATCGGCGTGCCCGCCGCCGTCCTGGAGGAGATCGCGCCGAGCGTCTGGGAAAACGCACCGCCGCTGTGGCGCGACCGCTTGCGTTGGCGCGACCCCGCTTCGCACAAGTACGACTTCGGGCACCTGCTGATCGCCGGCGGGCGCATCATGACCGGTGCGGCGCGGCTCGCCGCGCGTGCGGCCCTGCGCTGCGGAGCGGGCCTGGTCTCCCTGGCGGCGCCGGAGGCGGCGCGCGGGACCTATCAGCAGCGTTTGGACAGCCTGATCGTGCTGCCGGCCGACACGCCGGAGGCCTACGCGGCGCTGCTGGAGGACCGGCGCAAGTCGGCCCTGCTTCTGGGGCCGGGCCTGGGGACGGATCCTGCGGCGCGCCTGCAGGTGGAGGCCGCGTTGGCCAGCGGCCGGGCAACGCTGCTGGATGCCGATGCCCTGACCTGCTTCGCGGGGGCGCCGCAGGATCTGGCGGCGCGGCGCAAGGGCCCGCTGGTCGTCACGCCGCACGAAGGCGAGTTCGCCCGTCTGTTCGGGGAGCGCGGGGGCGACAAGCTTCAGCGCGCCCGCGCCGCCGCCGCGGAGATCGGGGGCATCCTCGTGCTCAAGGGCTACGACAGCATCGTCGCCGCGCCGGACGGTCGCGCCGCAATCAACGCGGCCGCTCCGCCGGAACTGGCGACGGCCGGAGCGGGCGACGTTCTCAGCGGCGTCATCGCGGCCTTGCTGGCGCAGGGACTGCCGCCTTTCGAGGCCGCGGCGGCCGGCGTCTGGATCCAAGGGCGGGCGGCGCAGGATTTCGGCCCTGGGTTGATAGCCGACGATATCCCTGATCGTCTCCCCGCTGTCCTATCGATCTTACAGGCCGAAGGTGCGGCATAGCTTGAAATCACACCTCTCGGCTTGTTAACCGATAATTTAGAGGAACTTACGTACAGAGAGACTCGGTGGACTGGTGGGCTGTACGCAACCCAGGGAAGAAGGGGGCAAATCGCGTGAGCCTGATTGAATTTGTTGGAGGCCTTATGGGACGCGGACCCCATTGGAAAGATGGCGTTCGCGAAGGGGCGGTCTTTCGCCGGCAGAATCCGAGCGGGATCGTCGAAACCGCACGGGTCATCGAAGTGGTGCCGGATCCCCAGGGGATCGCCCATGTGCACTACGATTTTCTCGTGGCGAAGAACGATCAGCGCTTCATCGACGAGCGCCGTACGCTCAACCTGGAGACCTTTCACCAGGCCTTCGGTAAGCCGATCGAAAACTGATCCCGGCCCCGGCGAAGACGGGGCACCCATCTGCGGTTGTCTAGACGGTGGGCGTCCCGACGTCCGGCCCGCTTGGCCTTAGCGAGGCACCTCCAGAGCCTGAACGATGTGATCGGCCAATCGCTGCGCCGCGGGCGTCAGGCCGGGCGCGCGCAGCAGGGCGATTTCCGTGTCCGCCAGGTCCGGCAGGCCGCTTTCCCCGTCCAGAACCCGCAGGCTGCTGGCCACCATGTCCTTGGGCAGGACGGTCACGCCTAGACCGGCCTCCACCACGGCCAGGGTGCCTGCCAGGGAGGTGCTGGTGTAGGCGATCCGCCAAGGCCGGCCATGGGCATCGAGGGCGGAGAGCGCCCGCTTGCGATAGACGCAGGGCTGCGGCGAGAGCACCAGAGGCAGGGGGCCGCTGCGCCCGCGCACGCCGTAGTCGAACCCGGCGCCGCCCGTCCAGACCAGCGGTTCGCGCCACACCCGTTCGCCCGAACTCGGGCCCTCCGGGTCGCGTTTGACCAGCACCAGATCGTAATCGCCGCGCTCGAAGCCTTCGTTCAGCAGGACCGTGAGCTGGCAGTGGACCTCCAGAGCCACGCGGGGGTGGCTGCGGGCAAAGTCCGCCAGCACGCGGGGCAGGCGGTGGGTGGCGAAGTCCTCGGGCGTGCCCAGCCGCACGAGGCCCTCGACCTCGGGCTCCGCGACGGCTTCGCGTGCCTCCTCGGTCAGCTGCAGGATACGCCGGGCGTAGCCGAGCAGACGCTCGCCGTCCGACGTCAGCGCGATCTGCCGGCTGTCGCGATCGAGCAGCCGCTTGCCCAAGGTCTCTTCCAGCCGTTTGATCTGCAGCGAGATGGTCGACTGCGTGCGGCCGAGCCGTTCCGCAGCCCGCGTGAAACCGCCCAGCTCGACGATCGCGACGAAGCTGCGCAGGAGATCCAGGTCGAGCATGGAGGTTCAATCTGTCTTCGCAATGGATTCGATCTCGCTCATTTAGCGATTCAATGCTGAGATAAGAAGGCGCACCCCATGGATTTCTCGGCCGGCCGCCGCGGGTGGCGGACTGGCGGTCTCAGACAACGGCTTTCGGGAAGCGGGCCGCGGCGGTATAACCGCAAATCCAACCAAGACATGCGAGACGCGCTGCCATGACGCCGCCCAGCACACCTCAGATCGCCCCCGTTCAGGATCCGGCCGAGGGGGGCGTCCAAGGGCGCGTCCCGGTCGTCGACAGCCGGACACTGGAGCTGCTGCGGGCGCTGGAGCGCAAGATCCTCTGGCTTTCGAGCTGGACGATCCATAACGCCAACCATCTGCGGGAGTCCCGCGACGGCCTGAAGGTCGGGGGCCATCAGGCCTCCTGCGCATCGCTGGTGACCCTGATGACGGCCCTCTACTTCGAGGTGCTGCAGCCCGAGGACCGGGTCGCGGTCAAGCCGCACGCCAGCCCGGTGTTCCATGCCATCCAGTATCTCCTGGGCAACCAGGAGGTCGACAAGCTGCAGCGCTTCCGCGCCTTCGGCGGCGCCCAGTCCTACCCCTCGCGCACCAAGGACGGCGACGACGTGGACATCTCGACCGGGTCGGTCGGCCTGGGCGTGGCCATGACCTCCTTCGCCAGCCTGGTACAGGACTACGTTGCGCTGAAGGGCCTGCTGCCGGAGGGGCGCCGGCGCGGACGCATGGTCGCGCTCGTCGGCGATGCCGAGCTCGACGAGGGCAATGTCTACGAGGCCTTGCTGGAGGGCTGGAAGCACGACGTCCGGAACGTCTGGTGGATCATCGACTACAACCGCCAGAGCCTGGATGCCGTCGTTACCGATCGGCTGTTCGGCCAGATCGACCAGCTCTTTCACACCATGGGCTGGCGCGTCGTGACGGTGAAGTACGGCAAGCGCCTGCAGGCGGCCTTCGCACGGCCGGGCGGGGCGGCACTGCGCCAGTGGATCGACGACTGCCCGAATTCGCTCTACTCGGCGTTGGTCTACAAGGGCGGCGCGGCCTGGCGCGAGCACCTGCTGCGCGACCTCGGGGAGGAGCCCGGACTGCGCGCGCTGCTCGATGCCCATGACGACGACGGCCTGCAGGCCCTGATGACGAACCTCGGCGGCAACGACATGGAGGCCGTGCTGGAAGCCTTCCGGGAGGTCGAAGCCGAAACCCTGGCCGGGGACGACCGTCCGACCTGCTTCCTCGCCTACACCATCAAGGGCTACGGCCTGCCCTTCGCGGGCCATAAGGACAACCACGCCGGCCTGATGAATCCCGAGCAGATGGCCAGCTTCCAGGCGGCCAACGCCGTTCCGCCGGGGCAGGAGTGGGACCGCTTCGCCGGCCTGGACCAGCCGGCGGAGCGCCTGCAGGCCTTTCTGGATCGCACGCCCTTCAACGCCCAAGGCCGCCGCCGTTACGCCGCGCCGCAGGTCGAGGTGCCTCCGCTGCTGGAGGTGAAGGCGGAGCGGATGTCGACCCAGGAAGGCTTCGGGCGGATTCTGGCCGACCTGGCACGCCAGGACAGCCGGCTCGCGGAGCGGCTGGTGACCACCTCGCCGGACGTCACCGTGTCGACCAACCTCGGCGGCTGGGTGAACCGCCGCGGCATCTTCGACCGCCATCCGCGCGAGGACGTCTTCAAGTCGGAGAAGGTGGTCCCGGCCCAGCGCTGGGGCATGTCGCCGGAGGGCCAGCACCTGGAGCTTGGCATCGCCGAGAACAACCTCTTCATCCTGCTGGCGGCCCTCGGGCTCAGCCATTCCCTCTTCGGGGTGCGGCTCCTGCCGATCGGCACGCTCTACGACCCCTTCATCGCGCGCGGCCTCGATGCCCTCAACTACGCCTGCTATCAGGACGCCCGCTTCATCTTGGTGGCGACGCCGTCGGGGGTCACGCTGGCGCCGGAGGGGGGCGCGCACCAGTCCGTCGGCACGCCTTTGATCGGTCTGTCCCAGGACGGCCTCGCCAGTTTCGAGCCGGCCTACGTGGACGAGCTTGCGGCCTTGCTGAGCTGGTCTTTCGACTATCTGCAGCGCGATGCCGCGCACCCCGGCCGGGATGCCTTGCCGGGCACCGACTGGCTGCGCGATTCGAGCGGCGGCTCGGTCTATCTGCGCCTCTCGACGCGCAGTCTCGCGCAACCCGAACGGACGATGACGCCGGCGCTGGCGCGCGACGTCTTCCACCGCCTGCTCCCAGGCCGCCAAGGCCTCCGGCGCCAGTGCGCCGCTGTAGGCGATGGCCAGCTCCGCGCCCGGCGCCGGCGGCTTGACCCAGTAGCCGCCGGTGACGACGTCGCGCGCCAGCGCCGGCGTCATCGTCCGTTCGGGTTGCGCGAGGCTGCG
>JANQPZ010000151.1 GCA_028285215.1 Rhodovibrionaceae bacterium | reverse complement strand
CCGCCACCGCCGGGCGGCGCAGCAGAAAGGCCACGAAGGCGCCGGCGGTGAAGAACATCACCAGGGAGTAGACGCCGGCGGGCACGATCATGGCGTCGTTGCCCAGCAGGGTGGCGGCGACGAAGATCGCCAGAGTGCCGTTCTGCAGGCCGGTCTCCAGGGAGATCGCGATGCCGGCCCGGCGGTCCAGGCGGGCGGCGCGGGCGACCGTCCAGCCCAGGGCCATGGTGGCGAGGTTGAGCGTCAGCACGGCGGCGCCGACCTCGCCGAAACTGCGGCGCACCAGGTCCCACTCGGCCGCGACCGCCCCGGCGACGATCAGCACGAACAGCGCCGTGGCCAGGGCGCGCGCCGGCGGCTCCAGGCGCAGGGCCGTGGCCGGCGCCCAGCGGCGCAGCGCCATGCCGACCAGCACCGGCACCGTGGTGATGGCGAAGATGCCGGCCACCGTCTTGGCCAGCGGCAGGTGCACCGCCTCCTGACCGAGGAAGAGGTCGATGCCGAAGTTCACGATGAAGGGCAGGGTGACGACGCTGGCCAGCGAGATCACCGCCGTCAGGCTGATCGAGAGGGCAGTGTCGCCTTTCGCTAGATGGGTCAAGAGGTTGGAGGTCACGCCTCCGGGGCAGGCGGCCAGGATCAGGAAGCCCACGGCGAGAACGGGGTCGAGGCCGAAGCTGGCCTGCCAGCCCAGCACCAGCGCCAGGGCGATCAGCGGCAGCAGCAGCATCTGGCAGAGCGCGCCGACGGCGAAGGCCTTCGGCCGCGCCACCACCCGCTTGAAGTCGTCGGCGACCAGGGCCAGGCCCATGGAAAACATCATGAAGGCCAGCGCCAGCGGCAGCACCACCTGGGTGACGAGGTCCATCTGCGCTCCGCTCGCTCCGGCCGTTCCGACGTCGGCGCCTTACGCCAGTTCCCGCTCCAGGCCCGCGAGGCCGAGCCGCAGGATCTGGCGGCTGCGGAAGATCACCATCTCGCGCCAGTCCAGGTCGGCGGGCGCGAAGTGGTCCTTGACGGCGCGCTTGATCTCCTGGGTGACGGGATCGTCCCAGTCGACGTTGCGGGTATTGTGCAGCCAGTGATCGGCGCGCAGAACGCTCAGTCCGTTGGCCGGCGGGAAGGTGCCGTACTCCAGCGCCACGAAGCTGACCTTCGGCCCGAGCATCCGTTCCCAGCCGTACTCGGCGAGCCCGGTCTTCGGCACCGAGGAAGAGGTGCCGAGGCGCGGCTGTGTCACCGAGCGGCCGTACCAGCGTTTGGCCCGCTCCACGTTGATGGAGTCCGGCGTGTGGTCGCTGATCGGTTCGCCGTAGCCGAAGGGGCCCAGGCCGGTGTGATAGTCGACGACGGCGACGAGGTCGCGCTCGGCCAGGGCCCACTGCGCGACGATCCGCTCCAGGGTCTGGCGCGCGTGGGTCGGGCCGGTGCCGCCGTAGAACATGCCGCCGGCATGATTATACTGGCCGCCGGTGCGCGCCAGCATGAGCCCGATCTGGCCGTGCTGACCGCGGTAGGCGTCGATCGCCGCGTCGGCCGTCGCCAGGGTGGTGTCGTCCAGGGACTCCGGGACCAGGTGCTTGGTCAGGATGTCGTAGCCCGGGTTTTCCGGCAGCGGTTCGGCGAAGTCGACGAAGTTGCGGTTGAGGTCGACGCCTTCCTCCGTGACCCGCCGCAGCCAGGCATAGCCGTGGGGGTTGATGGCATGCACCGCCAGCACGGCCAGCCCCCGGGGCAGATGCGCCGGGCCGCCCGAGCCGATCCAGTCGAGCATGGCTGCGGAGCCCGGAAAGCCCTCGGCCCCGTGTGTCGAGCTGATCATCACCAGCACGCCGCGGGCGTCCTCCGGCCCGAACCAGGCGGCGTCGGTCGCCAGTTCCTCGCCCGTTGGGCCGCGGTGTGGATTGACGAAGGCGACCGGTTCCACGCCCAGCCCTTCGCAGGCGGCCAGAAAGCGTGCGCGGGCATTGGCATAGTCGTTCGGGAAGCAGGTCTCGGCGGCGGTCAGCAGATCCATGGTCGGAAGAGTCCCGGCTAGAGGCGAATGGACGAGCGCCGCGGCGAGGGGGAGGGCGAAACGGCCGGCCCAGGCCGCATGCTCCCGCGACGCGCTCTTCTCCTGACTACGCCTCTTTGCCTTTTGCCGTCCAGTTCGACGGTAGAGCAGAATCGCCTCAGCCGGACTCGCTCTGGCGATCCCAGCTGAAACGTGAATCGCCCTCTAGGACAGTATCACCGCTCTGCCTGCTGTGCGCCGGTCGGGCCTCGGTCGGCGATCTCGCGGATCATCTTGGCCAGGATGGCGTTGCGGAAGGACTCGCCGCGGTCGGCGGTCATCACGAAGGCACCGAAGCCGCCGATGACGGAGAGGGTATAGTGATCCGCCAGCGGCATGCCGCCGGGGCCGGGATAGCCGCCGCCGGGGCTGCGCAGCACCAGGGCGTTGATGGTGATGCCGTTCAGCACTGCTTCGTCGCGCGCCGCCTCGACCGGGCGGCCGCCGCGCTGCGGCCCGTCGCCGGAGACGTCGATCACCTTGCGCGCGCCCTCGAAGGCGTTGCTGCGGATCAGGCCGGCTGAATAGTCGATGGCCCCGGAGATGGAATTCCAGCCGCGCGCCGCCCGCGGCCGGCTGCGCAGCTCGGCGGCGAAGGCGGCGGCAGAGGCCGGACCGTCGATCACGGTCCAGTCGACGATTGTATGTTGGGAGTCGGCGCCGCCCCACTCGACATAGGCCACCGCGATGCGCCCGGTGCCGCCGGCGGCGATGGCCGCGAGCACGTTGGCATGGGTGATCGCGGCCGCATAGCCTTCGCGTTGCAGCCGCAGTTCCTGATCGTCGATTGAGCCTGAGCCGTCCGCGGCCAGCACCAGTTCCAGGTCGACGACCGTCGCGTTGGCCGCATCACCGGTGGTCTGCGCAAAGGCCGAGCCCCCTGTGCCGACCGCCAGCGCAGCGGCCAGGGCCAAGGCCGAAAGGGCGTTGCGGAGCGGCATCGGCTCCGCTTTCGCTCGGCCGCCGCGCGCTAGGCAGCGGCATCCTCGTGTTTGCGGATCATGGCGAAAAGCTCGTCCTTCAGCGCCAGACGCTTGCGCTTCAGCTCTTCGGCGTGCTCGTCGCTGACGACTTCGATCTCCTGCTCGACGCGGCGAATATGCTTGTCGACCTCGTGGTACTGCTCGAACAGCCGCGCAAAGTGAGCGTTCTCGGTCTTGAGGGTGTGGATCGCCTCCCGGTGCTCCGGCAGTTCGTGCACGAGGTCGTGGTGTTCGCCGTACATACCTGTATTCCCTGTCGCTGACGTTTTGGTCCATCCAGATCGAGCGGTCAGCCTCGCAGGCTGTGCGTATCCGGCGCGTTGACTCAGATCAGGCGCCACCGGCGGCCCGGCGAATTCCCGCAGACTCCGTAAGGATGACGGCAGCGCCGCGGCATCCTATGTTCGGCCTAAAGGTTATACGAAACGGAACAGGATGCCGAGGCCGATGCAGCCCGGCACTTCAGGAGGGATCATCGCTTGTGACCGAGATTAAGGACTCGGTGCCCTTGGGGGTGGTGCTGGAAAAGCGTGCCGTCGAGAACCGCTGGATCAAGCACGCCTGGCGCGCGGTCGCCGTGATCCCTGGCGCGCCCGCGCTGGACGCCGAGGGGCCCTGGCGCAGCCTGCGCTCGGGGCAAGGCGACGGCACCGACGAAGACGGCGATTGGGAGCACTTTCACGCCGGTACGCTGGCCTGCGACCTCTTCCGCAAGGAAACCGAAGGCTACAAGGTCAACCTGAGCCAGGAGCCGCCGCGGGTCTTCGTGGTGCTGCGCGCCGGCGTCGACCTGGAGGTGGCGCACGAATGGGTGCCGGTGCACGTCACCGTCTGCCCCTATGAGGCGCAGGATTATCTGGACAGCGGCGAGGACTTGGTCGAGCCGGTGGTGATGCCGCCCGATCTGGTCGCCTTCGTGCAGACCTTCGTCGACCGCCACCATGTCGACCAGCCCTTCTACAAGCGCAAGCGGAAGCCCCACGATCCGCGCAAGGCGGGCTTCGGCAAACGGTCCGGACATGGCTGACGACGACGCGCCCTTTCTGTCCCGCTGGGCACGCCGCAAGCAGGCGGTGCAAGCGGAAGAAGGCCTCAAGGACGAGGTGGGCCCGACGGCGGCGGATCCTGCGCTCGAGGAGGCGCCGGAGACAGGCGGACTGGCCGACGTCGAGCAGCGGAGCGATCGCCCCCTCACGCCGGAGGAGGTGGCGGAGCTGCCCGATCCCGATACGCTGGAACCCGGCAGCGACTTCAAGGCGTTCTTGCGCGAAGGCGTGCCCGAGGAGCTGAAGCGCCGGGCCCTGCGGAGGCTGTGGCGCAGCAACCCTGTGTTCGGACTGCTCGACGGCCTCAACGACTACGATCTCGACTACACCGACGCCGCGACCGTGGTCGCCAATCTGCACACCGTCTTCAAGGTCGGCAAAGGCGCCGTCTTGCCGGAAGACCAAGAGGCCGAAGCGGCGGCCGAACCGCAGGCCGAAGACAGGTCGGAGGACGCGGTCGGTCAGCCTCCGCGCGCCGAGGCCGGCGATGCAAGCGCCGTCGAATCTGCCGACGCCCCTGCGACGGATGAGCCCGAGTCGACCGAGGGGGATTATGGTCCCGAGGTTGCAGGCGACCTGCTCTCCACACCTCCGCCGGATTCTCCGGGGGCGGAGCCGAAAGACGTCTTGGCGGCGTCTCATGCGGTCGCGGGGGTTTCAGAACGCACGCGGATGCCTGAAAAAGGGCGTGCCGCACAGCGCCGTTGGGGCATCTTTTCAGGGGGTTCCGGTTCCTCGGATGCCTCTTCCGAGGGCTCGGGCGGACTTTGAATGGCTTTTCACGCGGTTTGGTAAACGCTCGGTAACCACAAAAAACCTGCGAGAATGGTCTGTGGATTTTCAGTCTCCAGTCGCATTTCACAGTGCGACTTTGTGTTCGCAATTGCAGCATGTCCCAGTGTTGACACAGCCCTGACCGAAGCCTCTAATACCTTGAACGAAACAAGAAAAATCCCTGGATAACCTAGGGATTTGCGGGTTTAAAGACGGCTCGCAGGGAGAGATTGCCGGATAGAGTCTGACCGGTTCGATCCTCTTCCTCAAAGCCGCGCCAAGCCCGTTAGGAGGGATAATTTGGCGCAGGTCGCCGAGACAGATAGAGATCGTCGGATCGCGGAAGAGGACGATCTGCGCGCCCAGTGGTACGGGTTGCTCGCACGCCTGCTGGGCGATGCGCCCGATCAGGCGTTGCTCGACGAGCTTGCGGGCCTGCACGGTGGCGACGGCGAATTGGGCGACGCCTTGACCGCGCTGGCGCGCGCGACCCAGGGCACCAGCGCGGCCGATGTTCGCCAGGAGCATTTCGAGCTTTTCATCGGCATCGGCCAGGGCGAGCTGGTGCCCTTCGGCAGCTACTACCTCACCGGATTTCTGCACGAGAAGCCGCTGGCCAAGCTGCGCGACGATATGGTGCGCCTCGGCCTGGCGCGGGCGGACGAGGTCAAGGAGCCCGAAGACGGCATCGCATCCGAGATGGAGATGATGGCGGCGCTGATCACCGGAGCCTTCGGGGCGCCGGCCGATCTGGCGACGCAGCGCGACTTTTTCGACAGACACATCGCGGTTTGGGCGCCCCGGTTCTTCGAGGACCTGGAGGCGGCCAAGGCCGCACGCTTCTACATGCCGGTCGGCACGCTCGGGCGCCTCTTCCTGGCGATCGAGATGCAGGCCTTCGAGATGGCCACCTAGGGGCCGTCCGGCGCAGTGGGCCGGACTTGGGGCCGGCGGTGGGCCCCTCCTGGGATCGGGAGGACACCGCATCGGAACAACGGTTCACCAGAGGATGAAGGTGAAGCCCATGGAGAAAAACGAGAAGACGGGCGTCAGCCGCCGCGACTTCTTCCGCACCGCCACCCTCGGGTCGGCGGCGGCGGCCGGAGCCGCGATCGCGCTGGGCACTGACGAGGCCGAAGCGGCCGAGACGGTGACCTCGCCCACGGCGGCGGGCTATCGCGAGACGGCCCTCGTCAAGACCTACTACGACCTGGCCAGGTTCTAACGGAACCCGGCACAAAACTTCGAATAACTCAGGAGAGGTCAATGCTCACCAGAAAGACGAATGGGGTTGCAACTGGCCCCCGTTTGTCGAAAGCGCTGAACGGCCTGGCCGGCAGCGCGATTGACCGCCGTACCTTCCTGAAGCGTTCCGGGCTTGCTGCCGGCGGTCTCGCCGCAGCCGGTGCCCTGACCTTCGGCAAGGTGAAGAAGGCGTCCGCAGCGGCGCCCGCCAGCGGTGCCGTGCAGATCAAGAAGTCGGTTTGCACCCACTGCTCGGTCGGCTGCACCGTGATCGCGGAGGTCCAGAACGGCGTTTGGACGGGTCAGGAGCCGGGCTGGGACAGCCCGCTGAACCTCGGCGCTCACTGCGCCAAGGGAGCTTCGGTGCGCGAGCACGCACACGGCGAGCGCCGCCTGAAGCATCCCACCAAGCTGGTCGACGGCAAGTGGCAGAAGGTCAGCTGGGAAGAGGCGATCAACGAGATCGGCGACAAGATGCTGGAGATTCGCGATTCCAGCGGTCCCGACTCGGTCTACTGGCTCGGCTCGGCCAAGCACAACAACGAGCAGGCCTACCTGTTCCGCAAATTCGCAGCCTTCTGGGGGACGAACAACGTCGACCACCAGGCGCGGATCTGCCACTCCACCACGGTCGCCGGCGTCGCCAATACCTGGGGCTACGGCGCGATGACCAACAGCTACAACGACATTCACAACAGCCGGGGCATCTTCCTGATCGGCGGCAATCCCGCCGAGGCGCACCCGGTGTCGTTGCAGCACATCCTGAAGGCCAAGGAGCAGAACAACGCGCCGATGATCGTGTTGGATCCGCGCTTCACTCGTACGGCGGCCCACGCCGACGAGTACGTGCGGTTCCGTCCCGGCACCGACGTGGCTCTGGTCTGGGGCATCCTCTGGCACGTCTTCGAGAACAGCTGGGAGGACAAGGAGTTCATCCGCCAGCGCGTGTGGGGCATGGACCAGATCCGGGCCGAGGTTGCGAAGTGGACTCCGGAGGAGACCGAGCGCGTCACCGGCGTGCCGGGCTCGCAGCTCCGCCGCGTCGCGCGTACGCTCGCCAACAACCGTCCCTTCACCATCATCTGGTGCATGGGCGGCACCCAGCACACCAACGGCAACAATAACACCCGGGCCTACTGTGCCCTGGGTCTGGCCCTTGGCGTGATCGGCACTTCGGGCGGCGGCACCAACATCTTCCGCGGCCACGACAACGTGCAAGGGGCGACCGACCTCGGTGTGCTCTGCCACACGCTGCCGGGCTACTACGGTCTGAAGGCGGGGTCCTGGAAGCACTGGGCGCGCGTTTGGGATGTCGACTACGAGTATCTCAAATCCCATTTCGCCTCGAAGGACCTGATGGAGTCCTCCGGCGTGCCGGTGTCCCGCTGGTTCGACTTGGCGCTCGAGGCCAAGGAAGACCTCGACCAGCCGGACAACCTGCGGGCCATGGTCTTCTGGGGCCACGCTCCGAACTCGCAGACCCGCCTGCCCGACATGCAGAAGGCGATGAAGAAGCTCGATCTCCTGGTGGTGATCGATCCCTTCCCGACGATGACGGCCGTGATGCACGACCGCACCGACGGCGTCTACCTGCTGCCGGCGACGACGCAGTTCGAGACCTACGGCTCGGCCACGGCGTCCAACCGCTCGCTTCAGTGGCGCGAGGCAGTGATCGATCCGCTCTTCGACTCGAAGACGGACCAGGAGATCGTCTACCTGCTCGCCCAGAAGTTCGGTTTCGCCGACGAGATGTTCAAAAAGATCACCGTCAACGGAACCGTCCCGTCGATCGAAGACACGCTGCGCGAGATCAACAGCGGCATGTGGACGATCGGCTACACCGGTCAGTCGCCGGAACGTCTGAAGCTGCACATGCAGAACCAGGCGACCTTCGACAAGACCACCCTTCAGGCGAAGGGCGGTCCGGCCGACGGCGATTTCTACGGTCTGCCCTGGCCTTGTTGGGGCACGGCCGAGATGAACCATCCGGGGACGCCGAACCTCTACGACACCTCTAAGCCGGTTGCCGAAGGCGGCCTCTGCTTCCGCGCCCGGTTCGGCGTGGAGCGCGACGGGGACAACCTGCTCGCAGAGGGCAGCTACCCGGTGGGCTCGGAGATCAAGGACGGCTATCCGGAGTTCACGATGGCCATGCTCCAGGAGCTCGGTTGGGACAGCGACCTGACCGCCGAGGAGCGTGCGACCATCGAGGGCATCGCCGGCGAGAAGACGAACTGGAAGACCGACCTCTCGGGCGGCATCCAGCGCGTCGCGATCAAGCATGGCTGTGCGCCCTTCGGCAACGCCAAGGCCCGTGTCGTGGTGTGGAACTTCCCGGATCCGGTGCCGTTGCACCGCGAGCCGCTCTACACCAGCCGGCGCGACCTGGTCGCCGACTACCCGACCTACGAGGACCGTCGGATGTACCGTCTGCCGATCCTCTACAAGTCGATCCAGGAGAAGGACTTCTCCCAGGATTACCCGATCATTCTGACGTCGGGCCGACTGGTCGAGTACGAAGGCGGCGGCGACGAGACCCGCTCCAACCCCTGGCTGGCCGAGTTGCAGCAGGACATGTTCGTCGAGATCAACCCGGTGAATGCCAACGATGCCGGCATCCGCGACGGGCAGATGGTCTGGGTGCACGGTCCCGAGGGCTCCAAGGTCAAGGTCAAGGCCATGGTGACGGAGCGCGTCGGCAACGGCGTGGCCTTCATGCCGTTCCACTTCGGCGGTCATTGGCAGGGCGAGGACCTGCGGGGCAAGTATCCCGTCGGCTCCGATCCCTACGTGCTCGGCGAGGCCTGCAACACCATGCAGACCTACGGGTACGACTCGGTCACCAACATGCAGGAGACCAAGGCCACTCTCTGTCGCATCGAGCCGGCGTAAGGGCCTGAGGGAGAAACTCTAATGGCAAGAATGAAGTTCCTCTGCGACGCCGAGCGCTGCATCGAGTGCAACGCCTGCGTCACGGCCTGTAAGAACGAGCACGAAGTCCCTTGGGGCGTGAACCGTCGTCGGGTCGTCACCATCAATGACGGCAAGCCGGGCGAGCGTTCGATCTCGGTGGCCTGCATGCACTGCTCCGATGCGCCGTGCATGGCGGTCTGCCCGGTCGACTGCTTCTACCAGACCGACGAAGGCGTGGTTCTCCACTCGAAGGACCTCTGCATCGGTTGCGGTTACTGCTTCTATGCCTGCCCCTTCGGCGCGCCGCAGTATCCGCAGGCGGGCAACTTCGGCAGCCGCGGCAAGATGGACAAGTGCACCTTCTGCGCTGGCGGTCCGGAGGAGAACAACTCCGTTGCCGAGTTCGCCAAGTACGGCCGCAACCGTCTGGCGGAGGGGACGCTGCCGCTCTGTGCGGAGATGTGCTCGACCAAGGCGCTGTTGGCCGGTGACGGCGACACCGTCTCCGACATCTACCGCGAGCGTGTTGTCGCCCGCGGCTTCGGCTCCGGTGCATGGGGCTGGGGTACGGCCTACGAGCAGAAGGGCGGTTCCTGATCGCCCGGTCGGGGCGTGGCAGCACCGGCGTCTACGTCGGGATGGCTGCGCCGTGACCGCTTGATACCAGGTCGAGGGGGCGACGGACGAAGGTGCGTCGCCCCCCTTTGCCTCCCCAAAGGCAGCGTAAGCTGCCGGGAGCAAGAACCGTCATAGGCTCGCCGGGACTCGCAGTTTCGAGACTGCAGGGGCGGCGGGGAAGACGGCGTTTCATGAAACAGCAAGGCTTCGGCGATGCCGTCCGGCGCGTAACCGGCAGGCTATCGAACGAAACCGGCCCCGGCGCCGAGGCGCCGCCGCAGGGGCTATCGAGGAGGGGTAACCTGATGAAGTCCAAGAGCAGTTCCCTGGCATTGGGACTGGCCGCTCTGCTTGGCGGTGCGCTGCTGGTCGGCTGCAAGGAAGAGGAACAGGACCGAATCCTCCTGTTCGAAAAAGGCACCTACCTGGGCCAAGACGACGACACCATGGGTACGACGACGCCGGAACAGTTGCGTGACCGTGCCAGGAATCAGGGCGCGCTCTAGGGCCGCCGTTTCGCGGCCCCGCGAAGCGGCAACCCGCAGAAGCAGCTAAAGATAGGGGACATCTGGCAGATGAAGCTGACCGATCCGAACACCCGGCGCCGCGGTCTGACCGCTCTGGCGCTGGCGATTGTCACACTTCTGGCGG
>JANQPZ010000136.1 GCA_028285215.1 Rhodovibrionaceae bacterium | reverse complement strand
GCCCGCCCCCGGCCTCCAGCCCAAGAGCATGGTACGCCATCCCTCGACGCCGGCGGTCGAGGCCCACGACAAGCGAGGCGGCGGCACGGCCCCCGCCATCTGTCCTGCGACCACCACGGTCAGAAGAAAGCTGAGGATCAGGCCGAGACCGACGGCATGGCGCAGGGCCGGCGACAAGGGGCTTTGGCCGTCGCTCAGGATCAGGATCCCGTAAAGGAGACAGATCGACAGCAGACAGGTCGCGACGATCCCCATCACCGGATAGACGGCGCGCAGGAAAGCAATATCGGTGTTGAAATGAGAGCGTTGGCCGAAGGCCGCGGCCCCGCCGATCCAGATCATCTCCAGGGCAATGCAGACGACAACGACAAGGGCATAGGCCCGGTACCAGCCACGGTCGGTCACGCCCTGCGGCAGCCAGGCGGCGAACCAAGCCAAGGTGAACAGAAAGACCGCCAGCGAGACCGCAAACTTGAGCGGCTTGAGCCAGACGCCGGCCCCATCCAGCATGCGCGGATCGAGATACAGCGCGATCACCGCCATCGCCGCCAAGACGGACAGAAACAACGCCGTGCCTGCGAACAGCGGCTCGCGGGCGAAAAGCTCGGCCAGAAACCCCTCCCCCAACCGTGCCACCGACACGCGGTACCCCGCATCTGACTCCATAGGCTCTCTCTCCCGCCTCACTGTCGTCCGGGCCTTCCGGGCCGCAGGCGCGTCTCGGATCGACTGCGCAAAACCTCCTACGTTGACAGCGTCTACCTGGATCGCTACATTATGTTGACACTGTCAACCATCCCTGTTCGGCGGCTGACAGCTTGCGGCCAATAGCGGGACAGCCGTTTTTCAGATCGGGCGGGACGGATGAGTGACCGGGGGATCAAGCGAGCGCTCTCGTCGAGCGACATGCGGTGGCGGGAGCGCTACGGCCCCTGGGCCGTCGTCACCGGCGCCACGAGCGGCATCGGGCGTGCCGTGGCAGAGGATCTCGCCCGGCGCGGCCTCGACCTTGTCATCGCCGCCCGCCGCGGCGAACTGCTCGAAAGCCTGGCGCAGGAGTTGAACGGCCGCTTCGGTACGGAAACACGAACCCTGGCCGGCGACCTCGCCTTGGACGAAACGAACGACCGGCTTTTCGCCGAGACCCTCCCCCTCGACGTCGGTCTCTTCGTCGCCAGCGCGGGCTTCGGCACCTCCGGTCCCCTGCACAGAGCGCAGCCGGACGCCGAGCTCGCGATGGTCGACCTCAATATCCGGGCGGTTCTGAAACAAACGCACCACTTCGCCAAGCGCTTCGCGGAGCAGCGGCGCGGCGGCCTCGTCTTGCTGAGCTCCATCGTGGCTTGGCAAGGGGTGCCGCGCGCGTCCAACTACGCGGCCACCAAGGCTTATGTCCAATCGCTCGCCGAAGCCCTGAGCCACGAGCTGGGACCGCTTGGCGTGGACGTGCTGGCCAGCGCCCCGGCACAGGTCGCCAGCGGGTTCGGCGCCAGGGCCGATATGCGGATGACCGGCGCAGACCCCGTCCCGATCGCGCGAAACACGCTGGATGCCCTCGGCCGCAGAACCCTGGTCATCCCGCACGGCAAGGGAAAGTTCCTCACCGCTGCGCTTGCGCCCCTGCCACGGCCGCTGCGGGTGCGTGTCATGGCCACGGTCATGAAGGGCATGACCAAACATCAGCCGGCCTAGAGCAGGATCGCCTTAGGTAAGATCGCTCGGGCGATTCACGTGTCAGGTGGCAGCGAAGCGCTTCCACCCGAGACGATCGCACTCTAGCCTCCGCCGCGACTTAACCGCGCGAGATTTGACAGACTCACGCTCAGGCGGGACAGTCGCGCAGAAGAGTCAGGACAGAGGCTTTCCCGTCCCGTTACCATGAGCAGCGAACGCAAGCCGTCTCTCGACGTGCGCGAAGCCTGTCTGGCCGAAGCCCTGAAGGTGATCGAGACGGACGGCGTCGAGGCGCTGAGTATGCGCGAGGTGGCGCGGCGGCTCGGCATCTCGCACCAGGCGCCCTACAAGCATTTCAAGAGCCGCGATCACATCCTCGCCGAGATCGTCGCACGCGCCTACGACAGCTTTGCCGCCTACCTGGACAGCCGCACCCACGCCGACCCGGCCGGCGGCCTCGCCGTCATGGGCCAAGCCTACTTCGAGTACGCGCAACGCCATTCGCTGCAGTTCCGTCTCATGTTCAACACGACACTGCCGGATCCGACACTTCATCCGGAGATGATGGCCAAGGCGAAGCGGGCCTTCGCATTGCTGCGCGACGCGATCGCCGAGCTGCCGGAAACCAGGGCCGCGGAGGACCCGGCGGCACAGGCCGACCTGGATGCCCTCTTCGTCTGGTCGACCATCCACGGCCTCTCGACCCTGATGCACTCGGATGCCACGCGGACGCTGGAGCTCTCCGACAAGGTGGAGGCGCGCGCCCTGTCCAACACCCTGCTGCGCATCGGGACCGGGATCGACAAGGGCTATCACATGAAACCGGGCGGGACTAAACGCCCAGATAAGCTTCCTTGACGCGCTCGTTGGCCAGCAGCGCCGCGCCGCTGTCGCTCAGCACCACCTTGCCGGTCTCCAGCACATAGCCGCGATCGGCGATCTTCAGCGCGGCGAAGGCGTTCTGTTCGACCAGGAAGATGGTCACGCCCTGGCGCTTGAGGTCGGCGACGGAGGTCAGGATCTGCTCGACCAGGATCGGCGCGAGCCCCATGGAGGGCTCGTCCAGCAGCAGCAGGCGCGGCTTGGTCAGCAGCGCCCGGCCCATGGCCAGCATCTGCTGCTGACCGCCGGAGAGCGTGCCGGCCGCCTGGCGCCGCCGCTCCTTGAGGATCGGGAACATGGCATAGACCCGCTCCAAGTCCTGCGCGATCTCCCGGTCGCGGCGCAGCACGGCGCCGAGCCGCAGATTGTCCTCGACACTCAAGGGCCCCCAGACCTGGCGTCCCTCGGGCACCTGCGCGATCCCGCGCTTGACCCGCGCGTGCGGCTTGGCCTGGGTGATGTCCTGCCCCTCGAAGACCACCCGGCCGCCGCTGGCCGGCTGCACGCCCGAGAGCGTGCGCAGCAGCGTGGTCTTGCCGGCGCCGTTGCCGCCGACCAGCGCCACCAGTTCGCCGGGCGCCACCTCGATGTCCACGCCCTTCAGGGCCTGGATGCGGCCGTAATGGCTGGTCAGTCCCTCGACCTTCAACATGGCGTCAGGCAGCACGGCGTCAGGCAGCATGTCGTCAGGCATGGGCCGCCTCCGCGTCCGCCTGCTGGCCCAGGTAGGCGGCAACGACGTCCGGGTTGCGCCGCACCTGCTCCGCCGTCCCCTCCGCCAGTTTCTTGCCGTAGTCGAGCACCAGGATATGGTTGGAGATGTTCATCACCAGATGCATGTCGTGCTCCACCAGCACCACCGTGACGCCGCCCTCGGCCACGCTCTGGATCAGCGCGTCGATCTCCTGGGTCTCGACCGCGTTGCAGCCGGCCGCCGGCTCATCGAGCAGCAGCATCTTGGGCTCGCCGGCCAGGGCGCGCGCGATCTCCAGGCGCTTGAGCGCGCCGTAGGGCAGCGAACCGGCCGGCGTGTCGGCCTGTTCGGCAAGCCCGACATGGTCCAGGAGCTGCACCGCCCGCTCCCGCGTGCGCGCATTCTCGGCCACGACCGCGGGCAGGCGGAAGAGATGGCTGAAGAAGCCGGTCGTCTCCTGCAGGTGACGCCCGAGCATGACGTTCTCCGCCGCCGTCATGCGGTCGAAGATCTGCAGGTTCTGGAAGGTGCGGCACATACCGCGCCGGGCCAGATGATGCGGCGGCAGACCGGTGACCTCCTCGCCGTCCAGCAAAACCCGACCCTCGGTCGGCGCATAGATCCCGGTGATCAGGTTGAACAGCGTGGTCTTGCCGGCCCCGTTCGGGCCGATGATCGAATGGATCGTCCCCGGTGCGATCTCGAAACTGAGCTTGTCGACGGCGCGCAGCCCGCCGAAGTCGATCGAGAGACCTTCGACCTTCAGATGGCTCATGACAGGCGCCTCCGCCGCAGCGCGTCGAGAATCGCCGGCAGCAGTCCGCGCCGCAGGAAGATCATCACCGCCATCAGGATGGCACCGAGGATCATATGCTCGTACTCGGCGAAAACCGTCAGGAACTGCGGCAGCGAGGTCAGCACAGCGGCCCCGATGATGCCGCCGAAGGTGGAGCCCATGCCGCCCAGCACGACCATGATCACCAGTTCGATGGAATGCAGGAAACCGGCCTTGTCCGGTGTCACGAAGCCGGAGTAGAGCGCCGACATGGAGCCGGCGAGGCTGGCCAGCATGGCGGAGTAGACGAAGGCGATGACCTTGAAGCGGGCCACGTCGACGCCCGCGACCTGCGCCGCGATCTGGCTGTCGTGCAGCGCGCGCAACGCCCGGCCCGTCGGGCTGTCGATCAGGTTCAGCGTCAGCCAGACCGACAGCAGCAGCATCACGCAGGTGATCAGGTACCACCAGTCCTTGCCGCTGATCCGCTCGCCGAAAATCCGCAGGCGCTCGACCGCCATGCCGTCCGGGCCGCCGGTGAACTGGGACTCGTTGGTCAGCAGCATGAAGACCAGCAGCCCCAGACCCAGAGTCGCCATGGCCAGGTAGTGGCCCTTCAGACGCAGGACCGGGCGCGCCACCAGAAACGCCAGCAGCCCGACGACGAGCATGCCGACAAAGGGCGCGGCCAGCGGCGGCACGCCGAGGTGGACCGGCAGCACCGCGGAGGCGTAGGCGCCGAGACCGAAGAAGCCGGCATGGCCCAGGCTGATCTGCCCGGCATAGCCGATCAGCAGGTTCAGCCCGACCACCACCATGGCGTTCAGCCCGATCTGAATGGCGACGTCGAGGTAGAAGTTGTTGGGCGCCGCGAGATAGATGGCGACCATGACGGCGGCCAGCAGCAGCAGGCCCCCGGTGCGCGGTTGCATCAGCCAAGCGGACATCCGGCTATACCCGCTCCGTGCCGCGCCGGCCGAACAGCCCGCTGGGCAGAACGAAGAGCACGCCCAGGATGATCACGAAGGCGACCGCGTCCTTGTATTCCGACGACAGGTAGCCGGCACCCATCGCCTCGGCGATGCCGACCAGCAGGCCGCCAACCACCGCGCCCAGGGGGTTGCCCATGCCGCCCAGAATGGCCGCAGCGAAGCCCTTGAGCGCCAGCATGGTGCCGGCGTCGAAACTGGTCAGCGTGATCGGCGTCACCAGAATGCCGGCCAAAGCCCCGATCGCCGCCGAAAGCGCGAAGGAGGTCAGCAGCACGAGCTCGACGTTGATGCCGACCAGGCGCGCGGCCAGACGGTTGTGGCTGGTCGCCAGGATCGACTTGCCGAAGGTGGTGCGGGTGAAGAAGTACCAGAGCACCACGACGATGACGGCCGCTCCGCCCATCACCCAGAGCGACTGCGGCGTCAGGGTCGCGCCCAATACGTCGATGGGTGCGTCGCCCGAGAAGCTCGGCAGGCGGTGGAACTGCTTGTCGAACACCACCTGCGCCAAGCCGCGCAGGAAGATCGAGGCGCCGATGGTGATGATGATCAGCGTCACCACGTTGGCGCCGCGCGCCGGCTCGATGGCCAGCTTGTTGAGGGCGACGCCGATCAGGCTGGTGACGATCACCGCCGCGACGGCCGCGACCGGCAGGGGCAGCCCCCAGAGCGAGAAGAAGACCGTGCACATCCCGCCCAGCATGACGAACTCGCCCTGGGCGAAGTTGATCACGTCGGAGGCGTTGTAGATGATCGTGAAGCCCAGCGCGACGATGGCATAGACCGCACCCACGGTCAGCCCGCTGAACAGAAATTGCAGAAAGGTTTCCATCGCCTGGAGCGTCCGCGCTTTTGAGACTGTCGCAAATCGAGGCGGCAAGCGCCCCCGCCGGCCATGCGCCGGCGGGGGCGCTCAGGCCGGATCCTACTGGACGATGGTCCAGTCGCCGTCGCGGATCTCGAGCATCCGGAAGGCGGTGAGATCGAGACCCATGTGATCGTCCGGGCTCATGTTGACCTCGCCGGCGGTGCCCATGAAGCCGGTGGTTTCCTCGATGGCATCGCGGATCGCCACCGGGTCGGCGCTGCCGGCCCGCCGCATCGCGTCGACCAGGATCATCAGGCCGTCGTAGGCATGGCCGCCGAAGGTCGAGACCGGCCGGTTCCACTCGGCCTCGAAGGCGGTCTTGTAGTCGACCACCACCTGCTTCTGCGGGTCGTCATCTGGCAGCTGGTTCGCGACCAGCAAAGCCGATGCCGGCAGGCGCACGCCCTCGGCCGCCGCGCCGGCCAGCTCGATAAAGGACTTCGAGGCCACACCGTGGCTCTGGTAGAGCGGCACCTCGATGCCGAGCTGGGCGAAGTTCTTGGTGACGATGGCCGGCCCCTGGCCGAAACCGGGGTTGAGGACGGCCTGCAGGCCCTGGGCATTGCGGATGTTGGTGAGCTGCGGCGTCATGTCGGTGTCGCGCGGCCCGTAGGTCTCGTCGGCCACGATCTCGATCCCGTAGGCCTCCGCCACGTTCAGGCACTGACCGCGCATCGACTTGCCGAAGCCGCCCGTGCCGCTGATCAGCCCCACCCGGCTGAGGCCGCGCGCCTGCATGTCCTCGAAGACCTTCTCGCAGGCCATGCGGTCGGTGTGCGGCGTCTTGAAGACGAAGGGGTTTACCGGCTCGATGATGACGATGCCGCCCGCCAGGGAGATGAAGGGAATCTCCGCATCTTCGAAGAGCGGCACCATGGCCATGGTGGTCCCGGTGGTCGAGCCGCCGACCATGGCGACGATCTCGTCGTCCTCGATCAGACGCGTCGCCAGCGTGCGCGCCTTGTTGGCGTCGCCCTCGCTGTCGTAGACGATCAGTTCCAGCTGCTCGCCGTTCACGCCACCCTCGGCGTTGATCCGGTCGACGTACATGCGCAGCGTCTTGTCCTCGGGATCGCCGAGGAAGGAAGCCGGACCGGTGATCGACAGCACGGACCCGATCCTGATCTGCGCCGCCGCCTCGCCGGCGGTCAGGCCGGTCGCAAAAGCCGCCACCGCCACCAAGGCCGAAGTCGCAGCCGTAGCCTTCAGAAACGTCATAAGAGACATCTTCGTTTCACTCCCCATTGCAGCAGGCCGTTGTCCGGCTCTGCCCCGTTTTGCGTGACCCGCCGCCCTTCTTGGCAAGGCGGTCGGATCGGCCGGTTTTAGGACGCGTCGGCCTTGCGCGTTTGCTGGAGCGGCGCCAGGCCGCCCGATTTCACCCGAGCCCGATCCGGCTCCGGTTCCGACAGGGGCACGGCCGGCGTCAGCGACTGCCGACAGCGCACCGCCAGGTCCTGATACTCCCGCGTGCCTTCCGACTTCCAGGCGATCTCCTCGTCGCTGAGGGTCCGCAACACCTTGGCCGGGATGCCGCCGACCAGGCTGCGCGGCGGCACCTCGAAGCCGGCCTTGACGAAGGCCATCGCGGCGACGAAGGCGGACTCGCCGACCACGGCGCCGTCCATCACCACGGAGTTCATGCCGACCAGGGCATTGCGTGCGATCCGGCAGCCGTGCAGCACGGCGCCGTGCCCGATGTGGCCGTCTTCCTCGATCACGGTGTCGAGCTGCGGAAAGCAGTGAAGCGTGCAGTTGTCCTGCACGTTCGAGCCGCGCTCCATCACCAGCCGCCCCATGTCGCCGCGCAGGCTGGCGCCCGGTCCCACGTAGCAGTCCGGGCCGACGATCACGTCGCCGATCAGCACCGCGGTCGGGTGCAGGAAGGCGGTCGGATGCACCACCGGCACCAGCCCCTCGAAGGCGTAGATCTGCGCCATGACCGGACGCCTCGTCAGGCGGCGTGCGGCCGCCGCACCGCGACCACCCAGAAGCGGTTGGCGACGAAGGCCGCATCGGTCAGGCAGGCATTGCCCGCCGGGTTGGCGCCGCTGACGTGGTAGTCGCTGAAGGCGGCCGACTGGTTGACCAGGATCTGGCCGGTCAGGTTCTCCGACAGGGACACGCCGGCCTCGGCGAAGGCCTGCTCGGCCTTGGTCAGAAAGGTTGCGTCGGTCGAGTGAACACCGGCCGTGATGGCGCCCTTGCTCTTGGCGAGCGCGGCGGCGCGGGCCAGACCGTCCTCGGCATCCTGCGTGGCGACGACGAAGGCGATCGGACCGAAGCACTCCTGTTCATAGGCCTCGCTCGCTCCGGCCTCGACCTTGAGCAGCAGCGGCGTCGCCATGCGGGCACCTTCGAACTGCGGGTGCGTCACGCGGGCCGAGGCATGCACCACCTCTCCCAGGCGCGTGCCGTCCTCCACCCGCTGCAGCGTCGCCTCGTTCTGGATGGCCCCGAGAATGGCGGCGGCGCGGTCGGCATCGCCCAGCAGCTTGTCCAGCGCCGTGGAGAGACCCTGGCAGACCTGGTCGAAAGACTTGTGGCCCTGGTCGGTCTCGATGCCGCCGGCCGACACGAAGATGTTCTGCGGCGCGGTGCACATCTGCCCGGTATAGAGCGACAGAGAGAAGGCCAGGTTGCCGCAGAGCCCCTTGAAGTTGTCCGTCGAGTCCACGACGACCGAGTTGACGCCCGCCTGCTCGGTGAAGAGCTGCTTGCCCTGGGTATGCGCCTCCAGCCAGCTTCCGAAGGCCGGTCCTCCGGTGTAGTCGACGATTCCGACTTCCGGACGCTCGACCAGGGTTTGCGCAACGGGAGCCTCGGGGGTGTCGACGGCCAGAAGCGCGAGATTGGGATCGAAGCCGGCTTCGCTCAGGACCTCACGCGCGATCTTCACCGTGAGCGCAAGCGGCAGCACCGCACCGGGATGCGGCTTCACGATCACCGAGTTGCCGGTGACGAGACTTGCGAAGAAGCCGGAGTAACTGTTCCAGGTCGGAAAGGTCGAGCAGCCGATCACCAGCGCGACCCCGCGCGGCACCGCGCGGAAGGTCTTGTCGAGCTGCAGCGGCGGATTCTTGCCCTGCGGCTTCTCCCAAAGCACCGCTCCCGGGATCTTGCGCAGCTCCTCGTAGGCGTAGGCGACCGCCTCCAGACCGCGGTCCTGCGCATGGGCGCCGCCGGCCTGGAAGGCCATCAGGAAGGCCTGACCGGTCGTATGCATCACGGCGTTGGCGAGTTCGAAGCTGCGGCGATTGAGACGATGCAGCGTCTCCAGCGCAACGCCGACGCGCGTCT
>JANQPZ010000133.1 GCA_028285215.1 Rhodovibrionaceae bacterium | reverse complement strand
CCGCCAGGACCGTGCGGCAGCGACCGACGAAGGCGCCCACCGCGCTCGTGCGCAAGAGCTCGGCCGCGCGCGTGTCGCCGAGGACCGCGCCGGCGGCGGGCACCAGGTCGGTGAGCGCCCCCAGCACCGCGCGGGCGTCGACGGTCTCGGCGGTGACCGTGGCGACCAAGGCACCGCCGGCGTCGACCAGCGTCGTCGCGGCATCGACCGCGGCGGCGACCTCGGCCGAGGCCCAGTCGGTCTCCGGTAGGAGCGAGAGCGCGCCCGCGAAATTGCCCGCGGCGGCGGCTGCCACGGCGTCGGCGAGCCCGCGCGACTGGGCGATGGCGTCGACGCCGGCGGCTGGGAACTGGTTGGCGCCGTGGCGCTCGACCGCGAAGCGGAAGACGCACTTCCGGCCTTCCTGGAATCGATGCCGGCGGCGGTAGCCACCGACGACGATGGCGTCGAGCGGGCCGGCCCAGGGGTGCACGAACCGGCCGGCGCCGGGGGTCGCCAGCGCCTCCTCCAGCCGGTCGGCCTGGGCGTCGGCATCGCCGCCGAGGACCCACGCCTCGACGTCGAAGCGCCGGGGCAGCCCGCCGGTGTCCTCGTGATATGCGTCATCGCGGCCGGGGTAGAGGTGCGTTATCACCTCTCGTCCGCCGGCAATCGAATCCGCCGGCACGTGGAAGGGAACACCCCTGAAGCTCGCAGGTCTTAACGTGTCATTAAACGCCATGTGCGAGCCCTTCGATGAAGGGATAAGGAGGACGGGCATGCGCCCCACGACAATGGCGATAGCCGCAGCAGCAGCACTTGCCTTCGCCACGCCGGCCGCGGCCGACGCCTACCGTGACGCGGCTTCCGAAGTCCTGGCCAACGACAGCGCCTTCTTCGATGCGATGTGGGGGCAGAAGGGCTCGCTCTGGCTGACCGTAAGCGACGACGGCAGTCGCCGGGACGGGCTGGGCGAGTACGCGTGCTTGGTCTTGTCCTTCGACACGGACGTCGACCCGAGGGCTGAGCGCGTGATGGTGACGATCTTGGACGTCGCCGCAATGGCCCACGGCGAGTTCGACGTACTCGCGCGGGTGCCCTGCTACTGACCTCATAGCGCGCCGTCCAGGATCGGCCCCTGGTTGAGCCGGATCGGCTCGCCGGAGTTCAGCCGGCCCCTACCGTCGACGCTGAAGCCCTCCTGCGCCCGGACCGTGATCTCCAGCTCGCCGCCGGTGTCGACGCGAAAGGGGTTCGCAGGGGCCTGGGGCGCGCGCGCGATCGCCGGCACCTCCTCGGGCGCCATGGGCGGCCCGGAAGGCACGAAGCGCCGCCGACGGGCGCGCCGGCCGGCGGCACCGGTCGGCCCCGACGGCGCGGCTGCCTCGGCGTCACCGCCACCCAGGACCAGATTGCGCACACCGCCGATGACGTTGAAGACCCCGGACGTCCAACGGTTGGAGAGGTCGAACAGCTTCTGCAGCACGTTGAGCACGGGCGACACGGCCTCGTAGAAGTACTTGAGGCTCGCGGCCATGCTGTCGATCGCCTCGACGATGCGGCCGAACTGCGGCGCGGCGTCCTTGACCCAGTCGACCAGACTCTCGAGGTGCAGGCTGATCTTACCAGCCCACTCCTGTAGGGAGCCGTCCTCCTTGAGCCCGCGCACGCGCTCCAGCAGGCTCGCGAGCTCGCCCTTGAGCTTGTCGAAGATCCCGGCCTTGCCGACGAAGGTCAGAAACTCCGTCCAGATGTCCTTCAAGTTATTGACGATGCCGCGCCAAGTCAGGGCCCGCCTCTGCATCGCGTCGCCGAACCGCTCGTTGAAGATCCCGCGGAGGGTCGCCTCGATCATCGCCGCGCTGTTGCGGTCGGCCTCGCGGACCATGTCGCGGCCGTTCTGCTGGTAGTGGTAGCGGACCTTGTCACCCTCCAGCCGCGCGATGATGCCGAAGGATTTCAGCCGTTCGTTTTCGCCGGTGACGGCGTCGGCGATGGCCTCCACCGCGTCGATCAAGGGCCTCTTCATGGCTGCTGCGGCATCGCCGGCGGCTTTGAGCGCGCCCTTAGTCGGGTCGATGCCGTAGGCCTGCAGGCGGACGAAGGAGTCGATCACTTGCTCGACTTCGTACGGCGTCGAGGAGGCGAACTCGCGGACCCAGTCGAGCGCCTCCTTGGCCGCCTTGCTCGACCCCAACACGGTCTCAAGGACAGCGGCGTAGTCTTCCAGGTTCGCCGATGTTCGGACCACCGCGCCGCCGAAGCGGGTGACGAGGGCGCCGAGGCCGAGGCCACCGACCAGGCCGCCGAGACCCAGGACGCCCGCCATGCCCCGGAGCCGCGTGAGCACGCCCGCCGCCGCGGCGCGCACCCCACCGAGGCCTTCCCGGAGCCGCTGCAGCGCGCGGACCTGGCCGAGGGCGCTGATGCGGTTGCGGATGCCGCGCAGCGGTCGCGAGATGCGGTCCTTGAGCTCGACGAGGAGGCCCAGGCGCATGGTCATGCCGCAGCGCTCCAGGGGCTGTTGTAGTTGACGCCGATGTGGTCCAGGGGCGCCCGGACCGGCAGGACGGCGCTGGTCTGGCTGAGCCGCGAGTTGGCGACCGAAGCGTCCTGGCCGGCGGTGAGCAGCCGCCAGCCGTCGCCGCCGGCGACGCCGACGTTCACCCACTTCCCGACCAGGCTGAAGTTCTGCCGGCCGGAGAACTCGGTGTCGGCCATGAACATGAAGCCGTTGCCGTTGGCCCAGGCACCGTGTGAGATCCCGCCGCCCGGAATGTCGTCCGTCAGCGTGCAGCTCATCCGCACGAAATCGTGGCGGATGAAGCCGTTCCAGCTCTGGTTGAACCACCAGCCGCGAGCGCCGTACCTGTAATCCGAGCCGTAGTGGCCGAACCGCCAGTCCGACCCGCCTGTCAACTGGTGGCATTCGCCGTGGAATTTCCTGCCAATTTGCGGGTTGTTGGCGTCGCGGTCGTCGCGGCCGCGGATGCCGGTCTCGATACGGCAGAAGACGAAATCCACCGTGGTGGCCGCGGCGTTGGCCATCTTGAACGCGTCGCACTCGCCGCAGGCATCGGGGATCATCTGCCGCCAGGTGCAGCCCTCGAAGCGGATCACGGCGTTCTGCGGCCCGCCGATCCGGGCGAACTCGCTGTTGAAGAGGTAGCGGTCGCAGCCCTGGCCCTGGCCGTAGGAGTAATGGCCGTTGTTGATGTTGCCGCCCGAATCGTTGCGGACGTGCTCGTCCGGGTGCTCGTGCCACACGAGCCACGGGTTGCGGCGGAGGTTCTGCTCGATGCCGCCGTCGGCGGCCGTCCAGCTGTAGCTCCAGTTGAGGTGGTGCGCGCAGTCGTTGGGGTTCACCCGCTTGCGCGCCAGGTTGTTCCTGATCCAGATGTCGCGCGCGGTGTCCCACGCGCTGGGCCAGGCCCGGAACGCACCGCCCGCCTGGCCGCCGACAAGCGCCTGGGCGTAGGTCTCGTTCACCAGGAAGCGCCGCGGCCCGTAATAGTTCGTGACGTAATGAAACTCGACGCCGACGAAGTAGACGTTGCGCCCGCTCAGGATCTGGATGCCGACGTCTTCCCAGGGGATCGGCTGGCCGCTCGCGTCCCGCCGGCCGAGCACGAGGACGTCCCGGTTCTGGCCCGCGTCGAAGGTCATAACGCGGCGATTGGAGAGGGCCGGCCAGGCGCCGGTCGCGGTGAGCGTCGGCCCGCCGTCGCGCTGGTGGAACTGCTCGCCGGGCGCGCCGCCGAACACGACCGTGTCGGCGGCGAGCAGCGGGGGCTCCGGGATGCCCGCCAGGTTCCAGGCGACCGGCGCGGGGG
>JANQPZ010000104.1 GCA_028285215.1 Rhodovibrionaceae bacterium | reverse complement strand
GAATCGCCCTCTAAACCTATGACGAGAGTAGGATTCACGCCTTGGGTGGACTCGCTCTGGCGAGTCCACCCAAGGCGATCCTGCTCTCAAGCGCGATCGTCTCAGGGGGAAGCGTTTCGCTTCGACCCACTGCAGGGCAGCCTCTTGGCCTCCTGCAAAGCGTCGTGCACGGCTTGTGCCGGCCCCGGCCGCGTGGCTCACTGCGCCCGAGTCGCGGAAGAACGCCGAGAAGGAGAGGGCAGGCATGCGCAGCGAGAAATTCACGTTTCCCGGCAGCGAGGGGCAGGAGCTGGCGGCGCGGCTGGACCTGCCGGAGGGAGCGCCCAAGGCCTATGCGCTCTTCGCGCACTGCTTCACCTGCAACAAGGACATCTTCTCTGCGCAGCGGATCGCCGCCGGGCTGGCCGCGCGCGGCATCGCCGTGCTGCGCTTCGACTTCACCGGCCTGGGCCACAGCGACGGCGAGTTCGCCAACACCAACTTCTCGTCCAACATCCAGGATCTGCTGGCGGCGGCGGACCATTTGAGACAGGCGTATCAGGCGCCCAAACTGCTGGTCGGCCACAGCCTGGGTGGCGCGGCGGTGCTGGCCGCGGCCGGCGACATCCCCGAGTGCGAGGCGGTGGCCACCATCGGGGCGCCGTCGGACCCGGCGCACGTGGCACATAACTTCACGGACAAACGCGAGGAGATCGAGCGGGAGGGAGAGGCGGAAGTCCAGCTCGCCGGCCGGCCCTTCCGCATCAAGAAGCAGTTTCTGGAAGACATCGCCGCGCAGCGCCTGGCCGAGCGGATCGCCGGGCTGCGCCGCCCGCTGCTGATCTTCCATGCCCCGCTGGACGAAACGGTGGGCATCGACAACGCCAGCGGGATCTTTCTGGCCGCCAAGCATCCGAAGTCCTTCGTGTCTCTCGACGACGCCGATCACCTGCTGCGACGCAAGCAGGACGCCATCTACGTCGCCGAGGTTCTGGCGGCCTGGGCGGACCGCTACCTCAAGACCGGCGAGGCGGAAACAGGCGCGAGATCCCAGGGGCAGGGAGGTGAGACTCAGGACGCCGAAGGCACGGTCGTGGTGCGCGAGACCGGCGAGGGGTTTCTCAGCCAGCATGTGGTTGCCGGACGGCATCGCCTGCGTGCCGACGAGCCGACCTCGGTCGGCGGCGACGACACCGGCCCGACGCCCTACGACCTTTTGCTCGCCGCGCTCGGCGCCTGCACCAGCATGACCATGCGCATGTATGCGAAGCGCAAGAACTGGCCGCTGCAGCAGGCGCAGGTCACGCTCCGCCACGAAAAGATCCACGCAACGGACTGTGCCGACTGCGAAACCAAGGAGGGGAGGATCGACCGGATCGACCGGACGATCAGACTGGAGGGGCCGCTCGATGACACGCAGCGCGAGAAGCTGCTGGAGATTGCCGACAAGTGCCCCGTCCACCGCACGTTGCACAGCGAGGTTCGGATTGTCACACAAGGAGAGGCTGTAACGGCGGACGCAGGACAATCTGCAGCACGCGCCTTTCCCGAAGCTCCCTAAGACGTCGCGATATGGCGGTTTTATTGGAGAGTCTGTCGCAACTTGGCAACTTGCGCCTTGGGAGGCGGCTCAAACTCTGTTAGCGTTGGATAAGAAGCTCGCCCAGTCAAACGCGGGCAAACAAAGGAATATCCGGTTCGGCGTGCCTGCCGAATCGGGATCAGGGAAGGCGATGGCACAGCTTCTCAGCACGAACCGTTGCAGCGGCATGACACGCGAAGCCGTCACGCGGGAGGCCGTTAGACGCGAGGCGCTGCGTCCGGCAGCGGCCGGCATCTCGCCGAGCGCGAGCGCCGGAGCCGCCGCGCATCTCTAGGTTTGCCATCCTTCTCTGGGACATTCGTTTCGCAGCCGCCAGGTTGGCCGGCTGCGTTAGAGGGCTTTATCGACCGGGGCGTCGGGTGCGTCGGTCAAGCAGTCTAGGGAGATAGGAATGGCTAAGAGCGAAATCCGCGACGAGAGCGGGAAGCGCGTTCACCCCTACATACCGGAGCTTTGCGAACAGCTTCGCAAGGGCGATTGCGACCGGCGGGAGTTCTTGCGCACCGCCACGCTGCTGGGCGTGTCCTCGGCCGCGGCCTACGCCATGGCCGGCAGCATTCTGGGCGAAGGCCCCGTCAAGAAGGCCGTCGCTCAGGAAACCCCGAAGATGGGTGGAACGCTGCGCTCCGCGATGCGCGTGCAGCGCATGGACGACCCGGCGACCTACGACTGGACGGAGATGTCCAACCAGACGCGGGCGATCTGCGAATATCTGACGGTGACCGGGTCGGACAACGTGACGCGCCCCTATCTGGCCGAGAGCTGGGAGGCCTCGGACGATCTCAAGACCTGGACCTTCAAGCTGCAGCAGGGGATCACCTGGTCGAACGGCGACGCCTTCAACGCGGACGACGTGATTCACAACTTCAGCCGCTGGCTCGATCCGGAGGTCGGCTCCTCCAACATCGGCCTGTTCGGCGGCATGCTCGAGCAGACCGCCGACGGCGGCCAGCGGATGCGCGACGGGGCGATCGAGCGGGTGGACGACCACACGGTGCGTCTGCATCTCTCCGAGCCGCAGCTTGCGGTCCCCGAGAACCTCTACAACTACCCGACCGTGATCGTGCACCGCGGTTTCGGCGTCGATTACGAGGCGGATCTGGCGCGTAATCCGATCGGGACCGGCCCTTACGAACTGGCCGAGTTCCGGGTCGGCGAGGTCTGCCGCCTGCGCAAGCGGGGCGAGTACTGGGGCGGCGAAGTCTTCCTGGACGAGATCCACTACATCGATACCGGCGACGATCCCAGCGCCCGCGTTGCCGCCTTGGCCTCCGGCCAGGTCGATCACGTCTACGAGGTGGACATCAGCGCCATCGATCTGGTGGAGCGCATTCCCGGGGCGGTGCTGCACGAGGCCGTGACGGCGCAGACCGGCGTGGCGCGGATGCGCGTGACGGAGGCGCCCTTCGACAACCTGAAGGTTCGCCAAGCCGTGGTCGCCTGCATGGATCACCAGAAGGTGCTGGAGGTCGCCTATCGCGGGCGCGGCAAGATCGCCGAAAACCATCACGTCTCGCCGATCCACCCCGAGTACTTCCAGCTCCCGGGGCTGACGCGCGACGTCGAAAAGGCCAAGGCGCTGCTGGCGGAATCGGGCGTGTCCCTTCCCATTCGCGTCAAGATCGACCTGGGTCAGGCCGAGGCCTGGCACCTGGGGGCGATGCAGGAGTTCAGGCAGCAGCTCGAACCCGCCGGCATCATTCTGGACCTCAACCCCATGCCGGGCGCATCCTACTGGGACGTCTGGGACAAGACGCCCTTCGGCTTCACCCAGTGGACCCACCGTCCGCTCGGCGTGATGGTGCTGAACCTGGGCTACAAGTCGGGCGTTCCCTGGAACGAGTCCGGCTATTCGAACCCCGAGTTCGATGCCGCCCTGGCCGAGGCTTCGGCGACGCTGGATGTCGTGGAGCGGCGTGCGAAGATGGAGGCGGTGCAGAAGATCCTGCAGGACGACGCGGTGATCGCCCAGCCGCTCTGGCGTTCGGTCTTCTCGGCCACCACCGACAAGGTAAGGGGGTACGAAATCCACCCGACGTTCTATCACCAGTTCCACA
Organism: Rhodovibrionaceae bacterium; assembly: GCA_028285215.1. GTDB lineage: Bacteria > Pseudomonadota > Alphaproteobacteria > Kiloniellales > DSM-21159 > Algihabitans. The sequence continues at coordinate 3,633 of JANQPZ010000104.1, read as the reverse complement.
AGGTCTGGCTGGACACCTGAGATTGGCGAGGCCGGCCGCGGGGCTGCGGCCGGCCGTTCGTTCCAAGGCTCGGGGGAGAGTGCCCACATGTTGATTTTCGTGACGCGGCGTGCCGCCACCATGGTCCTGACCATGATCGCGGTCTCCATGCTGCTCTTCGCGGCACTGGAGGTGAACGTCGAGAACGTTGCGGTCAAGGTTCTCGGGCCTTACTCGACGGACGAGCAACGCAACATCTGGCTGGAGAACAACGGCTACTTCGAGCCGATCTATGTCCGTTACTTCACCTGGCTGAGCAACTTCGTCGTCGGCGACTTCGGCGAGTCGATCCGTTTCCGCACCGACGTTTCCGAGGTGCTCTGGCCGCGGCTCGGCAACACGGCGATCCTGGCCGCCTGCGTCTTCGCCGTGGTCATTCCGGTATCGTTGCTGCTGGGCGTGCTCTCCGGCATGCGCGAGGGCTCCAAGCTCGACAGAACGATCTCTGTCACCTCGATCGTCACCACCTCGGTGCCGGAGTTCGCCTCGGCGCCTCTGCTGTCGGCGATCTTCGTCTTCTATCTCGGTCTCCTGCCCGGGACGAGCGGAATGGCGGCCGGCTTCGATCCCGTTCAGCTCATCCTGCCGGCCCTGGTGCTGATCATCTACGACTTCGGCTACGTGGCGCGCATGACCCGGGCCTCCATGGCCGAAGTCATGACGACCAACTACATCCGCACCGCGGTTCTCAAGGGATTGCCCTATCGCCGGGTGATCCTGCGTCACGCCCTGCGCAATGCGCTGATCGCCCCCTTTACGGTCATCATGCTGCAGATCAACTGGCTGCTGTCGGGCGTGATCGTGGTGGAGTTCTTCTTCGCCTACAAAGGCTTCGGCGCGCTTTTGCTGGAGGCTTCGCTGAACCAGGACATCTACCTGATCGAGGCCTGCGCCATGGTCTCGGTGTTCGTCGCCGTCATGACACAGGCGCTGGCCGACATCGGCTACACCTATCTCAACCCGCGAATCCGGTTCAGCTAGGGCAGGGGTGCAGACTCGATGAGCGACACCACACTCAACGGCAGCCCGCAGGATACGCCCCGGTCCGGCCCCTCGGGGCTCGCGCGCTTCTTCGCCAGCGTCGCGCTGCTGCGGGAGAGCCGCGTCGGGATGATCGGTGCCGGGCTGGTGCTGATCTGGGTCTTCATGGCTTTGCTGGCGACGCTGAACTCGCTGCTGGTCGATGCCGGCGTGCTGCAGCTCGGCATCGTCTTCCCGCCGAACGCGACCTTCGCACCGATCATGCCGCCCTTCTCGGAGTTCATCGTGCGGGCCGGCACGACGATCAACGAAATGCCGGTCGAAGAGATCTGCAGCCTGATCGCCAGCGGCGAAAACGAGGGCTCCTACAACTGCGGCACCTTCTGGCTGGGCACGGACCATCTGGGGCGGGACATCTGGGCGCGGATCTTCTACGGCTCTCAGACCGTCCTGACCTGGGCGCCGATCGCGACGCTCTGCGCCTATGCCGTCGGCATCCCCATGGGTCTGGCGGCCGGCTACAAGGGCGGCTGGGTCGACGACCTGCTGTCGTTCCTGGCCAACGTCATCCTCTCCTTCCCGGTGCTGGTGCTCTTCATCCTCTTCATCACCTTGGTCGGCGCATCGGCCATCAACATCGTGGTGGCGATCACTTTCGCCTCCGCGCCGGGCATCATGCGCATCGTGCGCGGGCTCACGCTCGACCTGCGCACCCGCGAGTACGTTTTCGCCGCCCAGACCCGCGGCGAGCCGACTTGGTGGATCCTCTTCGTCGAGATCCTGCCGAACGCGCGCGGACCGCTGATCGTCGACTCGATGCTGCGCCTGGGCTACGTGATCATCACCATCGGGGTGCTGGGCTTCCTCGGCCTCGGCCTGCCGCCGCCGGACCCGGACTGGGGCGGCATGATCAACGAAACGCGGCAGATGGCCATGTCCTTTCCCTGGATGACGGTCTTCCCCTGCCTCGCCATCTCCTCGTTGGTGCTGGGCTTCAACCTGTTGGCCGACGGCCTGCGCGAAGTCTCGATGCGGGATTGACGGGGCACGATTGATGGGTCGCGAGTGACGGGATGCGACTGATGGCTATTCGATAGGAGAAACTTCCCGATGCGTCCGAAGGACATCGAGTTCGGGGACGTGGTTCTCGAGTGCAAGAACCTCTCGATCTCCTACTTCACGCGGGCGGGCGAGATCCCGGCCGTGATCGACTTCAACATGACCCTGCGTCAGGGCGAGTCCATCGGTCTGGTCGGCGAATCCGGTTGCGGCAAGTCCACCGTGGCCATGGCCGTGATGCAGTACATGGGCAAGAACGGCGGCATCGTCGGCGGCGACATTCTCTACAAGGGCCGCAGTCTCGGCAGCATGAGCAACGAGGAGCTGCGGCAGCTTCGCGGCAACGAGATCTCCATGGTCTATCAGGAGCCCATGGCCTCCCTGAATCCCTCCATGGTGATCGGCGAGCAGCTGATGGAGGTGCCGCTCTACCACGAGAACGTCACCCGGGCCGAAGCGCACGAGCGGTCGCTGCAGATGCTGGCGGACGTCAATCTGCCGGATCCGGAGCGGGTCATGCGCTCCTATCCGCACCAGATCTCCGGCGGTCAGCAGCAGCGCGTGGTGATCGCCATGGCGCTGCTCTCCAAGCCCTCGCTGCTGCTGCTGGACGAACCGACCACCGCGCTGGACGTCACCGTGGAGGCGGGGATCATCGAGCTGATCAGCCAGATCGCCGCCAAGTTCAACACCTCGCTGATCTTCATTTCGCACAATCTCGGTCTGATCCTGGAGACCTGCGACCGCGTCAACGTCATGTACTCGGGCCAGGTGGTGGAAGAGGGGCCGGTCGAGGACGTCTTCGACCGCATGCGCCACCCCTACACCCAGGGCCTGTTCGGTTGCATCCCGCTGCCGGGGACGGACAAGACGGCCCGTCCTCTGGTGCCGATCCGCGGCCAGTTGCCGCTGCCGCACCAGCGCCCCAGCGGCTGCTACTTCGGCCCCCGGTGCGACCACTTCGCCGCCGAGACCTGCGACAGCGGCCTGATCCCCATGGAGCAGGTCTCCGACCGGGTGCATCACCAGGTCCGCTGCCGCCGCTGGAGCGAGATCGACTGGTCGAGCTACCAGCCGGAAGGCCTCTCGACCGAAGCGATGGAGGCCGGCGACAGCGTGCTGCAGATCCGCGACATGCGGAAGTACTACGAAGTGCGCGACAACTCGATGGCCGCGCTGATGAACGGCAAGCGTATCCGCTACGTCAAGGCCAACGAGAAGATCGACTTCGATGCGCGCGAGTGTCAGACGGTCGCCATCGTCGGCGAGTCCGGCTGCGGCAAGTCGACCTTCGCCAAGGTTCTGATGGGCCTGGAGACGGCGACGGACGGGCAGGTGGTCTTCCAGGGCAGCGATCTCGCCGACAAGCCGGTGCAGACCCGCTCGCCGCAGGAGATCGGCTCGGTTCAGATGGTGTTCCAGAATCCCTTCGATACGCTGAACCCCAGTCACACCGTCGGAGGACAGCTGTCGCGGGTGATCCGCAAGTTCGGGGTGGAGAGCGATCCGGAGAAGATCCGCGAGCGCGTCTACGAACTGCTGGATCTGGTCAAG
>JANQPZ010000091.1 GCA_028285215.1 Rhodovibrionaceae bacterium | reverse complement strand
TCGAGACCGAGCAGAGTGACGATCTGCTCCAAGCCGATGCGGCGCTCGGCGGCCGGCGCCCGGCGCAGGCCGTAGGTCAGATTGCCGCGCACGGAAAGGTGCGGGAAGAGACGGCCTTCCTGAAAGACGTAGCCGAGCCGGCGGGCCTCCGGTGGCAGGTCTATGCCCCGTTCGGCGTCGAACAGAACGACGCCGTTGACCACGATGCGTCCAGCGTCTGGGCGGATCAAGCCGGCCAGCATGTTGACCAGCGAGGTCTTGCCGGCGCCGGAGCGGCCGAACAGGGCGACCACGCCCTCGGTCGGGCAGTTCAGCTCGGCCCGGAGCGACAGCGCGCCGAGCCGTTTTTCGACGGAGATCTCCAGCATCAGGCGGCCATCCGCTTCCGCAGGCGCCGGGCCAGCAGTTCGGAGCCGGCGAGCGCGACAAGCGCCAGCAGGATGGAGACGACCGCCAGCCGGAGTGCTCCGGCCTCGCCGTCCGGCGTCTGGGTGAAGGTGTAGAGGGCCAGCGGCAGGGTGCGGGTCTCGCCGGGAATGTTGGAGACGAAGGTGATGGTGGCGCCGAACTCGCCGAGTGAGCGGGCGAAGCCCAGGATCGCCGCGGTCAGCAGGCCGGGCGCCATCAGCGGCAGGGTGACCGTGGCGAAGACCTGCCAGGGCGGGGCGCCGAGCGTGCGGGCCGCCGCCTCCAGCTTGCGGTCGACGGCCTCGAGCGACAGACGCATCGCGCGCACCATCAGCGGAAAGGCCATGACGGCGGAGGCGACGGCCGCGCCGCGCCAGGTGAAGGCGACGGTGATGCCGAACCAGGCGTCCAGCAGTTGCCCCAGCGGTCCGTTGCGCCCGAACAGCACCAGCAGCAGGTAGCCCACGACCACGGGCGGCACCACCAGCGGCAGATGGACCAGACCGTCGAAGATCAGCTTGCCGGGAAAGTCGCAGCGCGCCAGCAGCCAGGCGGCGCCGAGCGCCGGAAGCAGGCTGCCGACGACGCTCCACAGCCCGACGCGCAGGGACAGCTCGATGGCTGCAAGCTCGCTTGCCGTCAGATCGAACATGCGTCCGGCGATGTCATCCCGAGGGGAGGGGCGGCGGCGCGATCACCGTGAAACCGTGCCGTGCGAAGACCGCGCGGGCTTCCGGGCCGGTCAGGTAGCGCAGGAAGTCCGCCGCCGCGGGATGCGCGCTCTCGGCGGTCACGGCCGCCGGGTAGACGATGGGATCGTGGCTGCCGGCCGGCAGGGCGGCGATGACCCGCAGCTCCGGCAGCAGGGCCGCGTCGGTCGCATAGACGATCCCGGCCGGCGTTTCGCCGCGCGCCACCAGGACCAGCGCGGCCCGTACGTCGGAGGTGGGGGCGAGCTTCGGGGCGACGGACTCCCACTGGTCCAGGGCCTGCAAGGCTTGCTTGGTGTAGAGGCCTGCCGGAACGTGGTCCGGATCGCCGACCGCCAGACGCTGGTCGCCCAGGGCGGCGGCGAGATCGCAGCCGGCGCCGGGGTCGCAGTCGAAGCCGCTGCCGGCGGCGCTGACCAGGACCAGGCGATTGCCGAGCAGGCCGAGGCGGCTGTCCGCGCGCAACGCCTTGCGCGCGTCGAGATGATCCATCCAGGACAGATTGGCGGAAATGTAGACATCGGCGGGAGCGCCGGCGGCGATCTGCCGCGCCAGGGTCGAGGAGGAGGCGAAGGAGGCGACGCCGGCAACCCCGGTCTTGGCCTCGAAGCGCTCCAGCACCTCGGTCACGGCGTCGGTCGTGCTGGCGGCCGCGAAGACCGTGAGGCGCTCGCCGTCCTGCGCGGAAACGGCGGGCGCGAAGATCGCCAGAGCGAAGATCGCCAGAGCGAAGATCGCCAGGGCGAAGATCAGAGAGGCAAACAGACTGCGGAGCATCGCGCGCCTCCGGCGACGGGGTCGGGGATATGTACGACCAGATACGACGCGCGTTATAGTCGGGGAAACATAGCGCTGCTGCAAGCGGTAACGGGAGATGCCGCGGCGCGCTCCAGATCCTGCTCTAGGTGCGGCCGCTCGGCCGTGCCACCGTCAGCGTGGCTTGGCGTGAATGAAGGTTCGGAGCGCCGCGATCAGGCTTGGGTCGGCGAAGGGAGTCAGTGCCTCCCCGCCCGTCGCGCCCTTTTCGGCGGTCAGCTTGTCGAGCAGGCCCGGAAGCTCCGCCTCGCTCTGCGCGACCAGCAGGCCGGGACGCTTGCCCAGGCGCTTTGCCGTCGCCTGCTGGTGGTCGTTGCGATGCTCCTTCAGCTTTGCGCTGCGCGGCAGGATGACGATCGGCTTGCCGTAGGTCAGGGCGGTGATGATCGAGCCCATGCCGGCGTGGGAGACGATGAAGTCCGCCTGTTTGCAGCGGGTCTGAAAGTCCTCGGGAGTCACGCTCGGCACCCACGCGAAGTGATTCGGTTTGTAGGTTGCCCGCTCGGTGATCTGGCCGAAGAGGTCGCCGCCCCGGCCGCTTGAAGCGCACCAGGCGTCGACGGTTCTGACCAGGCGGTCGAAGGGCTCCTGCGTGCCGATGGTCAGGAAGATCACAGGACGGCCCCCCGGTACTCCGGGCCGCCGGGCTGGGCCAGGTTCTCCCACTGGGTCAGCCAGAGGTCCGCATGGGGGCCCGCCTTGCGTCCGGAGAGGGACAGCTCCTCGGCGTTGGCGATGCTGTCCACCCAGGCCGTTCGCGCGCCCACCAGCCGGCCGAGCCGCAAGGCGAAGTAGCCGGGGGCCGCGCCTGTGGAAATGACGACCTGGGGGCGGAGGCGCAGGACGATCAGCGTCAGCCCGAGCAGGGACTTGAGCAGCCGCCACTTCTGCCAGCGATTGCCGTCGACGATGACCCGAAAGCTGGGCGCGGGCTGGCCACGCGCCGCGGCGTCGGCCATCACCTCCTGTCGGTAGCCCGGTTCGGTGGTGACGTAGGTGACGTGGCAGCCGTCCCAGGCGGGCCGCATCCGGCAGAGCTGCACCCAGTGGCCGCCGCCGGAGGCAACGACGAGCACCCGGGGCGCTTCGGTCGTATCGGGAGCTGCGGTCATACGGTCTGCCTCGTCCCGGCGCGCGCGGCCGGCTGTGTCATACCTCTGGAGGCTCTCGGCGTCGCTGTCATACGTCTGCTTGTCTTGGGAAGGGGACGATAAGGGGCCCGTAGGACACCGGAGCCCGATTGCGGCTGTCGCATCCGTATAAATGTGGCATGCCACAGTTTAACAGTTTCTCTTCGACCGAGCCCCCGATCCATCGAAACCTCCGCGGCGACGGTCGCCGCGCCGCGAGGGCGGGCGGGGGAAGGGGGGCCGGCCGGCCTGTCATACGGGCGCGTGAGACCGGCGAGACTCTCCGGTCTCACGCGCCCGGATCGTTGTCCTCTTTGCGGGGAACCTGGGCCAGCAGCGGGGCGAAGGCCTCGAGATCCTCCGCGATGGCCGCTGCCGCCTTCTCCTCCAGGGCGCGATAGCGGGTCAGGACGTCGCGGCCCAGGTCGGTCAGGCCGCTGCCGCCGCCGCCGCTGCCGCCGCGCGAAGCCGCCACCAGCGGCGCGGTGAAGCAGGCGTTCATCGTCTCGACCAGCAGCCAGGCACGGCGGTAGGACATGCCCATGGCCTTGGCTGCCCGGGTGATCGAGCCCTCCCGCTCGATGGCGGCGAGCAGATCGGCCTTGCCGGGTCCGATGGCGATCGCCTGGCCGAGCAGGACGCGCAGGCGCGGTCCCTCCCGTATCGGCCCCCCGCGCGCCGGCCCCCCACGCGTCGCCCTGCCGTCGTCCTCTGCCCTGTCGCTGTCCATCGCTCTACGGCCTGTCGCCGCCTACTCGGCGGCTTGTGCGGCGTCTCTCAGTCGTCCGAAGCCTGCTGCGAGATCGGCGATCAGGTCGGCCGGAGCCTCCAGACCGATATGCAGGCGCAGCGTGCGGCCCGCCGCGTCCCAGGAGGTGGCCGTGCGCATCTTCTCGACCGGACTGGGGACGATCAGGCTCTCGTAGCCGCCCCAGGAATAGCCGAGTCCGAAGTAGGTGAGGTTGTCGACCATGCTGGCGACGGCCGCCGGCGCAAACCCGGGCTTCAGCACGATCCCGAAGAGACCGGAGGCACCGTCGAAGTCGCGGGCGAAGAGGGCGTGCTGCGGGTGGTCCGGCAGGGCGGGGTGGAGCACGCGCTCGACCTCCGGCAAGCTCGCCAGCCACCGCGCCACCTCCAGCGCGCCGGCTTCGTGCCGGCGCAGACGGACGTCGAGCGTGCGGAAGCCCCGCAGCGCCAGATAGGCCTCGTCCGCCGCCACGCTGTAGCCCAGCAGATCGCATTTCTCCCGAAGAATCCGGAACGTCTCGCCGCTGGCGGCGACCAGGCCGAGCATGACATCCGAATGGCCGCCCAGGTATTTGGTGCCGGCCTGGATCGAGACGTCGACGCCCTGCTCCAGCGGCCGGTAGAACAGCGGGGTGGCCCAGGTGTTGTCGAGCGCGGTCTTGATGCCGTGGCGCCGGGCGACCTCGACGTAGGCCGGTACGTCGCAGAGCTCGAAGGAGTGCGAGCCGGGAGTCTCCAGATAGATCAGCCGGGTGTTCGGGCGGATCAGCTCTTCGATGCCGGCGCCGATCTGCGGATCGAAGTAGGTCGTCTCCACGCCCAGGGGGGCCAGCAGCCCGTCGCAGGAACCGCGCGCCGGGGCGTAGACGTTGTCGATCATCAAGACGTGATCGCCGCTTTCGACGAAGGCCAGCAGCGTCAGCACGTTGGCGGCGAGGCCGCAGGGCAGCAGCAGCGTATCGTCGGCGCCCTCCAGTTCGGACCAGGCCTTGCGGAGCGCGGTGTGGGTCTCGGTGCCGAAGCGGCCGTACTGAATGAAGTCCGGTTCGCGGCGTCTGTCCTTGCCGTCGCTCAGGCTGGCCAGATCGTCGAACAGAATCGTCGAGGCGCGCGACAGCGGCGGATTGACCGTCTTGCCGCCGAAGGTCGGGACGTCCCGACCGGCGTGGGCGAGTCGGGTGGCGCGTGTCGCCGCGCCAGTCATGCCTTTGCTCCGCTCCGCCATTCGATTTCGCCTGCATCTTCGGGTGAATACGCCGGTGCTCCCCGGTTGGGCACCGCTCTCGATACCACCCCATCGCAGTCGCGAATGCAATTGCGACTGCAATTGGGACAGTCTGGAAAGTCCTGTTTTCTCGGAGGTCGGCACCCTGCGGCTGTTTTGTATAAAGTGTGAACAATTGCCTTGTGCGGTCGAATGTTTCATCTTGACTGCACGTAGTCGGCGCGGAAGGATATTTGCCTGTTGTGCGGTGCAATATCGACAGAACGTCGACCGTTCAGCCAACGAATGTAACGAACAGGACGAACAGGGAAGGTCCTCGAATCATGAATCTGATCAAGCTGATGACGACCGCCGCGGCGGTCGGTGTCCTGACGGCGGGCGCTGCCTCCGCGCAGACGCTGGACGCCGTCAAGCAGCGTGGTGCCGTCCAGTGCGGCGTCACCACGGGTCTGGCCGGCTTCGCCGCCCCCAACGACGTGGGCGA
>JANQPZ010000084.1 GCA_028285215.1 Rhodovibrionaceae bacterium | reverse complement strand
CGCCCAGAGGCACGATGGCGTCCTGCAGCAGCGCGGCCAAGACGTCCATATCGGCGGCATCGCGGGCGCGCAGCTTCAGCCGCTCGACCATGTCCCGGTTCCCCTCGATCACATCGAGTCCATGCTACCGGCCGAGTAAAAACGGCACTGGGCCATCCACGGCCAGGCGATCCACACTGCTAGTCAGCCTGCTCGCGTTGGATATCTGCGCCGCAGGCAGCCAGCTTTTCTTCCAGCCGCTCGTAACCGCGGTCGAGATGATAGATCCGATTGAGCTCTGTTTCGCCTTGGGCAGCCAGACCCGCCAGCACCAGACTGACGGAGGCGCGCAGATCGGTCGCCATGACCGGTGCGCCCAGCAGCTCCGATCGGCCACGGACCAGGGCCGAAGCGCCGTGCACCACGATGTCGGCGCCTAACCGCGAGAGTTCCGGCACGTGCATGAAACGATTCTCGAAGATCGTCTCCGTTACCATGGCCGCGCCTTCGGCCGTGGTCATCAGTGCCATGAATTGCGCCTGCAAATCGGTGGGAAAGCCCGGAAAGGCCTCGGTCATTACGTCCGTGCCTGTCAGTCGGCCGTTGGCCCGCCGGACCCGCAGGCCACGATTGGTTTCCTCGACGGCCACGCCGGCCTTGTCGAGCGTCTCCAGAACCGCCGGCAAGTGCTCGACCTTCGCGCCCAACAGGTGAAGGTCGCCGTCCGTGATTGCCGCGGCCATGGCATAGGTGCCGGCTTCGATACGGTCCGGCACCACGGCGTGCTCGGCGCCGGTCAGGCCTGCAACGCCCGCAATGCGGATCCGTTCGGTTCCGGCGCCTTCGATCATGGCGCCCATGCTGATGAGCAGTTTGGCAAGGTCGATGATCTCCGGCTCGCGCGCGGCGTTAACCAGTTCGGTGTCGCCCTTGGCCAGACAGGCGGCCATCATGACATTCTCCGTGGCGCCCACGGAGACCTTGGGGAACACCACCTCCGCGCCGACGAGGCCCTTCGGCGCCTTCGCCTTGACGTAGCCGCCGTCCAGCGCGATCTCGGCGCCCAGGCGTTTGAAGCCCTCCAGGTGCAGGTCGATCGGGCGCGTGCCGATGGCGCAACCGCCGGGCAAGGAGACCTCCGCCACGCCTTCGCGCGCCAGCAGGGGACCCAGCACCAGAACCGATGCGCGCATCTTGCGCACCAGATCGTAGGGCGCCACGGTCGAGGCGATTCTCGGCGCTGCGATCTCCAGCACGCGGCCGCTGTGGCCGTCGGGCCCGTAGTCGCCGTTGAGATGAAGCTCCGCCCCCAGGCGGGTCAGCAGATTGGCCAGCATGGAGATGTCGACCAGATGCGGCAGGTTGGACAGACGCACGGTATCCGGCGTCAACAAGGCGGCGGCCATCAGAGGCAGGGCGGCGTTCTTGGCGCCGCTGATCGCGATATCGCCTTTGAGCGGCCGGCCGCCGCGAATACGAATCTTGTCCATGTTGTCGGATATCCTGAAGAGAAACCCTGGAAAACGCTGGTCCGACCCAGACCCTGCGCAACACCGGACTGTACCACCCCATCCTTCGGCTTCTAGACCATCGGCTTCGGCGGCTCAAGGCAAGGAGGGTTGGCGGGCGTCGGCAGGTTCAAGGCAGAGGCGGTCGGCAGAGGTGGGCTGGTCTCACGGTCAGCTGGCACCAGACTTCGATCGCTCACCTTTCGTGACGCTGTCGGCTTGGTCGATGCCCGCTTGATCGATGCTGGGCCGCTTGTCCCTGCGTTCGCGGGCCTGTTGCTTGCGGCGGCGGAGGTTTTCGCGCAAGGCCTCTGCGCGCCGCGAGTCCCGAGTCTCCTGCGCGGCCGCCTTCCCAGAAGCAGTGAACCTCTCCGTCATGAAACAGCTGTGACAGCAGCCTGCGGCAGCGTCAAGGCAGGGCGGCGGCAAAGCCGTGGCGACCCGACCGACGCAGCCTCCGTGTCCAGAACCTGCGGGTCCAGAAAGAGCCTTGCACCGGCTTTGCCCAAGTGGCACATAGGGCGCCTTCGCGCGGGAGCCTCGCTTTCGCCGGAAAACCGTCTTTCCGGTTGCAGCCCGAAGCGCTGCCGAGCCTTAGGAAACCCGGCGCTGCCGTAGCTCAGGGGTAGAGCACTCCCTTGGTAAGGGAGAGGTCGAGTGTTCAAATCACTCCGGCAGCACCACTAAAACTCTTTGAAAATCAGTTGTTTAGATTTGATCCGGCAGATCGAGTCGGTGACGCGGGTTAACCCGCTCTAAACAGCCACGAGCAGACCGGCGTTGCGCCAGAGTCCCGGCATCCACATGCTGTGTTGGATCAGCATCTTTCGCCGTGCAATCGGCCCGAGACCGGGGAACTGCCTCAGGTCGGCAAGAAACTCCGCGAGCGGCGGGGGGGCGGCCGGTCCGAAGCGCTCGGCAAAGGCGTGGGCCTGGTCCATTCGTCTCGCCACTTTTTTGCGGAGCACCTGCAAGGCGTGGCGCTGGCGCAAAATCGGCCAGGGCGACGGCGGGCGCGGCCTGGAGACGTTGCTGCCGTGTACGCGATACCTGAGCCGCGGCTGCGGATCGAAGTCGACCCGGCCGAAGGCTGCAGCAACGAGGTTGAGCCACCAGTCGTGCATGATTGCCTCGGGGGGGATCGGGCCGCACCGCGCAATCGTGGCGCGGTTCATCGCCATGGCGCAGCCGGTTACCGTCGCATGAACAACGGCTGTCCTCAGGTCGCAGCCGAGTTCGGGATCGATGGCTTTGAGCCGCCATAAGGAAGGTGCTTTCGGTTGCGCGTCCGCGTCGACGACCCGCAGGTCGGAGTGGGTGATCACGGGAGTGTCCGATCCCACTTGGTCTTCAAGGCTTCTCAGCCGCTTCAGGCCGGTCTCGATCTTGTCCTCGTCCCAGACATCGTCGTGATCGGCGAGAAAGATGTAATCGCCCTGCGATTCCATCAGGAGCTGTGCAAAGTTCGCCTGTGCAGAGCCTGTCGGTTGCGGTCGGCGAATGACCTTTACCTTTTGCCTGAACAGAGGCGCGCACCTGTTCAAGATATCGAGCGTTGCGTCGGTGGAGGCATCGTCGGCGACTGTGAGCTGGAATTCTGTATAGGTCTGGTTGGCGAGGGAGTTCAGAAGCTCTTCGAGGAAACGTTCGCTCTGATATGTTGCCAGCAGGACTTCGACAGTCGGCGTGTCTCGTTTCACTTTTTCTGCCCGCTCTTTCGGATGACTTCGGCCGCGCAGATGCGCGTTCTCAACGTGGTGCAACTTTCACAATAAGCCCCTTTGGTACAAGAAACATGAAGCGCGTCGGAGTGAGTTTGAGCCGCGTCGGTTCGGTGCGGCGACCTTGGACCTCGCACCAGCATGCTGTACCGTGCTCATAGCTGGTTATGCTCTAGCCCGTTGCTTCGGGCCGCTTGGCGCGCAACGCATTTGGTGACACAGCTCGCTTGTTCAGGCTTCTGGCGCAGAGGTTCTCGTGTAGGAAGCCTCACAGGCGAAAGCAGGACGCTTCTGCCCAAGCCGCTTATGGTTTTCAAAAGCTGTCTTGTCTCGGATGCAAATCCTAACGTACATCCCCTGTCTCAGCGCCGAAGGCCGGATCTGCAGCGAGCTGGGAACCGCATGGAGCCGCGACAAGGCGCGGCGGGCTATTCTTTGAAATTGCAGCTCGGTGACCCTGCTCAGCCTGAATAGGTTGTTAATAGCAAGATGGTATGCAGCATTGCGAGGTGTATGCCAGTTTGCCGGTGAAAATCGCTATTAAAGTAATACTCGACGCAGCTATGCCGATCCATAGCTCTTAATGGGGTGCATATGATTTCAACCTACAAAAAGATTTTCGCGTTGATGGACTCGCGGGAGCGGCGGAATTTCAAGATTATTTCGGCTGCTCTTGTTCTGGTAAGCGCTTTTGAGGCCGTCGGCCTGGCTTCGATCATACCGTTTCTGGCGGTCCTGACCGAACCAAGCATGATCCAACAGAATGTTTATTTGAGCACTGTTTATGAAAGACTGGGTTTCCAGACAGATTATCAATTTCTGATTTTTTTAGGCTTCGTTGTTTTGGGTTTGGTTGTTATCGGCATGACTCTCAAATCTTTGACGACCTATGCGCTTATTAAATTCAGTGCGCAGAGAGGTTATTCTATCAGTATGAGGCTCGTAAGCGGGTACTTGTCGCAACCCTATGCTTGGTTTCTGGGCCGCGACAGTTCGGATCTGTCGAAATCGATATTGTCAGAGGTGCAGCATTTGACCACTAGCGTGATTATGCCGGGGCTGAAGGTGATCTCTCTTTCCATATCTGCAACGGGCATTGTCATTGTCGTTATTGCTGTTAATCCTGCGGTTTCAATTATTGTCGCGTCCGTTCTTTGTGGATGTTACGTCGCTGTATTTATGGTTTGTAAAAAATACTTGACCGAGATTGGCCAAAAGCGAGTCGAGGCAAACGGTCAGAGATTTAAAGTCGTCAGTGAGGTTTTTGGGGCTATCAAGGAGGTGAAGCTCCAGAATGTTGAGCTTGTATATATAAATGAATTTCACAAACCTGCGTCTAAGTCGGCTAAATATTTGGCGCAAAGCACAACTATTCGCGAGCTTCCAAGGTCGATATTTGAAACAATTGCCTTTGGAGGCATGATTGGACTGATTCTGGTCCTGATGTATTTGGAAAGCGGTGCCCTTTCCGATGTGCTTCCGATCATTGGGTTTTATGCTGTCGCGGGGTTTCGCCTCTTTCCGGCGCTGCAGCAGATGTACGCAAGTATGAGCCAGTTGCGTTTCGGCCTGCCGGCACTCGAGGAAATCCATAGAGATCTCCAAGAGGTCAGAGCGTCCGGGGAGGCGCTCGCGAGGACGTCGGCGGCCAGTGAGCCTCTGGAGGTGCGCGATGGCGTCGAACTCAGGGGGATCGTTTTTCGTTACCCCGAGGCTGCGGCACCGGCCTTGCGCGATACCAGCTTGCGGATTGCAGCGAACACCACGGTTGGGTTCGTCGGCGGAACCGGTGCCGGGAAGACCACCCTGGTCGATGTTCTGTTGTGCCTTCTTAGGCCTGAGCAAGGCACACTCGTCGTCGATGGTCAGGAAATCGACGAGAGCCGGATCAGGAGATGGCAGCGCGCAATCGGTTACGTTCCGCAGCACATCTTCATTCTCAACGATACGGTGGCCGCAAACATCGCCTTTGGAATTCCGGCCGAGCAGGTGGACACCGCTGCGGTCGAACGCGCTGCGCGCATGGCGGCAATTCACGACTTCGTCACCAACGAACTTCCAGACGGTTACGATACCGCGCTCGGTGAGCAAGGGGTGCGCCTGTCAGGTGGGCAGCGCCAAAGGATCGGGATTGCGCGGGCTCTTTACCGTGATCCGCAGCTTCTGATCTTCGACGAGGCGACCAGCGCTCTCGACAACATCACGGAGAAAGCCGTGATGGAGGCGATGTACCGGCTGTCGAAGCAGAAAACGATCATTCTCATTGCTCACAGACTGAGCACCGTCGAACCCTGCGATAAAATCTTCATGTTTGGCGATGGTCGCGTTCTAGCAGAAGGAAACTACCAGCAGCTGATAGCTGCCAGCCCGGAGTTCCGAGCCCTCGCAGGGGCACAGTCCATCGAGCGCAGTGAAAGCGCGGTTACCGGATAGTTGGCCTGGCCGTCGTCGAGCCCCTATTCGATAAACTCGAACGCGCCGATATCGGGCGCCGTGCCCACAGGGCGCCGCTGTCCCATCAAGTCTATGTCGGGGGCATGCTCCGCCGTACCGGCGTCGATTGCGGCACTGTCGTTCCGAAGCCGGAAGTCGCTGCGGTCGGCGTCGCGAAACATTCGGTCGGCGGCCTCGAAGCGAAGATTATGAGTGAAATGCGTCGCCGCCGGGTCCAGGATAAACAGCTCCGGGTCGAACCCCGTTTCGTTGAAAGACGGTGCCAGGTTGTTCGCCACCGTATTGCCGAAGCCCGGCGTTCCGTTCTTGTGAGAGACGATGGTGATCCAGGGCGGTCCGAGCGGTCCGGGTACGGCGTCGAGCAAAGTGTTGTTGACGACCTTTACGTTGCGCGCGCCCATCACCGTGATGCCATGCCAGGAGTCGACGACCAGCAGGTTGTTCGCGATGGTCCAGTTCTCGAACATGCCGTCGAACAGGCCGATGCCTTGCAATTGACAGCGAAAGGGCTGATCCGGATCCTCGAAGTTGATGATGCGGTTGCCGGTAATCTCCACATTGCGAACGACACCGGTACCGGCGCGTCCGTCCGGCCCACGGGACCAGGATTGGAAGCCGTCGTCGTGGTGGTAGTAGGGACGGTAGCAGTTCTTGATGGTATTGCCGCGGTAGACGCCGTCGTTGCCGAGCGCGCGGATCCCGTCCTCGGAAAAGCGATCGATGGTGTTGCCTTCGACCCGCACACCGGTCCCGCTCGCCGTGATGCCGTGCCGCACGTTGGTAATGCTGTTTTCCAGCAACCGGACGTTTGCCCCTTCGACGGCGATACCGTTATGCGCCCGATCGAGCCACTCCGCCTCGCCCCATCCTTCGATGCTGGGTGCCGACCGGATCGACAGGCCCTCCAGGACGATGTCTCGGGCGTCCCGCTCGATCACCACCAGCGTGGTCGGGAAACCGGGCGGGCCGACGTCCGGCCCGTCGCGCGGGACCTCCAGCGGCTGCTGCGGCTCGATCAGCAAGCCGGTAAGGCGCCAGCCGGAGCTGTCTGAAATGCGCAGGGTATCGGCGACGACTTCCGCGCCAGGGGCGGGCTGGAGAAAAACCGGGCCGTCGACGTGTTGCCCCTGGATCTGCAACTCGCCATAGCTGCCGCTGTGGAGGAGCAGACGGTCGCCGCTTTGAAGCTGCACTTGCGACAAGGCGTCTTCCAAGGAGCGGAAGCTTGGGGCGCTGGTGGTGCCATCGGCGACTGCGCCACTGGGGTCAACGTGGAACTCGCGTGCCGAGGCGCCGGCGCTGCCGCCGAACGACAGGGCCAGCAGAACGAGGGCCGTGGCCAGCAAGAAGGGAAACGAACGGCACATGTTCGACCTCATCGTCGGGGAGGGCACCGAGCCCGCCACAGCCAGGCAACCGCTGTTCTGATACGTGAACGATGGCCCCGGCGCAACGAAGAGCGTACAATTGTAGATAATCAGGACGAGGGCGTCGGCGCGCTGGCTGGAAGGCCGACGTTCTTCGGCGTTGGGTGTCGTAGTGCGGAGCGGTCGCCGTCATGGATAGCCGTCGCAGATGCGTCCGCTCGCGTTGCGGATATCTCTCGGCTGATGTCTTTTGATGGCGTGCCGGCGAGGCGCGCATCCGAGTGTCGTGCGTAAAGGGGGCTCGATTTTGACAAGCCTTTCAGCCTTATCGGGCCGATCGACCCGAGGGGCTCGATTCCGGCCCCGACGGATCGTCTCGCGGACGCTCCTGGTCGCGGCTCTGGCGGCAGCCAGCCTGGCGCCGCTGCTCCTGGCGCCTCGCCCGCTCGCTGCCTCCGACGTGGTGCATTGCCTGGATCAGCAGCGCGATCTTGTGGTGCGCAAGGTGCGCCACCGCTGCGAAGGGCGGATCCTGACCGACGCAGAGGCGGCCGCCTGGCGAGAAAGGGCCGCCCAACGCAAGCTGGAGCAGTTCCGGCGCGCGCAGGACACGGTCCCGCAGGTCGAGGCGCGGCCCCATGCGGTTTCGACCGGCTTCTGGGTTCATAAGGACGGTTACCTTGTCACCAATAACCATGCGGTTCAGGGCTGCCAGCGGCTGAGCCTGCTGCAGGACGGCCAACCGCTCGGCAGCGCGCGCATTCATGCGACGCGCCCAGCCCTCGACCTGGCGCTCCTGAAGGCCGAACGGCGTCCGCAAGCTGTGGCCGCCTTCGTTGCGCGGCCCGATCTTGCGCCCGGTACGGAACTGAACATCGTCGGCTATCCCAGCGAAGGAATGCCGCGGGTCCAGGCCGCGCTTTATCCGGCCGAGTCCGCCGGGCAGCCGCGGTCGGATGAAACCCCCCTGTTCGCTTTCCTGGGCCGTATCCGCTTCGGCAACAGCGGGTCCCCGGTGCTGAACGGCAGCGGCGGGGTGCTGGGCATTGTCACGGCCAAGATCGACTCTCTCGCCGTGTTCGAGCAAACCGGGCGCTTGCCGCCGGATCTTGGCCTTGCGGTGGCTGGCCGGCAGATCGAAGCCTTTCTGGAAGCCGAAGGGCTGAGCCGCCAGCGGGCGACGGGCGGCGCGACCTTGAGCGCCGAAGCTCAGCTCGCTCAGGCGCGGCGCCTCGTCATGCGAGTCGACTGCTGGCGGAACTGAGCCGCCTCGCGGTGAAGCTCTTCAGAGCCTCCCCGCGGGAAAGCCATCTCCCTCCAGCGCTTTGTGAACTGGTTCACAGAACCGCAGTCTGCGCAGTGGCGGCCGACAGAGCAGGGTTCGGGCCTCACGGTTCCGCACGTAACGCGCTTCCTGCGATACGTTTCCTCACATCCGGGGTTGAGCGCGCGATCCTCAGGCGATCGACGCGTAAGCTTCTATTTCGAGCCCCTAAGACGCCCGATGCGAGAGCATGCGAAAACGCAGTGAACCGCCGATTGTCGCGTTCCGTATCGAAAGCAGTTTCGGTTGTTCGGCCGGCAAAGCGAGACCGAAGGCTATGCGACTTCTCCAAGCGGCGCTTCTGACTGCCGTGCTATCCGCTTGCATTGCAACGCCCGTGGCGACCAGCGCACAGGGTTTGGACGGCACCGCACCGCGCGAAGCCGACGCGCCGCTTTGGGAACTCGGCGTAGGCGCCTTCGGCCTCTATGCGCCCGACTACCCGGCCTCCGGAGAGTACAGCCTGAACGGGCTGCCGTTTCCCTACGTCATTTATCGCGGCGATCTCCTGCGTCTCGGCGAGGACGCCCCGGCACGTCTGGTTCCGGTCGATACGCCGCGCTTCGAAGTCGGGGTTTCCGTGGAT
The DNA here is from genome assembly GCA_028285215.1 of Rhodovibrionaceae bacterium. GTDB lineage: Bacteria > Pseudomonadota > Alphaproteobacteria > Kiloniellales > DSM-21159 > Algihabitans. The sequence goes on along the minus strand of JANQPZ010000084.1, from coordinate 3,754 downwards.
GCCGCTTTTGGCGCCGACAGCGACGACAACGAGCTGAGGGAGGATCTCCCGGATCTCGATCCTCTGGCGGAAGTCGGACCGGAACTGATCATCAGAGGTCCGAGGTTTGCGTTCGGAGACAGAGGCGTCGGTGCTCTGGATCTCGCGTTGCAGGGGCGGGCCGTGTTCTCCCTCGACCTCGATGATCTGAACGTCGAGTATCGCGGTGCCGTCTTCGAGCCTCTCGTCCGCTATCGGCATCCGGGTCTCTTCGGAAACGGTTCGCTTGTCTTCGCCTCGCTCGGTCCGATCTTCGCGACGGAGCGCCTGCACGACTATTTCTACGAGGTGGATCCGCAGTTCGCGCGCGCGGACCGACCCGCCTTCAACGCCGATGGGGGATATCTGGGCACGACAGCGACAGCCGGACTCGGTTACGAGCTCACGGAGCGTCTGCGTGTCTTTACGGGCACCGAAGTCGGATTTTATTCCGGAGCGGCGAACGAGGACAGTCCGCTGTTCGAAGAGAGGGTGACCGCCTCCGTCTTTCTGGGCTTCGCCTACCGTCTGTTCGAAAGCGAGCGGCGGGTGCTGCGCGATCCCAATCGTTAACGCGCGACCAGTAAGGACCAGACGATGCAGAGCGTTCTCGTTCGGATGGCCGGATCCCTTGGCTTGCTTCTGTTGATGGGTGTGACGGACATGCAGCGTCCGCTCTTCGCCCAGCAGGCCGGGACTGCGGGCAGCGAAGCAGTGGCGGAGGTCAAGCAGCGGATCTTCGACTTGGCGGAGGCGTTCCGGGGCCAGGGCGACTCAGACTTCTCCAAGCAGCGGCAGTTGGAGGCGTTGATTGAGGAGCTGCTGCGGATTGCACCGCAACCTCCGGTCCGCGAGCGCCTCGATCTGCTCTATGGAACCTGGCAACAGATCTGGGGACCTTACGAGTACGGCCGTGGCGCCGACAGGGGCGTCGATCCTAAGAGCGATCCCGACCGGATCTATCAGGTCGTTTTCCCGGGCGGCTACTACTACAACGTCGCGCCGCGCGACCGGAACGAGACGGGGGCGACGCGGGAGATCGTGCTGTTGCGCGGCGTCTACGAGCTGCTTGCGGATTATCCCGACATGCTGCAGGTGCGTTTCACCGAGTACCCCAGTACAGAAGTTGCCCGCGAGATCGAGACGATCTGGCGCTACGCGGCCCTGGCCGAGGCCGGTCAACTGGACAACCGCTCGACAGTGGTGCCCGGCTTGATCGTGCGGCTGTTTTTCGGAGGCGGCGGGCTGCGGGAGGTCTACACGGACGACACCCTGCGGGTCACCTTCGGCGACGGCGATCTCGACGACCGTTCGGAGGAATCCCTCTACATCATGCGGCGAGTCGAGTAGAGCATTCAGCAGTCGAGCGTCTGCTGGCGTTCCCACTCCGTCAGATGACGGGCGTAGTCGTCCCATTCGGCGGTCTTGAGCTTAAGATAGGCGGTCGTGAAATCGCCACCCAGTGCGGCTGCGAGCGTCTTGTCCTTGCCGAAGGCGCGCAGGGCGTCGAGCAGGTAGAGCGGAAGCGCCTTGGCCTTCACCTTGTGGCCTTCGGCGTACATGTCGAGGTCCAGCCGTTTGCCGGGGTCGCTCTTGCGGGACAGCCCGTCGAGGCCGGCCGCCAGTACGCCGGCTTGCAGGAGGTAGGGGTTGGCCGACCCGTCGGCCAGCCGCAGCTCGAAGCGGCCGGGGTCGGGGATGCGCACCATGTGGGTGCGGTTGTTGCCGGCGTAGGTGATGCTGTTCGGCGCCCAGGTCGCACCGGAGGCGGTGACCGGCGCGTTGATCCGCTTGTAGCTGTTGACTGTCGGGTTGGTGAGTGCGCAGAGCCCCTCTGCGTGCCCGAGCAAGCCGCCCAGGAAGTGATAGGCGCTCTTGGACAGCCCCAACTCGCCCTTCCTGTCCTCGAAGAGGTTCTTCTTGCCGTCCGGACTCCAGCAGGAGACGTGCAGATGGCAGCCGTTGCCCGTGAGGTCGGCGAAGGGCTTGGGCATGAAGGTGGCGCGCAGCCCGTGCAGCTCCGCAATCGACTTGACCATGAAGCGGAAGAAGGCATGTCGGTCGGCCGTGACTAGCGCGTCGGCGTAGGTCCAGTTCATTTCGAACTGGCCGTTGGCGTCCTCGTGGTCGTTCTGATAGGGCCCCCAGCCCAGCGTCAGCATGGCGTCGCAGATCTGCGAGATCACGTCGAAGCGCCGCATCACCGCGGACTGGTCGTAGCAGGGCTTGGCGTCGACGTCGCGGGGGTCGGAGATGGCGCTGCCGTCCGGGCTGATCAGGTGGTACTCAGCCTCGACCCCCGTCATGGGGCGCAGTTTCTGCTTGGCCGCGGCCTCGAGTTGGCGTTTCAGCACCCAGCGTGGTGCCTGCTCGACGGGCCGATCGTCCATGTAGAGGTCGCCGGCGACCCAGGCGACTTCGGGCCGCCAGGGCAGTTGGGTGACACTGTCCGGATCGGGCCGGGCGAACATGTCCGGGTCGGCCGGCGTCATGTCCAGGTAGGTGGCGAAGCCGGCGAACCCGGCCCCCTCCGCCTGCATCTGGTCGATGGCTGCGGCCGGCACCAGCTTCGAACGCTGAACCCCGCGCAAATCCGTGAAGCTGATCAGGAAGTAGCGGACGCCCCGGTCCTTGGCGAACTTGCTCAACTTGGTCATGTCATCCCCCCGTTGCGCGCTGCCGACGCGCCGACGTGTCTTTAGAAGCCGTGGCCGGGAATCCAGTCGGTTCCGGCCAGCGGCACCTTGGCCATGGCGGCGGCCTCGACGGTCAGTGCCGCCAGGTCCTCCGGCTCCAGATTGTGCAGGTGACTCTTGCCGCAGGCCCGCGCCAGGGTCTGGGCTTCCAGTGTGAGAACCCGCAGGTAGTTGGCCAGCCGCTCGCCGCCCAGCACCGGATCGAGCCGCCGTTCCAGCTCCGGGTCCTGTGTGGTGATGCCAGCCGGGTCGTTGCCCAGATGCCAATCGTCGTAGCAGCCGGGCGCCGTGCCCAGCTTGGCGTAATCCTCGGCCAGTTCCGGCCGGTTGTCGCCCAGGGCGATCAGCGCTGCCGTGCCGATCGAGACCGCATCGGCGCCCAGGGCGATGGCCTTGGCGACGTCGGCGCCGTTGCGGATGCCGCCGGAGACGATCAGCTTGACCGCGCCGCGGTGGAGGCCCAGCTCGCGCAGTGCCTCGGCCGCCAGCCGCACCGCCGGCAGGGTTGGAATGCCGACGTGCTCGATGAAGCACTCCTGGGTGGCGCCGGTGCCGCCCTGCATGCCGTCGACCACCACGACGTCGGCCCCGGACTTCACGGCCAGCAGGGTGTCGTAGTAGGTGCGGGTGGCGCCGACCTTCACGTAGACCGGCTTCTCCCAGCCGGTGATCTCGCGGAGCTCCTGGATCTTGATCTCCAGATCGTCCGGCCCGGTCCAGTCGGGATGACGGCAGGCCGAGCGCTGGTCTACGTCGTGCGGGAGAGTGCGCATGTCGGCGACCCGGTCGGAGATCTTGTGGCCCAGCAGCATACCGCCGCCGCCCGGCTTGGCTCCCTGGCCGACCACCACTTCGATGGCGTCGGCCTTGCGCAGGTCCTCGGGATTCATGCCGTAGCGCGAGGGCAGCAACTGGTAGACCAGCAGCTTCGAGTGACCGCGCTCTTCCGCCGTCATGCCGCCGTCGCCGGTGGTGGTGGAGGTGCCGACCGCCGAGGCGCCGCGGCCCAGCGCCTCCTTGGCGTTGGCGGAGAGCGAGCC
>JANQPZ010000064.1 GCA_028285215.1 Rhodovibrionaceae bacterium | reverse complement strand
GCGCCCCCACCCATTGCGGGATCGGGCCAAGCAGGGTCAGAGCTCGGTTGAAGTGGCCAAGCAGCAGATCGCCGACGAAGCCGCCAAGACCGGCAGCCTGCGCCCAGCCGCCGGGGCGTGGCAGGCCGTCGAGCGCCATAGCGGCAAGCAGCAGCATGGCCGGCAGCAACGCCAGGCGCAGGCCCCAGCGCGGCAGAGCTTTGTCGCGCAACAACCGCCAGGCCCAGCCCAGCAGAACCAGGGCGATCAGACTGGCTGCCAGCCCAAGCGTGGCCAGCAAGAAATCCGCGATCCAGGCGCCCGGTATGCCGAGCAGATTGTGCACGGCGGCGTCGGTCGCCACGTTCGGTCCGGGATCGCCGGGATGATAGGTCAACAGCGCCAGCAGACCTGCGAGACCGAGCACCAGAGCCACGCCACCGAGGGCTTCGGCCCCGCGCTTCCGGAGGAAGTCTCCGGCACCGGCAGGCAGGAACCGCAAACCGCCACTTGCCTTGCCGCCGTTGCGTCGCTTCCCTGTCGCTGTTCCTTGCAGTGCCATGCTCCGCTCCTCGGCCACTGTCGCGCGGGCTCCGGTCCGTCGCCGGCCCGTCGCGCCCCCCAATCACGTCTGGGGGCCGCCCTCCTCACCAAGGACTTCGACGAGGCGGGTCAAAGCCCGCTCCGTCGTCTCGCCGTCATAGACCAGGGCCACCCGGATGTAGCGCTCGCCCGCGTTGTCGGGCAAGTCGGCCGGACCGGACATATAGGCACCCGGCAGCACGCGCAGGCCCGCTTCTGCCCAGAGTTTGCGGGCGGCCGCAACTCCGTCGCCGACATCGAGCCAGAGGAAGAAGCCGCCGGCCGGACGGCTGTAGCCGTAACGGCCCGCAAGGATGCGCTCGGCGCGTTCGAAAAGGTCGAGGTAGTAGGCGCGGGTCCGTTCCGGCAAGGCCGTGTCGCGCCAGAGGCGTGCACCGGCGCGCTGAACGGGCACCGGCACCCCAGCCCCGCCGATCCTCAGACAGGCGTCGATACGGTCCACCAAGGCCGGGTCGCCCGCCAGAAAGCCGCAGCGCAGGCCTGCCGCGCTGCCGCGCTTGGAGAGAGAATGAAAGACCAGAACCCCGTCGAGCGATCCGCCTTCCGCCAAGGCAGCCTGAAGGGCCCCGCTCGGCGGCGCGTCCAGATAGACCTCTCCGTAGCACTCGTCGGCCAGCAGCGCGAAGCCGCAGGCCCGCGCCAGACGCAGCGTCGCGCGCCAGCCTTCCACATCCAGGGCCGCGCCCTGCGGATTGGCTGGGCTGCAGAGGTAGGCCAGCAAGCTGGTCCCCAGCGTGTGCGCCGGCAGGCTGGCCAGGTCCGGCAGGAAGTTGGTCTCGAGCGACGCCGGAACGAAGACCGGAGCGAGGCCGGCAACCGCGGCGGCGCCCATGTAGCAGTGATAGCCCGGCGAGGGCAGCAGCACGGCGTTGCGGTCCGGTTCCTTTTCGGCGGCAACGGTCGCCAACGCCAGAGCTGCGAAGAACAGACCCTCGCGGCTGCCGGGCAACGGCAGGATGTGCTGCGCCGGATCCAGCCATCCTGTCGGCAGCTCGTAGCGGCGTTCGAGGTAGGCGACGCAGGCCTCGGCATAGTCCGCCGTACCGCGCGGCGGCGGGTAGCGGCCCCAGGCACCGAGGTCGGCGCTCAACTCCTCCAACACATAAGCCGGCGGAGGGATTTGCGGATCGCCCACGGAAAGGTTGATGGGCCGGCCGTCGACGCCTGGCGAAGGCCCCGGTGGAACGTCCGCCAGCAGCTGGTTCAGACGGATGAAGGGGTGGAAGTCGCGAGGATCCCGCCGCCGGGCGGATCCCTGTTGCACCGCGACCCTGGACTGCGCGGGTGCGGGCTCGATGGGATCGCGCGACAGTTCGGCCGACTCTCCGATGCCGGTCGCTGTGGACATGGACTGCGGACCCTCTCCCTCTGCCGCAAAGCGCGTCCGGCACCGCTGACCGTCCGTCGTCTCTCTTGCGGTGAACATTTTGTGTACCATGCCAGACTGCGGCAGGGACAAAGCAAAAACGATAGGCCCTATCATTCAAGGGCTTAGCAAATTATGGGGTCGAGTGAGACGCGACTCCCAAGATATCGTCAGAACGAATCGTGTTTGTTCACGGCCCCGAGTCGACTCCGAGTCGCTCCCGAGTCGCAAGCGAGAGGCCCAAGATCTAGTATGCCAGATCCACAGGTGCCAGATCTATCGGCGACCACCCGAGGTCGTGCTGTCCGAGGGACAGGCCCTGTCCGCTTCACGCCAGAAGCGGATTGCAACTTGGTGGACCAGCACGGCGATCAGCGCACCCGCGGTCATGACGTAAACGACGGCGTAGGGCTCGATGCCCTGCAAGAGACCCACCGACTGACTGGTCGCTGCCCCCAAGCCGAGTTGCAGGAAGCCCGCCAACCCCGCGGCCGTACCGGCCAGGCGGGGATTGACGCTGACGGCACCGGCGATGCCGTTCGGAATCGCCAGGCCGTTGCCGACAGCCACCAGCAGCATCGGCACGAACAGGGCCCAGGGCGCCAGGGCGCCGGCGAGAAACAGGCCCAAGGCCGTTGCCGCACCGAGGAACGCCAAGATGGTCCCAAGCGCGATCATGCGCTCCACGCCGAGCCGTTCTGAGAAGCGCCCAGCCAGACCGTTGCCGGTCATGTAGCCGAGACTCGAGAGGATGAACCAGAGACCGTACTCGACGGGGCTGCGGCCCAGCACTTCGACCATCACATAGGGCGCCCCGGCAAGGAACGAGAAGAACACCGAGGAGGTGAAGCCCGTGGTCAAGGCATAGGCGTTGAAGCGCGGCCGTCGCAACAGCCAGCGGTACCCCTCCAGCAGCCCGCGCCATCCGCCGCCCAGGCTGCGGTCATGGTGGGTTTCGTGCAGATAGACATGACAGGAGAGCACCACGGCAACGCCGGCCGCGGCCAGCAGCCAGAAACCGGCCCGCCAGTCGAACGCCTGGTCCAGCAGCCCGCCGACCACGGGGGCGATCATCGGCGCCAGCACCCAGGCCATGGTGATATAGCCGATCATGCTGGCGGCCTTCTCACGGCCGTAGAGGTCGCGGACGATGGCGCGGGCCAGCACGATCCCCGCCGCACCGCCCAGGGCTTGGGCCATCCGCGCAGCGATCAGCAGTTCTATGCTGGGCGCCACGGCCGCAGCCAGACTGCCGGCGACGAAGAGCCAAAGTCCGGCGATCAGCGTTGGCCGGCGCCCGAAGCGGTCGGACAAGGGTCCATAGATCAACTGCGCGGCAGCCAAGCCGATCAGATAGAGCGTCAGCGTCAACTGCGCGGTGGCGTAGGGGATGCCGAAGGCCGCTTGCAGGCCCGGCATGGAGGGCACGAACAGGTTGAGTGCCAAGGGCCCGATCGCGGAAACCGCGACCAGGATCAGAAGAGACGGCTTCGGCTGGGACGCGCCGCCCGCGGCACGGGCGAGCGCCGCTTCGTCACGCGGCATGAAGGTCGATCCGATCGGCTGGACGAGGGCAGGCGGCACCGGCCGCAGGACTGCACCTGCTTTATGATGGTTGCTGGCCTGGCGATCGGCAAACCCTGCCTGCGCATGGCTGGGTTCAGCGGCCAGCCTTTTGGCTCGAGCCGGCCGCGCGACCTTGGCCGGGACCTGTCCGGCCGATCGACCAGAAGCCACGGCAAGGCGGAGCGGTCTCGACCGGCGGCCGCCCCTTTACCGCCGTCCCTTCGCGGGATCCGGGGCGCCCTAAAGTACGGCTTCGGCCAGCGCACGGGACTGGGCCGACCACCCAAGCGGGATCACCTGACAGCGATGCTCACCGTAGAGCTCCATACCCTGCTGCAGGCGACGGGAGTCGGCCGCCAAGCGCTCCACCGCCACCCATCGGCGCCACTCCAACGTCAGGCTCCAGTCCGCCAAGTCGAAGCGCGTATCGGGCAGGCGGTAGTGGAAGGTCGGACGCGCCTTGATCTTCTCGTCGGGCAAACGCGCACGGACTTGCCGGGGTTCCAGGAACGCGAAGAGCGGCAGCAGATCCAGCTCACGGTTGCGGGTCGGATTGTAGGCCAGGTAGTCCCGGATCAGGCTGCAACGGTCCGGTGCGTAGCTGGGATCGAGCACCCGCTCCATGTAGGCGTTGGGAAAAGGATCGACGAAAGGCGTCAGACGGCGGCGCAGGTCGACCCCGATGTCCTCGCGCAGCCAGTCGGACAGCAGCAGGTAGGCCTGCAGCACCGACAGGAGATGCGCCGCCTCGCTCGAGGCGATCTCCGGATTGAGCTGCGTGCCGTAAGCCGACAACAGGCCGCTTCGGGTTCCGCCGGCACCCGCCTGCCGCAGAGCCGCCACGAGCCGGTCCAGGCTACTCAAGTCGCTCCACGCAACCGGCGGCGCAACGATCTCGACCGGCATCCAGAGCGAGCCGACGTCGCCGACGGTTTCCGCGACATCCGCCTGCAACTCCTCGACCAAGCGCTCCCAGTCGTCGTTCCGTGCACCCGTCACCGCGGCAGCCGGGTGGGCCAGCGACATGTCGAGTTCGACCCTGAAGGCGCCCAGGCTCGTATCCTCGACATCGACCCGGTAGGGGTCCTTCCAAACGAGGCGGCCGCCGAAGAGATCACGTAGCAGAGCGGCGGTCCCGGCACAGTCGAGGCCGTCGAATTCGATCTCAACACCGACGCGACGCGGTGCCCCGGACCGATTGATGCGCCAGGGCGGTTCTGCAAGAGGCTGCGTCATGGCCGACGTGTGAGTGGTAAGCTTCGGGTTCGCGACAGCCGCGCGCGTGCCGAAGCGCTTAGCGGCCGGCGCTCCAGGGTCCCGCCTTGGGAGCCTGCCCCATCTCACCGGCCAGGGCGCGCAGACGGGCGATCCGATTGCCGGTGTTGGGATGGGTCGAGAACAGACTGTCCACCGCCTGGGCATGCAGCGGATTGATGATGAACATATGCGCAGTCGCCGGATTGCGCTCCGCCGGCTGATTGTCGATCCGCGCGGCGCTCGCCTGGATCTTCTCCAGGGCACTGGCCAGCCACAAGGGCCGGCCGGAGATCTCCGCGCCGATGCGGTCTGCCTCGTACTCGCGGGCGCGGCTGATCGCCATCTGCACGAGGGCGGCCGCCAGCGGTGCCAGGATCATCAGGGCCAGGGTGCCGATCAGACCCAGCGGGCTGTTGCGGTTGCCGCCGAAGAAGAGTGCGAAGTTGGCTAGCATGGAGATGGCGCCGGCCAAAGTTGCGGTGATCGTCATGATCAAGGTGTCGCGATTCTTTACGTGCGCCAGCTCGTGCGCCATCACACCTGCGACCTCCTCGGTCGAGAGCTGTTGCAGCAGGCCCGTGGTCGCCGCAACGGCCGCATTCTCGGGATTGCGACCGGTGGCAAAGGCGTTGGGCTGGGGGTTGTCGATGATATAGACCTTGGGCATCGGCAGATCGGCGTTCCCCGCCAGCTGCTCCACCAGGCCGTAGAGGGTCGGCGCCGACCGGGAATCGACTTGGCGGGCGCCGTACATGCGCAGCACCATCTTGTCGCTGTTCCAGTAGGCGAAGAGGTTCATCCCGCCGGCCAGAACCAGCGCAATCAGCAGGCCGGCCTCGCCGCCGAGCATGAAGCCGATGCCGACGAACAGAGCCGTCATGGCCGCCATCAGCATGAAGGTGCGCATCATGTTCATGGACTGCAGTCGATCCTCGATAGCCTGTAAACGACAGGGTCATTGCCCGTCTGCTTGCAGATGGCCGCCGGCGCAAAGCCCTTCAAGCCTTGGCAGGCGAAGGCGTCGGCGCCATATCTGAAGCCATGTTCGAGCTTTTCAAATCCCATCGGCCACGCGACACCAAGCCTGCGAAGGCCACGCCGGAGATGCAGCAGGCCAGACGCCGCGTCAGCCCGGCCGACCTCGCCCGCGCCGAGGCGGAAGCCGAGAAAGGTCCCGAGACCAAGGCGGAAGACGGCAAGATCGAGGAGCTGGGCGGCCCCGAAGGCCCGGAGCCCACACGCTACGGCGACTGGGAACGCAAGGGTATCTGCTACGACTTCTAAATGGCCCTGTCGGGCTGCAGAGTTCCATACCGCTCCCCACCCGGCCAGCCACGAAAGCATCCTGGATGGGTGGGGGAGCGGATGGGAACCGTGCGAAAAACCGGCGCTAGGCGGCTTTTCCGAAGAATCTCCCCTAGCCCTGCCGCTGGCGATAGAGCAGACGGAGACGCAGGGCGTTCAGTTTGATGAAGCCTTCGGCGTCGCGCTGGTCGTAGACCGCATCGTCTTCGAAGGTCACGTGCTCCAGACTGTAGAGGCTGTCCGGGCTCTGCCGCCCGACGACCTGGATACCGCCCTTGTAAAGCTTGAGACGGACACGGCCGTTGACCTTGGCTTGGCTGTAGTCGATGGCGGCCTGCAGCATTTCGCGCTCCGGGCTGAACCAGAAGCCGTTGTAGATCAGCTCGGCGTAGCGCGGCATCAGCTCGTCCTTCAGGTGCAGCGCCCCGCGGTCCAGCGTGATGGACTCGATGGCACGGTGTGCCGCCTGCCAGATGGTGCCGCCCGGCGTCTCGTAGATCCCGCGGGACTTCATCCCGACGAAACGCCCTTCCACCATGTCCACCCGGCCGATCCCGTTTGCACCGCCCAGCTCGTTCAGGCGGGTCAGCAACGCGGCCGGCGACAGTCGCGCGCCGTCCACGGCCACGGGGTCGCCGCGCTCGAAGTCGATCTCGACGAAGGTCGGCCGGTCCGGTGCCTCCTCCGGCGCGACGCTGCGCGAAAAGACGTGCTCGTCCGGCGCCTCCCAGGGATCCTCCAGAATCTTCCCCTCCGCCGAGATATGCAGCAGGTTGGCGTCGACCGAAAAGGGCGCCTCCCCGCGTTTGTCCTTGGCGATGGGGATCTGATGCTGTTCGGCGAAGTGGATCAGCTTGCTGCGGCTGGTCAGGTCCCACTCGCGCCAGGGGGCGATCACCCTGATGTCCGGATCGAGCGCGTAATAGCTCAGCTCGAAGCGGACCTGATCGTTGCCCTTGCCGGTCGCGCCGTGCGCCACGGCATCGGCCCCGGTCTGCTCCGCGATCTCGATCTGCCGCTTGGCGATCAGCGGCCGCGCGATCGAGGTTCCCAGCAGATAGACGCCCTCATAGAGCGCATTGGCGCGGAACATCGGCATGACGTAGTCGCGCACGAAGTCCTCGCGCAGGTCCTCGATAAAGGTGTTCTCGGGCTTGATCCCCAGCAATTCGGCCTTGCGGCGCGCCGGTTCCAGCTCCTCGCCCTGGCCCAGGTCGGCCGTGAAGGTGATCACCTCGCAATCGTAGGTCTCCTGCAGCCACTTGAGGATGACCGAGGTGTCCAGCCCGCCTGAGTAGGCGAGCACGACTTTCTTGATGTCAGACATGGGACGGGAAGCACTCCGGAACCGGACGGGAAAAGCGGCGCGGAGTATAGGGCTGGCGGCGAAAGGGGCAAGCGATGCGGCTGCTTTCGGCCCAGCGGAGGCTCTTTCTCTTGCGATTCCCGTTATGCGTTATATTAAGGACTTGTCTTCTACTACCTGCGCCACCGGGACCGTACCCTACCGTATGGATGTCCGCGTTCTGGACTTCGAAGATCAGAATGTCGGCCAGGCGATCATGGTCGGCGACGCGATCGAGTTGAAGGGGCGCGTCGAACTGACGGAAGTCGCCACAGGCCGCAGCGCCGGCGACTACTACATCGAGCACAGCTTCTACTGGGGCGGACTGATCGGCGCCGCGATGATGTCGGATGCCGAGAAGTCGCTGAGCCGGGAGTTCGCAGTCAGCGTTTGCGAAGAAGTCTTCGGACAGACCTGGGACCCAGAGGGTTAGAGCGCGATCGTCTCAGGTGGATCGCCTGAGCGATTCCACCTGGAGGCGATCCTGCTCTAGTCGCGCTCAGCCTCACGCGTCGAGGTTCGCCGTTTCTCGCTCGGCCTTCTTCTTCCGCTCGCTGGCGCTCTTGAGCTGGCCGCAGGCGGCCAGGATATCGCGACCGCGCGGACGGCGGACCGGGGCCGAGAGATGGCGCGCGGCCAGCAGGTCGGAGAAGCGCTCGATCCGATCCCAGCTCGAGCAGTCGAAGTCGCTGCCCGGCCAAGGGTTGAAGGGGATCAGGTTGACCTTGGCCGGAATGTCCTTGAGCAGCTTGGCGAGGCGATGGGCGTCTTCGTCGGAATCGTTGACGCCGGCCAGCATCACGTACTCGAAGGTGATGCGGCGCGCGTTGTGGATGCCGGGATAGTCGCGGCAGGCCGCCAGCAACTCGGCGATGGGATACTTCTTGTTCAGCGGAACGATGCGGTCGCGCACCTCGTCGGTGGTGGCATGCAGGCTGACGGCCAAGTTGACGCCCAGTTCCTCGCCGCAGCGCTGCATCATCGGAACCACACCGGCGGTCGAGAGCGTAATGCGGCGACGGCCCAGGGCGATTCCGTGCGGGTCCGTGACGATCCTCATCGCCTGCGCGACGTTGTCGTAGTTGTAGAGCGGCTCGCCCATGCCCATCAGAACGATGTTGGTGAGCCCGCGGTCTTCCTTCGGAGAGGGCCACTCCCCGAGGAAGTCCCGCGCCAGCATGATCTGCCCGACGATCTCGCCGGGCGAGAGATTACGCACCAGTCGCTGCGTGCCGGTATGGCAGAACTTGCAGGTCAGCGTACAGCCGACCTGACTCGAGATGCAGAGGGTCCCTCGGTCGCTCTCGGGGATATAGACCATCTCCGCCTGGTTGCCGTCTGCGAAGGTCAGCAGCCACTTCTGGGTTCCGTCACTGGAAACCTGGTGGCTGGCAACGCCCGGACGGTCGAGCAGGAAGGTTTCCCCGAGCCTGGCGCGGAACGCCTTCGAGAGGTTCGACATGGCGGCAAAATCGCCGGCGCCATGGTGATAGACCCATTGCCAGAGCTGCTTGGCGCGAAAGGCGGGTTCACCCAAATCGCGCAGCGCCTCGGTCATCTCGGCAAGATCGAGACCGATCAGGTTGCGGCGGCTCCCGCCGGTTTCGGCAGGTGGCGCAAAGACCTGGGCGTGGGCGGCGTTCGACATGGCGGCTTACTTAGGAGAACAGCCCGGTTCGTGCAAGAAAGCCGCCAAATCGCAAAGGGTGCGGATTTCGGCCCTAAAGCCCGCAGGCCTCGCGCGACGCGCGGTGCGCGGCGGTGAAGCCGCGCAGGGAATAGGTATCCCGAGTCGCCGTCCCGCGTGAGGAGGTACCCTCGACCACCATCTCGATCCCGTTGATCATGGCTTGCACAAGCGCCTGATTGCCTTGATCGTCCAGCGCCCAGGCGCCGTCGTCCTGGGTGAAGAGCGTGAACTGCCGGTCGCCGACCGTCACCGTGACGGAGCTGCCTTCCCTGAAGGTATAGCCGGCGATGAAGGTCGCCTCGTCGAGGCGGCGCTCGTCCGGGCGCTGAGCAACCATCGCATAGATGTCGCCGCGACGTGTGTAGTTCCCTTCGTCCTTCTTGGGCCGGCTGACGATGAAGCAGACCGGCTGGTCGTTCTCTTCGGCCTGAAAAGCGCTCCAGTCCGTAAAGTCTCCGACACGCTGCACTGTCTGTGCCGCGGCAGGAAGCGAGCTAGCGACAGCCAAGGCGGCAGCCAAGGCGGCGATAGGGGCGGCGGCGGACGCCACGGATGTCAGGTGCTTGAGCATGGCCGCATTATAGGTGTCGAGACGCGCTTCGCCAGTCCTGCCGACGCTCCGAAGTCAGTGAAATTTCATGGCAGAATCTTGGCGTCATCCGGGCGGCAAGTCCGGGCGATCCGCTACTTTGGGGCGGGCCCCGGCCGGCTCCACCGACCCCGGGGACACGGCTGGAAAGAGAGTCACACAGACGTGATCCGTCTGGGCAGGTGGGACGTACAACAAAACGATGGAACAGACGGTTGAAACCGCCGACATCGGTGTGGAGCTGCACAACGTGTTATCTGCCCTGAGCAAGGCCCCTGTTGCACATGCGAAGGGCATCGCGTTTGATAGCGACATGTCCGTGAATGATCCCGCCGCTGCAATGGTCGACGAGCCGACCCCCGAGCAGCTTCTCTTCGCTATCGCCGAACGGCGGGATCGAGCGGCCTTTACCATCCTGTTCCGTCACTTTGCCCCGCGGCTGAAGGCTTACCTGATGCGGTTGGGGGCGGAGGCGGGCGCTGCGGAAGAGTTGGCGCAGGAAGCGATGATCATGGTCTGGCGGCGGGCCGAAACCTTCGATCCCGCCCAGGCCAGCGTCGGGACCTGGATCTTCCGGATCGCCCGCAACAAGCGGATCGATGCACTCCGCCGCGAGCGGCGGCCGGAATTCGATCCGGAGGATCCGTGTTTGCAGCCCGATCCCGCACCGGCGGCGGACGGGCAGGTCGAACGCGGGCAAAGCGACGAGAGAGTGCGGGCTGCGCTGAAGACTCTGCCCGCGGAACAGGCAGAAGTGGTGCGTATGGCTTACTTCGAAGACAAGGCCCACGGCACGATCGCGGAAGAGACCGAGTTGCCGCTCGGTACCGTGAAATCGCGGTTGCGGCTGGCCATGGGACGGCTTCGAAAGGCCCTGCGCGAGGAGAATCCGACGTTATGAGTGCGACACGCGTTCCCGAAGAGATGCTGTTGGCCTATGCCACCGGCGCATTGAACGAACCGCTGTCTCTGGTGGTTGCCAGCCATCTGGCCCTGAACCCGGCATCGCGCGCGGAAGTCGAAGCCTACGAGCAGGTCGGCGGCGCGCTGCTGGAAGATCTGGAACCGGCGGCGCTGGCCGACGATGCGCTGGAGCGGACGCTGGAGTTGATTCGCCTGATCCCTCAGGACGAGATGTCTGCAAGCGAGCAGATCTGTGCCCCGGTGAAGCCGCAACCGGCTGACGGTCTGACCTTGCCGTCGGCCCTGCGAGGCTACATCGGTCCGGATATCGAGGCCCTGGACTGGAAGACGGTGTTGCGCGGCGTGGAAGAAGCCGAGTTTTCCGTCGGGCGCGAAGGCGCGCGCACCCGCCTTATGCGCATTGCACCGGGCGCCGGAGCCCCGCGTCACACCCACGGTGGCATGGAAGTCACTCTGGTGCTGGAAGGGGCCTATCGAGACGCGTCGGGCCGTTACGCCCGCGGCGACGTGCAAGTGGCTGACGACGGCGTGGAGCATGCGCCCGTAGCGGAAGCTTCCGGCACCTGCCTCTGTCTGGTGGTCAGCGATGCACCGATCCGCCTGACCGGCTTTTTCGGCCGTCTGCTCAATCCCTTCATCCGGCACTAGGTCGGATAAGCAGCTTCGGCAGCCCCAAAAGCCCCTAGGTGTTCTTGGCGGACCGGATCACCGGACCGCCGTGCACATGGTCGGGCAGCGGGTCCGGTTTCAGACCGGATTTCACCGGACGACCCGCGAAGCGCCCCATGGATAGCATACGGTCGTACATCACAAGAGCACCGGCGATCCCGACGTTGACGCAGAACTTCGTGGGGATCTTCACCACCAGATCGCAGCGCGCCTGGAGCTCCGGCGAGAGGCTGCCGCGTTCCGGCCCCAGCACGTAAGCAGCGGACAAGGGATGCCGAAAGCTCGGCAGATCGACGGCCTCCTCCGTCAGTTCGACGCCGACCAGACGACAGCCGCGTGGCAGTCGCATCTCTGCCAGCGAATCCCAGACATAGAGCGGTAGATGCTTCGACGCATCCGACGTGTCGGACTGGCGGACCTTGCGGGGCGGAAAGGTCGCCTCCAGCGTAAAGAAGAAGCTGGCGCCAAAGGCATGGGCCGAACGCATCAAGGTGCCCAGGTTCATGGGCTTGCTGATCCGTTCCACACCGAAGCCGAAATAGCCGCGCATCGCTCTCCCACCGCAATCGGACCGTCAGAGCACTCAGCCGCCCCTTCGGCGCGGTAGAATGCCCCTGAGCTCCGCAGATCCTTCCGGCGCCCGGCGTTCATGCCGATCTACCCGAACGCAGGGCGCCTGAAGTTCCGTCCCTTCCTTGCATGACCGCGAAGGCTTGGGCAAGGTTCACCGCCCCGACCGCGTGCTGTTCTTTTCCGAGTTCGGACTGCCCATGTCCCCGCCGACCGACCGCCCAGACGATCCTTCTCGCAACCATGACCGGGCTGCCGCCGCACCGCGTCCGCCGGCCGACAATCCGGTGCTGGTCGAGGTGACACGCGGCGACATGGTCGAGAGCCGGCATCGCGGCGCCTTTGCGGTCTGCGACACGCAGGGGCGTGTGCTGCTGTCGACCGGCGATGTCGAGAGGACGATCTACCCGCGCTCGGCCATCAAGCCGCTGCAGGCACTGGCGCTGGTCGAGACCGGCGCTGCGGAGGCCTTTGCCGTCAGCGACGCCGAGGTGGCTTTGGCCTGCGCCAGCCATGACGGCGAACCGCTGCACGCCGACGCGGCCTCGCAGTGGCTGCAGCGCATCGGCCTTTCGGTCGACGATCTGGAGTGCGGCGCCCACTGGCCGTATCACGAACCCAGCCTGCGCGCGCTCGCCGCCCACGGCGAGACACCGACCCCGGCCCACAACAACTGCTCCGGAAAGCACGACGGCTTTCTGACCCTGGCCAAGCACCTCGGGGCACCGACAGCGGGGTACATCCGCTTCGAACACCCGGTCCAGCAACGCGTTCTCGGCATCCTGGAGATGATGAGCGGGTTGAACCTGGGCGATGCCCCGCGCGGCATCGACGGCTGCGGCATTCCGCAGTACGGCATGCCCCTCGGCAACCTTGCCCTGGCCTTTGCGCGCTTTGCCGAACCGGACGACCAGCCGGAGCGGCGCCAGGCCGCTTGCGCCCGCGTGCGGCGGGCGATGGCGGAACATCCGGTCATGGTGGCGGGGCACGAGCGCTTCTGCACAAAGGTCATTGCGGCCACCCAGGGCCGGGCACTGGTCAAGACCGGTGCCGAAGGCGTGTTCGCAGCCGCGGTGCCGGAACTGGGCCTGGGTGTTGCCATCAAGATCGACGACGGCGAGAAACGCGCCAGCCAGGTGGTGATGGCCGGGCTGCTCGATCGTCTGGGCGTGCTGGACGACGGCGCGCAGCGGGTGCTGGCGCCTCTGCTGTCGCCATCGCTGCGGAACCGGCGCCACGAGACCGTCGGCGCCATCCGCCTCGCACCCGAAGCCATCACCTGACGGGACGTTCGGTCATGCGTGCCTTGGTCTGTACCGCCCTCGACGACGATTCCCTCGGCCTCGGCGAACTGCCGCGGCCGGAGCCCGGCCCCGACGAGGTTCTGGTGAAAGTCGTGGCGGCCGGAGTGAACTTCGCCGATACCCTCATGGTGCGCGGTCAGTATCAGGAAAAGCCCGAGCCGCCCTTCGCGCCGGGGCTGGAGCTTGCCGGCCTGGTGGACAGGCTCGGCGACGGCGTGACCGGACTGACACCCGGACAAAGGGTCATGGCCCTCACCGGCCGCGGCGCCTTTGCCGAGTATGCCGTCGCCAAGCAGAGCGACGTCTTCGTCCTGCCGCAGGAGATGGACTTCGACACGGCGGCCGGCTTCGCCGTGACCTACGGCACCGCCCATGGGGCACTGCGCTGGCACGCCGATCTCCAGCCCGGCGAAACCCTGATGGTCCACGGCGCCGGCGGCGGGGTGGGCTTGGCCGCCGTCGAGTGCGGGAAAGCATTGGGCGCAAGGGTGATCGCCTCCGCCGGCGATGCGAAGAAGCTGCAGGTGGCTGTCGATCGTCGCATCGGCTCCGTGATCGA
>JANQPZ010000049.1 GCA_028285215.1 Rhodovibrionaceae bacterium | reverse complement strand
GCCCTGGATCGGCCCCGGCCGCACGATGGCCACCTCGATGACGAGATCGTAATAGGTGCGCGGCTTGAGCCGCGGCAGCATCGACATCTGCGCCCGGCTCTCGATCTGGAAAACGCCGACCGTGTCGGCCCGGCAGATCATGTCATAGACCTTCTCGTCCTCGTCCGGCAGCGACGACAGCGTCTCGCGCCGGTCATAGTGATCCTCGAGAAATTCGAACGCCTTGCGGATGCAGCTCAGCATGCCGAGCGCCAGCACGTCGATCTTCAGCATGCCGAGGCTTTCCAGATCGTCCTTGTCCCACTCGACGACGGTGCGGTCGTCCATCGCCGCGTTTTCGATCGGAATCACCGAGCTCAGCCGGTCGCGGGTGATCACGAAGCCGCCGACATGCTGCGACAGGTGGCGCGGAAAACCGATGATCTCGCTGGCCAGATCCAGGATCTGCATCAGGTGCTTGTCATCCGGATCAAGCCCGGCGCGGCGCGCATCCTCCTCGTCCAGCCGCGACGAGGTCGAGCCCCAGCGCGTGCCGGAGATCGCCGTGATCACGTCGTCGGACAGTTCGAACACCTTGCCCACCTCGCGCAGCGCCGAACGGCCGCGATAGGTGATCACCGTCGCCGCCAGCCCGGCCCGGTCGCGGCCGTATTTCTGGTAGATGTACTGGATCACCTCCTCGCGTCGCTCATGCTCGAAATCCACATCGATATCCGGCGGCTCGTTGCGCTCCTCCGAAATGAACCGTTCGAACAGCAGATCCACCTTTTCCGGATCCACCTCGGTGATGCCGAGGCAGAAACAGACGGCGGAATTGGCCGCCGAACCGCGCCCCTGGCACAGGATCTTCTGCGAACGGGCAAACCGCACAATGTCGTAGACCGTCAGGAAGTAGGGCGCGTAGTCGAGCTTGCGGATGAGGCCGAGTTCATGCTCCAGCGCCGACAGCACCTTTTGCGGTGCGCCGTCCGGATAGCGTTCTTTCAGGCCGATGGCGGTGAGCCGTTCCAGCGTTTCCTGCGGCGGGGTATCGCTGCCGGTCGGCTCGTCCGGATAGAGGTAACGCAACTCGTCGAGGGAAAAGCTGAGCCGGCGAAACAGCGCCTGCGTCTCGGCAACGGCCTCCTCGTAGCCCCGGAACAGGCGCCGCATCTCGGCGGCCGGCCTGAGGTGCCGCTCGGCATTGGGCTGCAATTGTTTGCCCGCTTCACGCAACGTCAGATGCTCGCGGATGCAGGTCACCACATCCTGCAGGAAACGCCGCGCCGGATGGTGGTAGAGCACGTCGCCCACCGCCAGCAGCGGCAGACCGGCCTTGCGGGCCAGCCGCGAGAACGACGCCAGCAGGCGCTGGTCGGTTGCCCCGTACTGCCAGGAAGCAGCAAGATAGAGCTGGCCCGGAAAGCGTTCTCCAAGCGGTCCGAAACAGGCCGGTTCCCGCACCGGCAGCGCCGGCGGAAGGACAACGGCCATGATCAGCCCCTCTCCATGGTCCATCAGATCTTCCAGCGACAGATGGCATTCGCCCTTCGGCGCGCGGCGTTTTCCCACGGTCAGAAGCTCGCACAGCCGTCCATAGGCGGCGCGGTCCTGCGGCCACACCAGAATGTCCGGTGTCGCATCGGCAAAAACCAGCCGGCAGCCGGGCGCGAAGGGAAGCTCCGCTTCCTTGGCCGCCATATGCGCCCGCACCACGCCGGCCAGCGAGTTGCGGTCGGTCACGCTGAGTCCGGAAAGCCCCAGCCGGACGGCCTCCGCCACCAGTTCCTCCGGATGCGAGGCGCCGCGCAGGAAGGAAAAATTGCTGGTGGCGGCAAGCTCCACATAGCCGGACTGTGCCTTCATCATGCAAACAGCCCGTGCATGAACCATTTCGGCTCCTGCGTCTCGCGCTCGAACAGGCCCTGGCGGAAGATCCAGAAGCGGTGACCCTCTTCATCCTCGACACGGAAATAGTCGCGGCTGTGGCCGCCGCGTCCATCCTTCCACCATTCGCAGGCGATGCGCTCGGGCCCTTCCGAGCGGGTGATCCTGTAGAGTGTCTTGCGCCAGCGGAAACGGATCGGCGGCCCGTCGGGCACCTCGGCAACCGCTTCGACCTGCTCCGGCCGGTCGAACAGAACGACCGGGCGCGTGAGCACCGGCGCACCACCCGTATCCTCCGCCTCCGCTTCGCGCCAGAGCGGATCCTGCTCGGCCGCCGCGGCCGCACTGGCGGCCTGCGCCACCAGCCCGTAGCTGCGTTCGGGAATATGGGTGTCGGCGGCAACAAAGCGCTGCACCCGGTCGGTGCCGAGGCGCGCGCCCAGCCGGTCGACGAGGCTGGACAGCGCCTCGCCCTGGCCATTGCTGCCGCCGAGGTCCGCCTGCTCCTGGGAACGGGTCTGGCTCTCGACAATGTTGAGGCGCATGAGATCAAAGCCGAAACCGGCGTCGAGATCCTCGTGAAAGCCGGCAATGCGCTCGCGAAACAGCATGACGATGCGCTCCGCCTGGTAGACCGGACTGGCCGCCCTGACGGTGATCGTCGTCACATGGCCGTCGACACGAAACAGTTTCAGCTCCAGCTGCCGGGCGCCGAGCTGACGTTCGTCAAGACGCGGCCGCAGATTGCCGGCAAGCTGAGCGACGGTCCGCTCGATATCCTCCTGCAGGGCGATCGGCTCGGCAAAGATCCGCTCCGACGAAAGCTCCGGCACCGGCAGGCGCGGCGAGATGGCCTCTTCCACCCGCCCCAGCGCCTGATCGAGCCGCAGCAGGAGCCCGTTGCCAAAGCGCGCCGCCAAGGGCGCCCGCGGCAGCGAGGCGATGCAGCCGACCGTGGTCAGGCCGAGCTTGCGCAGCATGTCGAGCAGATCCGCCTCCAGCCGCAACCCGGCCAGCGGCAGGTCGAGCAGCGCCGTTTCATGGGCGCACGGTTCCAAAATGGTGCTGTTGCCATAGCGGGCCAGCGCCCAGGCGGCTCCCGGCGTGTCGGCAATGGCGGCCTGCGCCAGAAGGCCGGCAATGTGCAGCCGCGCAGTGACATCCTCCAGCATCGCCTGTTCACCGCCAAACAGATGCGCGCAGCCCGAAATGTCGAGAAACAGGCCGGGGCACTGCCCCGCCCCCGCCTGCGGCAGCCGCTCCAGCGCCACCAGCGGCGTGTAGCGGTCGCACCAGGTGGCGATGGCGCCAAGCAGGGCTGTATCGGCCTTGGCATCGTGATCGAACGTATCGAGATCCGGAAACAGCGCCCGCGCATCGCTCAGCGTCTGTTCGACCCTGAGGCCGGCTTGGTGACCACGGCCATCCACGGCGACCAGCCGCATGGCATTCTTGACCTTGGCAATGGCGGCAAGTGGCGGGGCGTCAGGACGCCCGTTCAAACGCCACGACCTGCCCCACTTGCGGCGCGCCATCCGGTCGGTCGAAAGGTGCGGCAGGGCGATCGACAATATCCGCTGG
>JANQPZ010000024.1 GCA_028285215.1 Rhodovibrionaceae bacterium | reverse complement strand
GTCCGGATCCCCCCAGAGGCCCCGCCATCTGGGTGACAGAAGACGCCAGCCCCAGACGAGACCCAGGTTGGTGGTGGTGCCACCGCGGTGCCAGGAGTCCATCTCGTCGATCGCGGTCTCGACGTCGCTGCGCTGATCGGTCCAGGGCGTGATCGCCGGACCGCAGCCGAGGTTCGGACCCAGACCGTCGTTGCCAGACGTGTTGGTGGCCTCGGTCTCGTCCACCTCGGTGTTTTCGCTTTGGCCCAGCGCCTCGTTGTCGAACAGCCAGGAATTGTAGCGGCTTTCGATATCGTTGCCGTCGCGCCAGCGCGGCCAGTAGTAGGGTCGGAATGGGGCTGTGGCGGGCGGCGCGTCGGTGACGTCGTCGCCCGGCGCGCCGCTCGGGTCGTAGCGCGCCTCGACGCAGCCCTTCCAGGCGTAGGAGACCACGCATTCGCTGCTGTCCTCCACCCAGATGCCGACGCCGCTGCAGGCGGCTTCCGTCCAGTTATCGTGTATCACGGTATCGCCGATCGTGCAGACCTCGCGCGTTGCATCCCAATTGACGTTGGTGCCGCGGCAGTCGTCCTGGTCGACCTCGCTGGAGTCCAGTTCGTAAACGGCGGCGTCCAACGCGCCGGGGATCAGCCAGCCGCTATTGCTCGCGCCGATGTTCACGGCCGCCGTATAGGGCACGAGGCTGATCCAGAAGTTGGGCACGACGGTTCGGTCTGCGTAGAGAATGTCGACCAGCTCATGGGCGGCGTCGCGCATTTCGCCGATCTTGTTGCCGCTGCGCATCGACCCGGTGTTGTCCATCACCAGCACGAGCTCCATTCCGCGGTCGGCCCGCTGCACGACCGAGCGAGCGCTGATGTTCATCTCCTCAAAGCCGAGGACGCTGACCAGGGATGTAGGGATGCTTGCCGAGGCAGAGACGGTAAGCTCGCCGTTCTCAGGATCGTCGGTGATGTTCAGGTCGCTCACCTGAGCGCCCAGGAAGCCGGGCGGAAAGTTCGCGTCGAAGAAGGCGCGGATATCGTCGTTCCGATCGTCTTCGAAGAACACGCGGCCGCCCGCCAGAGCCGCGGCGTCGAGCGCCTGATTGAGACGCGCCTTCACTAGATAGCCACGTGTGGTGTCGAGCGCCAGGCCGGCGGCACCCACCAGCGGGATCAGGGCGATGGCCAGGAAGACGGCCATGATGCCGCGGCGATCGTCTTGGAGGCGGAACAGCGATGCTGAGAAGCCACGAAGCCCGGTGACGGTGCCAACGCTACCGGACGGGTCTTGGGAACGCGGCGTTTCCATGGCGCCTTATCCTGCTGGGTATCTGCAAACAGAGTTTTTGTTGGTTCGCCATTAGAGACGTTTCCGGTAAAGAATGAATAAATAAAGTCGATGGATGTTCCCTTTTCGTGATGTTTTGTCATGATTATTCGTCGGAAATCTCAGAGTAGAATTAGTTCGAATTTCGATCTGTTGTGATCGAATTTTGCTAGTGTGATCAAATTAAAACATAGAACAAAACAATAATCACTACAGGTAAAATAAAAAACAACAAAATTAACTAGTCATTCATGTTTTTCCTTTGAAATCACGTCATCGAAAACGCGCCGCAACGCAGCTAAATGGAGGTCCTCATGCGACGCATTGTTACTCTCTTGCTGAAGAGCAAGACTGGAGCTACGGCCATTGAGTACGGCCTCATTGCCGCCCTGGTCGCCGTCGCTGCTATCGGCGGTATGCAGTTGCTTGGTACATCGCTGAATACGACCTTCAGTGGTGTGTCAGGTATCCTCGAAGACTCGATCCCGGACGACGTCCGAGATGCTGCCAATAGTGATACTAGCGGTGGCACTGACACTAGCGGTGGCACTGACACCAGCACCGGCGGCTAACGCGTCACGGGTTTCTTGTTAAAGAAACTTGTAGACCTGATCCGTAACGACGGTCGAGTAGAGCTTAGAGGCCTCTCGGCCGTCGTCCGGTTTCTCTTCCGGCAGACTGTATCACTTATAGCGATACTATGCCGCGTGTAGAAACGGATCGAATACCCTGCCCCAGCTAGGAACTACTCATTATGGCGCCGGAACTTGCCCAGCTTTCTCTCCTTGCCGCCGCTCTGGCGCTTGTGATCGCCGCTGGCAGTGACGTCCGGCGTTACATGATTCCCGATACCTGTAGTCTCGTGCTGCTTGGGAGTTTCGCCGTCTACGCGTTGTCCGGTGCGACGCAAGGAGCTTGGCCGTTGCATCTCGCTGTTGCCATCTTGGTCTTTCTGGTTGGGATCGGAGTCTTCGCGGCAGGTCTTGCCGGTGGCGGAGATGTGAAGCTCTTTGCGGCTATCGCCCTTTGGGCCGGCCCCGACTTGCTGGCGGGGCTGATGGTTGTCATGTCGCTCGTCGGCGGTCTGCTGGCCATGGCGGTGCTCAGCCGCAGTTGGCTATTGCGCCGTTTCTCGCCAGTCAACGCGGACCGGCGCGCTGAGGTCTCCATCGCCCAACAGCCGATTGCCTACGGCGTCGCCATCGCCGTGGGCGGTTTCTTCGTGCTTGCCCGTCACGCCGGGCTGCTCGGCTAACCTCTGCACTCTCAGGAGGCTCCGCCATGTCGCCCAAGAAACTCGTGCTTCTCGGTGTCGCGCTGGTTGCCGGCCTCGGTACGATCTCTATGGCGCGCAGCATTCTGCAGCCTCCACCCCCGCCGCCGGCCCCCGCGCCGCAGAAAGTCGTAGCGCCAGAGCCCGAACCCGATCTGCGTATTCTGGTTGCAGCTGGGAATCTGCCAGCCGGCCATCTGATTCAGCCCGACGATCTCATCTGGCGCGTCTGGAACCGCGAAGACGAGCGCCTGCCCAGCTACTTCGCGGAAGGAAAGCAGCAGCCGGGCGAACTGCACGGCGCCGTGGTGCGTCGCGGCATCAGCGGCGGTGCACCGATCGTCCAGGGTCTGGTCGTCAAGCCGGGAGAGCAAGGCTTCCTTGCGGCCGTGATGGAGCCCGGCAAACGGGCCGTGTCCGTCAGAATCAATCCCGTCACCGGCATTGCCGGCCTGGTGTTTCCGGGCGACCGCGTGGACCTGTTGCTTACGCAGACCGTCAGCCGGCCGAACGATCCCCGCCGTTCGGAGCGAGTCGCCAGCGAAACGGTGCTGACCGACCTGCGCGTGCTGGCCATCGACCAGTCGACCAACGATCAGACGACGACGCCCCGACAGGCTGAAATCGTCACGCTCGAGGTGACGCCGAAGCAGGCCGAACTGGTCATCCTGATTTCGGAACTCGGCCAGCTCTCTCTGTCGCTGCGATCCCTGCAGGGCGAAGAGGCACAGCAGCTTATCGCCGAGGTGCCGGCGCAAGGGGCAGACGGTGTCGAACTGCACGGGGCACTTGGATACGAACTCACCGCGTCGCAGTCGGTGGGTGCGATCACCGGGCTCTCCGGCGCTATGCCCCTCACCGGCCCGCTGTCCGCAACGCTCAGGAGCGTACTGGCAAACGGCGGAACCGGCGCCGGCAATGTGGAACTGACACCGGATCTTGAAGCTCTGCTGGCGGATTTGTCCCCTGCCGAAAGGGCCGCCGCACTTCGCAGTCTCAACGACCGGCCCTACTCCTGGGACAGCGATGTAAGTCTTCTTTTACCAAATCCGTCCGATGCTAAAGCCTCGGTGCGCCGGGTACAGGTCCTACGCGGCCCCGAGGCTGCTGTCATACCGTTCCAGCGTTGATCGGGCGCTCACGTCATGTCTCCTAAAAACTCATCTTTCGTATCTTTAAGAGACATTTGTGTCGCTCTGATTCTGGCTATGGCCGGACTGCTGACGGTTTCTCCACAGGTTGCCGCCACGACAACCTTGGCGCTGGAACTCGATCAAGGCGAAGTGGTGAGGCTTCCATCGCCCGCGGCCTCGATCTTCGTCGCCAACCCTGCGATCGCTGACGTGCAGGTCATGTCGCCAACCTTGGTCTACGTATACGGGCGGCAAACCGGAGCGACGCGACTTTTTGCGATCGATGAACGAGAGCAGCTTCTCATCGACCGTCGCGTGACGGTCAGCCACGACTTGACGACTCTGGAGTCTGCGCTCTCAGAGCTCCTGCCGGGTCGCGCCATCAGTGTTCAGACGCTCAATGGCGGTATCCTGCTGACAGGAGAGGTGGTCAGCGCCACCGAAGCGGAAGATGCTGCGCGCCTCGCCGTACGCTTCATCGGCGAGAACGGGGAGGTGATCAACCGCCTGTCTGTGGCTGCGCCCTCTCAAGTCATGCTGCAGGTGCGCGTGGCCGAGGTCTCCCGTTCGGTCAACAAGGAACTCGGCTTCAACTGGGAAGGTGCTGCGCGGTTCGGCAATTTCGATTTTCTCTTCTCAATCGGTGACGGGATCACGACGAATGGCGCCGGCGATGTTCTGCTCCCGGCAGGCCGCCAAGCCTTGTTCGGTTCGTGGACGACCGATACGCTCAACATCAATGGCTTGATCGACGC
This sequence comes from Rhodovibrionaceae bacterium, assembly GCA_028285215.1. Taxonomy (GTDB): domain Bacteria; phylum Pseudomonadota; class Alphaproteobacteria; order Kiloniellales; family DSM-21159; genus Algihabitans. Next base: position 992 of record JANQPZ010000024.1, on the reverse strand, counting down.
TCTTGCCGACGACGGCCTTATCACCTTGCTTGCGGAGCCGAACCTGACGGCTTTGTCTGGAGAGACTGCAACTTTCCTGGCTGGCGGCGAGTTTCCGATTTTCATTCCGCAGGAAGACGAGGGCGGTGCCTTCACGGTGGACTATCGCAGCTTCGGTGTGAGCCTCTCTTTCAATCCCACGGTTCTGAGCGGCGGTCGCATCAACCTGCGGGTTCGTCCGGAAGTGAGCGAGCTTTCCTCCGCCGGCGCCCTGCGCAGCGGAACCGTTGAGATTCCGGCCATCGTGACGCGGCGGGCCGAGACCACCGTCGAACTGGGGAGCGGCCAGTCCTTTGCGATTGCCGGGCTGCTTGAGAGCTCGCTGAACCAGGGTATCTCCAAGTACCCATTTCTCGGGGACATTCCCGTGCTCGGTGCGCTTTTCCGCTCAACCACCTTCCAGCAGGAGGAGAGCGAACTGGTCATCATCGTGACGCCCTACCTGGTCGAGCCGGTCTCCGCGAACCGGCTTACGACTCCGGCCGATGGCTTCGTCCCGCCGACCGACGAAGAGCGCATCCTCGGTGGCCGTCTCTGGAGTCAGACCGGTCCGGACCGCAGGCCGGCCGCGACGGCCCGCCAGGGCGCCGTTCAGCCAGGTTCCGACACAGGCCCGATCGGTCCGGTCGGCTTCATCCTCGACTGATGTCATGGCGCCGGAAGGATAGGACGATGACCCGTAAGATCTTGTCTCCGCTGCTCGCGGCCACGGCCTTGGCGTCCTTGGTCGCTTGCAGTGAAGTTCTGCCGGAGCCGCGGATGACGAAGGAACCGGCGGTTACCCAGGTGACCAGCCTGCACGCCGTGCGCTTTGCGCCGGAAGGTTTTCAGGTCTCACCGGCCGAATGGGAGCGTCTGATCGATTTCCTGATCGGTCTTCGCCTGCGCGAAGGCGACAAGGTGATGGTGGAACTGCCGGCGACCTCGGATGGCCGCGACCTGGCCGCTCGTCG
>JANQPZ010000022.1 GCA_028285215.1 Rhodovibrionaceae bacterium | reverse complement strand
ATCCCGGGCTCTATCACAAGCTCCGTCGGCTCGACGAAAGACTTGAACCCGGCAAGGCGAAGCCTGGCGAACTGCACTGACGCTGACGATACCTTCTTGCGGGCGTTTCAGGCCCGTCGTTTCTAGCCGGGCTCGCCCGCAGCGCTTTCGATCAGATTGGCAAAGTCGTCGAGCGGCCGATTGCCCACCACAAGCTCGCCGTTGATCACGAAGCTTGGGGTGGCAGAGACGTCATAGGTCTCCTCGGCATGGGACCGCTGCCCCACGATCTCCAGCGCCAGCTCTTCGTCCTGGAAACAGGCGTCGACCTCGTTGGCTGGCAGGCCTGCGAGTTGACCGATGTTGCGCAACGCGGCTACCGGGTCGTCGGCACTGACCCAATCGCTCTGGGTGGCGAACAGCACTTCGATGGTCGACTCATAGCGCGCTTCCGGCACGCAATGCGTCAGCATGCTGGCTGACAGCGCCAACTGGTCCAGGGGAAAATGCCGAAACACGAACTGGATTTCCCCCGAATCAACGAACCGCTCGCGGAAGGCCGGCCAGGTCGACTCGTGAAAGCTCGCACAGTGGCCGCAGGTGAACGAGGCGTATTCGATCACCGTGACCGGCGCGTCCGGGTTCCCGATAGGCCGATCGAAGTCCGTCAGGTCCGACTGCCAGCCGCTCTGCGCCACGGCCGTGGCGGAGGCAAGCTGCAGGACGGAGTCTTCGGGCAAGATGCGAGATTCGTCGCCAGGCGCAGGCTCCTCCGCCGCTTCGCCGTCACCGGCCGGGGCTGCGTCCTCCGCAGGAGCGTCGGTGGCCGGTGCAGCCTCATCGGCCGCATCCTCAAGCTGTTCCAGGGCATCTTCGACGGCGCCTTCAACCTGATCGGTAGCGCCTTCAACCTGGTCGGCCGCACCTTCGGTGGCGCCTTCAACCGCCTCCTGTGCATCCTCAGCGGCGCCTTCGACCTCTCCGGCGGCATCCTCGACCGCACCATCGGTGGTGCCTTCAACCGCTTCCTGTAGGTCTTCGACGGCGTCCCCGACGGCCTCTTCGACCTGTTCGACCGTCTCCTCGACAGTCTCTTCGACCTCCTCGACGGCGTCTTCCACCGCCTGCTCGGCCTCTTCGACCGCATCGTCGACAGTCGGCGCCGTGGACTCGTCCGTCCCCTCGGCGGGTGCTTCTTCGGTGGTCGCCGGTTCCTCGGCCGGCGCGTCCTCGCCGGCGGTCGGCTCATCCTGGGCCGGCGCATCCTCAGACGCGGCAGGTTCCTCGGCCTCGTCCGTAGCGCCCTCAGCCTCGCCGGCATCGTCGCCGGCTTCCGGCGCCTGCTCTTCAGTCGGCGCGGGTTCGGGTTCCGGCTCGCCCTCGAACACGCCGGTGAAGTAGAGCACCGCCCCGATGCCGACCAGCACCACGATGATGCCCATTAGTGTCTTTGCGCTCACCTATACCTCCCAAGGTTGAGGGAGCCAGAGTCTACGCAGACTGTGGCCCCCATCGCAACAAAGCGTCTTCACTCCGACCACCTACGACGCCCCAGAACTGCGCGGCTCAACGCATCAAGCCGCTGTCGCAGCGCCGGCCGGTCCACGGGCTGGAGCAAGACCGCGACTTCGCGCTCTTCCTCCGCGGTCAATGCCCGCGGCGGCAATGCAGCAGGCGGGCGGCGGATCCGGCCTTGCACCAGCGTGATCCGCGCAATCGCCCGGAACCCAAAATGCGCGTTCAGCCGATCCACCAACCGTGGGCTTTCGTGCTGCAGTTCCAACGCATCGGCCGGATCGACCCTCAGTGTCAACTCCGCGCCGCCATCGGAACCCGCCGACCGCAACCGCTGCGGCACGGCTTTGGCCGCCAGATCGGGCCCTGCGATCATCGGCCAGTCCGACACCACCGAGGCCAACTGCGACCGGCGCCGCCCGAGCGCCTGCCGTGTGATTGCGGCCACGGCCGCGTTAAGGGTGCGCGGCTGCGACATCGTGGCGTCGACCCGTTGCTTCCTGTCGCTTCCGACGGCTAACGATCCCGCCGTCGCTACCTGCGAATTCGGACGATATCGTGGCACCGTCCGTATGCAAGCCCCTAAGGCCGTTGGGAATATGGCAGAAACAGCTTTCAGCGGCGACATCGCCGCACCGCTCTTGGCCTGGTACGACCGGCATGCCAGGCGGCTGGCATGGCGCGCACAGCCCGGACAGCCGGTCGATCCCTATCGCGTCTGGCTGAGCGAGATCATGCTGCAGCAGACAACGGTGGCGGCCGTCGATGCCTATTTCCGCGCCTTCACCGAGCGTTGGCCGGCGGTGGAAGACCTGGCCGAAGCACCGTTGGACACGGTGCTGACGGCCTGGGCGGGCCTTGGGTACTACGCCCGGGCGCGCAACCTGCACCGCT
>JANQPZ010000004.1 GCA_028285215.1 Rhodovibrionaceae bacterium | reverse complement strand
ACACCGCCCCCGATCACCAGCAGGTCGACGGTCCGCTCCGCCGGTAGCGTCATAGCGTCAGCCCCCTTCCTGGATTGGCTTCCATGCCTCCTGCGAGGCGTACTCATGGTCTTCCATCTCGGCCTTCAGCACCTGTTGAGCGGGGGGTCTCCGATAAGGTGACGGCGCACTTCCTCGGCAGCGCTGCGCGCCGCGATCCGCACCGTCTTTAGCGAGGCCCCCGCAATATGCGGTGTCAGGGTCACGTTCGGCAGCTGCAGCAGAGGCCAATCGGGAGGTGTCGGCTCGACCGCGAAGGTTTCCAGCATGGCGCCCTGCAAATGACCCGAGGCAAGCGCACGATAGAGAGCCTGGTAGTCGACCAGCGGCCCACGTGCCGTGTTGACCAGCACGGCGCCCCGTTTCATCCGGGAGAAAGCCGCCTCATCGATGAAACCGGTGGTTTCCTCGGTCACCCGGGCATGCAGGGTGACGATATCGGACTCATTGAGGAGCTCATCGAGATCGATCAGCCGCACGCCGTCGGCGGCGTCCGCCGGATCGAGCTGAACATAGGGATCGGCGACCAGGACACGCGCACCGAAGGCCTTGAGCAGACGAACCACCCGCGTGCCGATCGCACCGTACCCGACCACACCGATGGTCAGCTCCGACAGCTCTTCGCCAACGATGTCGGCCCGGTAAAGGTCGCCGCGCCATGCCCCCTGACGCAGCGCATCGTGACCACGCGTGATGTTGCGCGTCTCCGCCAGGATCGCGCCCAGCGTGAACTCCGCAACGGCAGAGGCATTGCGCCCCGGTGTATTGACCACGGTCACGCCGCGTCGCCGCGCCGCCGACATGTCTATGTTCACAGGCCCGCCGCGCGTGACGGCGACGAGACGCAGGTCCGGCAGACGATCCAGCATGACGGCGGACAGGGGGGCAAGGTGCGTCACCAGAACGGGTGCAGCCGCGACATGTTCGACGACCCTGTCCGGATCGCCCATGTACTCCTTCAGTCCATCCAGGCCGGGAGCGGCACCGCATCCCGGACCGGTGTGACCCTGAACCATCGGCTCATCGGGCCACGGCAGCTCCAGGGAGCGACAGGTCACGGCATCGCCACAAGCTCTCGAAAGCTCCTCCTCGAAGATGGCAGGGAGCATGAAACGGTCGCCGATGATGGCCACGTCGGTCGTCATGCCGTCCCCCGTGCTCCGGCGAGCCCGCTCCAGACCGGCCGCAAAGCCTGCCGCGTCTCCAGGTAGACGGGAAAGAGCGAGTCATAGAGAGCGGCCAGTTCCTCATCCGGTGTCTCCGGCGCACCAAGCAGCGGCGTTACCCAGTCGGCGACACAACCCTCAAGATCGCTATAGAGACCCTGCTGTACTGCGGCGATCATCACTGCGCCGGCCGCCCCCGCCTCCGACCGTTCGACGGCACGAACGGGCCTTCCGACGGCCGAGGCCAGAATCCGCCGCTTGGCGCGAGAGCGCGCCGCGCCGCCGCTCAAACGGATCTCCGACGGCAGGGAGCCGAGCGCCGCGTAGCAGTCGCGTGCGGCGAAGGCGAGACCTTCGTAGACGCTGCGCATCAGGTCGAAGAAGCCCACGGTCTGGTCAATACCGGTAAAACTCGCGCGGGCGTCCGGCTCGGTGAAGGGGCCTCGCTCGCCAGCAGTCGAGATATAAGGGTGGTAAAGCGCTGCTCCCGGACGCGCCGCCAGCACCCGCTCGTCCATGCCTTCCAACAGATCGTTGCGACTGCGGGTAACGCAGCCGAGCGCGAGCGCCTCGCGCGCAAGATCGAGCATCCAGTCGAGATTCAGCGTCGCGGCCATGTTGGTCTGCATCTGCGCATAGGCCGCGCCCGGAAAGGCCATGGTGTATCCGCAACGCTCCGTGTTCAGCTGAACCTCCGCTGCCGAGGGCAGGAAGCGCATGTGCATCCCGGTGGACCCGAGCACGCTCATACCGGGCCGCAGGTCGGGATCGTAGAGGCCTCCGCCGAGAGCCGAGCACATGATGTCGACATAGCCCAGGACCACCGGCAGACCGGCTTTCAGTCCGACCGCCTTGGCCGCCGCGGGCGTCAGCGCCCCTGCCGTCCTGGCGCCATCGAGGATCGGCGGGAGCAGATGCCGCTGATCCGCGAGGTCCAGCGCTTCGATCACCGCCTCCGAATAGGCCCGGGTGCGAAAGTCTCCAAAGGTGAAGACGCCCTCCGTCGGGCAGGTCGCGCATTGGCCGGTGAGGCGGAAGTAGATCCAGTCCTTGGGATGCAACGCCGTTGCTGCCCGCGCAAGCAACTCGGGCGCCCGGCGCTTCATCCAGCGCAACTGCGTGCGCATTTGGCAGGCATTCACGCCGGTGCCTGTGGCGCGGTAGATCAGCTCCTCCTCCGGCGAGCGCTCGAGCCTTCTGACCTCTTCGGCAGCGCGTGCATCGAGCCAGATCCAGCCGTCGTGCAGAGGTGCACCCTCCCGGTCGATCAGCCAGCAGCCGTCGCCCTGACCGGTGACGGCGAGCGCGACAGTGCGCTTGGCGAGGCCAGGCTGCTGCGCGAGCAGTCCACGCAGTACGGCCGCGACATCGCTCCAAGTCCGCATCATGTCCTGCTCCGCCCCGCCGCCGGGCAGTCTGCGATAGCTGTTCGAGCGACTTGCCAGATCGATCTGACGGCCATCGAGCTCGAAGGCTACCGCCTTGATCACCGAGGTTCCGCAATCGACACCGATGAGGACGGGAGGACTCACGCCGGGCGACCTCCGTGGCTGACGGCCACGCCACTCTCGACATCGAAGAAATGCAGATCTTCCGGCGCGAAGGTGACGCCGATGCGCTCGCCCGGGCGCACCGGTGCGCGATGATGCTCCACGGCGACCAACAGCCCGCCGGCGAACTCGGCCGCGATATGGGACTGGTCGCCGAGCCATTGGTTTGCAGCCACATGAGCCGGTACGCCCTGCTCGACCAGTCGGACTGCATGCGGCCGCACGCCGATCGCGATTCGGCCACGCTCTAGCAACCGGCTGCGTACGACCTCCTCGAAGGCCGTGACGGCGTAGGTCAGTTCCGCGTCATCGCCTAGGCGCAAGCGCAGAGACCCGTTCTCGGCACCGACTTCGGCGAGGAAGACGTTCATCGGCGGTTCGCCGATAAAGGTTCCCGTGAAGAGGTTTGCCGGCCTGTCTTTCAGTGCTGCCGGCGTCGCGAACTGCTGCAGCACGCCGCCCTCCATCACTGCGATGCGGTCGGCCAGGGCGTTCGCCTCCGTCTGATCGTGCGTGACGAGGATCGCGGTCATGCCGCGCTCCTTGATGTAATGCTTGATCCGACCGCGCAGAAGCGCACGGAGCTGCGGTTCAAGCTGGCCCATCGGCTCGTCGAGCAGATGAAGATGGGCGTCGCGAACGAGCGCGCGCCCTAGGCTGGCGCGCTGCTGTTGGCCGCCGGAGATCGACGAGGGATAGCGCCCGAGGATGTCCTCGATCTCCAGCAGGTGCGCCACCTCCGCGACGCGGCGTGCGATCTCGTCACGACTCAACCGCGCCGACTTCAGGGCAAAGGCGATGTTGTCGCGCACCGTCAGCGGGGGGTAGAGAGAGTAACCCTCGAAAGCCATGGCGACGTTCCGCCGGGCCGGGGACAGGCGATGGATCTCCCGCTCCTTGAGGCGGATCGTTCCGTCAGACACCTCCTCGAAGCCGGCGATCATACGCAAGGTCGAGGTCTTGCCGCAGCCGGACGAACCCAGCAAGGCCACGATCTCTCCCGCGGTCACCTGCATATCCAGATCGATCACGGCCTGTACGGCCTGCGCGCTGCCGGGATTGTAGACCTTGCTCACGCCCTCCAGACTCAAGGTCGCCTCGCTCATGCCGCAGCCCCCCGAACATCGGCATCATCGCGGCTCGGCTCGATCCTGAGGCCGGTTCGGCGGTCGAACAGCAACGCATGTGCGCTGTCGACGGCGATATGCGCCTGCCCTTGCGCAGGCCCCGGCTCGCCGGATGGACGCGACACCAGGATCTCGCGCCCGCGCGCCGTGGTGACCAGGGTCACGATCTTCTCGTTGAGCGGCGTCTCGGCCTCGATCGTGACCGGTATCGCGCCCGTGGTTTCGCCTCCGACGAAGCGAATCGCCTCCGGCCGAAGCCCCAGCGAGCAATCCTTACCCACGGCGTGATGGAGCCCCGGATCGATCGGCGCCCTGAGCCTCGAGAGACGCACGAAGGGCCCTTGGGAATCCTGCTCGGGTGTGACGTCGAGGACGTTGATCGCCGGATCGCCGAACAGACGCGCAATCTCCAGCGAAGCAGGCGAAAGGTAGACTTCGGCAGGGCTGCCGAGCTGCGCGATCCGGCCTCGAAACATCACCGCAATGCGGTCCGCCAGGGCCATGGCCTCTTTGTAGTCCTGAGTGACGTAGAGCGTTGTGGCACCCTCCGCCGCCAAGAGGCGCGGCAATTCCAGGCGCATCTCGAAACGCAGCTTGGCGTCGACGTTGCGCAAGGGATCGTCGAGAAGCAGCAGGGACGGCGAAGCGGCGAGCGCGCGCGCAAGCGCCGTACGCTGCTTCTGGCCATTCGAAAGAGCGCGCGGCCTGTGGGTCAGAACCTGGTCGATCTTGAGCAAGCGGGCCACCCGCTCCACCCCTTCGCTTACGCGCTCGGCAGTCTTGCGCCGCGCCGCAAGCGGACTGGCGATATTGTCGAAGGCATTCATATGCGGAAAGAGCGCAAAGTTCTGGAACGCCATCCCGATGTTCCGCAGCTCGGGCGGGACGTCGCGCATGTCCCGGCCGTCGAGGCGCACGGTGCCGCCGTCCGGTTCTACGACGCCGGCGATCAGGCGCAGAAGAACCGTCTTGCCGGCCCCCGAGGGTCCGAAGAGGACCAGTGTCTCCCCCTCCGCGACGGTCAGCGTGACGCCCTCCAGAACGGTCTCGTTCTTGAAACGCTTGACGATATCAAGAAGCTCGACACCCGCCATGACTCACCCCTTCACCGCGCCGAGCGACAGTCCCTCGACGAGATAGCGTTGCGCGTAGATCGCAAGCGCGAGTGTGGGCGCAATCGAAAGCACGATGGCGGCGGCGATCTGACCGAACTGGATGCCGGAGGCGGTCACGAAGGCCAGTGCACCGACGGTGACCGGCTGCTTGTCGGCGGAACCGAGCACCAGCGCGAAGACGAAGTTGTTCCAAGCGAAGATGAAGGCAAGCAACCCGGCGGCGGCGATCCCCGGCCCGGCCAGCGGCAAGGCGATCTTGCGGAAGGTGGCAAACCAGGAATGACCGGCGATGCGGTAGGCGTACTCTACGTCGGCCGGGATATCCTCGAAGTAACCGCGTACGATCCAGAGAATCAGGGGCAGGCAGATCAGCTGGTAGACCCAGATCAAGCCGATGTAGGTATCGGCCAGCCCGACATCCTGGAAGTAGAGCGCCAAGGGCAGAACGATGAGCAACGGCGGCGCGAAGCGGAAGGACAAGAGGGTGAAGGCGATGTCCTCGGAACCCCGAAATCTATGACGGGCGAAGGCATAGGCTGCCGGAACGCCAAGCAAGAGAGCCACAGCAACCGAGGAAACGGAGAGAATGACCGAATTCTTCAGGTTCTGCATGAAGGAGATATCGAGGGTGCCTGCCGCCGTCTCGAGACGACCCGTCAGCAGCGCGACGTAGTTTGAGATCGTCGGAACGAAGGCTATCGACGGCGGATTGCGCAGGATCGTCTCATTCGTCTGGAACGACATCAACAGGATCCAGAAAATCGGAAAGATGAAGAACAACACGACCGCTCCGATCGCAATGCCTCTCAGGATCCGTTCCGCCGTCGAGGTGTGTTCCATCGCTCAAACCTCCTCGTGCGTGCGCTCGCGCAAGCGCAGCCAGTTCTTGATGAACAGGTTGGAAATGGCAAAGGTGATCGCCCAGAGAATCAAAAGCAGCGCCGCCGAACGGCCGACGTTGGTCGACTGAAAGAAGTTCAGGTAGGCCTCGACCTGGAAGACCATCAGGGTATCGCCGGGTCCGCCCTGGGTCATGGCGTAGATGATGTCGAACTGCTGGATCGATTCGAGCAGACGAAACAGCGCCGCGGTCAGAATGTAGGGCGTGAGCATCGGCAGCGTGATGCGCAGAAAGACGAAGCTGCGCGGGACGCCGTCGAGTGCCGCCGCCTCGAAAGGCTGACGCGGCAGACTGCGCAAACCCGCCAACAGCAGGATCATGATGAAAGGCGTATAGACCCAGGTATCGACCAGAACGACCGTCAGAAGAGCAGTGTCGGGTGAGGAGGCCCACCTGAAGTCCTCGATACCGATCAGGGAGACGAAGTAGCTGAGAATCCCGAAGTTCGGATCCGTCATCAGCTTCCACATCAGGGCGGCCAGCGCCGGTGCCGTCATCAGCGGCAGCAGCAGCAGAATCGATACGAAATTGTTGAGACGCGTCCGCTTCTGCAGCAGCAACGCAATGCCGAGGCCGAGGACAAGCTGCAGCCCTACGGTCAGGACTGTGTAGGACAGCGAAACCTGGAGCGTGTTCCAGAAGCTGGGGTCGGTGAGAAGTTGCCAGTACGTCTCGCCCCAGTTCATCTCGCGCGCCCAGGGCTGGCTCAGCCGATAGCGCTGCAGCGAGTAGTAGACCGCCGTGAAGAAAGGGATGAGAACCCCGATGCAAACCAGCAGCGCAGGCAAGCTCAACAGATAAGGCAAGGCACGCGTCCCGATCCGGGATCGGCGGCGGGCCAGACTGTCCATCTCGGCGGTTGCGGCCATGGAGGCGTCCGTCGCTAAGCGGCTGCAAAGGAGGCAGCGTACCGCCGGGTCGGCGGCACGCTGCACGCGGGCGTCAGCCCAGCCCAGCCTCGGAAAGCTGCCTGTTGACGCTGTCCGCCAGACGGTCCAGCCCTTCGTCGACACCGACCTGACCGGCCACCATCTCCTGCAAGGCCGCGGCCCATTCGGTGGTGAGGTCGAAGAACAAGGGCTGTGGCGTGAAGTAGATCTGAGCCCCAGGTGCCGAGACTTCATACTGGTTTACGTAGCCGGGATAGGAGGTTTCCATGCGCGATCGGAAGGCCGCGTCGGACCAGACTGACTGACGCACCGGATTGACGAAGTCCTTCTCCCGCGCACCCATCAGGGCGTGCTCGGCGCCGGACGCCCATTGCAGGAAGTACCAGGCTGCATCGGGATTGCGCGAGAAGGCCGACATGGCAAGCGACCAGATCCAGACGTTCGGCGTCGGCGCCTCGGCCGACGGGTTCGCCGCAAAGGGCGCATACCCCAGATTTCCGGCCTGGGCGTTGTCGCCCCCGTTCATGAAGAAGCCCAGGATGTCGGCATCGAAGATCATCGCCGAGGCCCCGGCCCCGAGATCGCTCCCGACCTGATACCAGGTGTAGGTCGACCAGTTCCGCGGACCGCTGTCCCGGATCATCTGAACCCATTGGGCGTGAAACGCCTTGGATTCTGCCGTGTTCATGGCGGCCGAGAGCTGCCCGTCCGAGGAGACGTTCAGGTCCTTCTGCCCGAAGTTCGCATAGGCCGACAGGAAGCCCGGGTGAATCGTCGCCCAAGAGCGCGAACCGCGCACGCCGATACCGTAAGCCCCCTCGACGTCGCGGTTGAGCTTTGCCGCGGTCTCGACCAGTTGATCCATGTTCTCGGGCGGCGTGACTCCGGCCTGATCGAACATGGCGCGGTTGTAGGAGAGGTTGTTGAGCTCGAAACCCCAGGGGATGCACCACTGCTTGGCTCCCTCCCCGCCCAAGGTATCGCCCGGGCGCCCGCTCCAGGCCGTAGAGGCGCGCAGACCTGGCAGCACATCGTCCCAGGCATAGCCCGGCGCCGTCTTCTCCGGATCCTGAATCCACTCGGCCAGATCGCTGCACCAGCCGGCGGGCCCGTAGGTCCAGGTCATGTAGGCACCGGTCATGAAGGCATCGTACTCGCTGGAGCGCGAGGCCAGCGCCGCGGTCACCTTGTCGAAGTAGACGTCTTCCGGGAAGACGTCGTAGGCGACCTCCATGCCGGTCAGCGCCTTGAAGCTGTCCAGGTTGGCGATCATCGCGTCGGTATAGGGATGCTTGTTCAGCAGCAGCTTGACGCCGCTGCCGCTGTGCCGCTTCCAATCGAAGTCCTGCGCCAGAGCTTGCGTCGTCGCTCGATTGATCAGGAGATCGGCTGTCGCCGCCGTGACACCGAGCGCAGCGAGACCACGCAACAGTCCTCGCCGGCTCATCCGCCCGCGAACAAAGGCTTCTACAAGGTCCTTTTCTCTCTCGTACATCGTTGTTCCTCCCTAAGGATCATTTGCACCAGCGGTTTTTTTCCGCTTCTTCCGGCCGTCTTCGCCGCCGTTGCGGACCAACTCGCCCGCCGTCGTTTCATCCGTGATCAGGCCAGTGAAAAGTCCGCTTCTGAGTGCGGCCTTCAGCGCGGCGGTCTTCTGCGCACCGCCGGCAACTGCGTAGACCTCTCGACCGCGCAGGCTCTCGAGATCCGGCGCCATGACCCGCCCGTCGTAGGGCGTCGAGATCGAGCGGCCCTGTGAATCCAGGAACTGTCCCAAAACCTCGGCGCGGGCTCCCTGTTTGCGCAGCTCGCGCACCGAGATCCCGGAATCGAATATGTTGGCGTGCGCAACACTGCCTGACATGTCGACCGCGCCGATGCCCAGAATGCAAACCGAGGCCGCCTCGATCGTCTTCATGATCTCCGCCAAACCGGCTTGAGCCATCATGATGCGGCGATCCTCGGGCGTATTCACGAACATCGGTGCCGGCATCAAATAGGCTTCGGCACCTGTCTTCTCGGCCAGGCGATGAATCACGTCATAGGGGTTGGCAGCAAACTTGCGGGTCAGACCGCCCAGGATCGAGACGAAGCGGGCGCCTCCCGCCTCGTAGGCCGGCATCATGTCAACCATCGCGGCCATGGTCCGGCCGTGACCGACGCCAATCACCTCATGAGCACGTCGGTCGAGCAATCCCATCAGAAACGAGGCACCGGCCAAGCCGAGCGCACGCAAGGGGATCGGCCCGGTTTCGCCGAGATCGGGCACGACCGTGCAGTTGGCCAGGCCGTAGCCTTGCATCAATTCCGCTTCCAGCGAGATGCAAGCCGAAACCTCCGCATCGACGAAAACCCGCACCAGGCCGTCTTTTGCGGCACGGGCGATCATGCGGTGTGCGCGTGTCGTGGGAATGCCGAAGCGCGCCGCGATCGCGCTCTGCGTCATGCCACCGGCGTAATGCAGCCACGCCGCGCGCGCCGCGAGATCCGTATCCTCGACCGGTTCCCTGTTCGCCCTGGACGCCTTGCGCACAGGCATTCCTCCAGCATCACCCTCGGGTGAATTTTTTTTCGTTATCTGCAAGTTTTTCCAGATTGCGCTTTCGTGTCAAGCATCGCCCGCGGCTCGCTGCAGAAGAGCGGCCTCAACGGTTCGGTCCCGTTAAGAGAGCGGCAGCGACGAACGCGCGCGCGGACGGCCCGCCGCCGTCTCGATCGTGACGTCGGTCTCGCCGATCGCGACTGGCTTAGCGTTCGAGCAGCGTTGCGCGGTAAGCCGCGGCCTGGCGGACGGACAGTGCGTCCCAAGCGGCGCGGGCCGAGCGGTTGGGCACCACAGTTGCGCCGGTGCGGCTCATGGTTTCCGCTGCTTCGCCAAAGTCGGCGAACCAGCCGAGTCCCACCGCGGCCGACATGGCGGCCCCCAGCGAGGATGCCTCGAGACTCTCGCTCAAGTCGATCGGCAGACCGGTTGCATCGGCGAGCATTTGAATCCAGAGAGCGCTGTTGGCACCGCCGCCGACCGCCAGAATGCGCTCCGGCGTCAACCCGTCGTCGGCCATCGCCGCGACACAGCGTGCACTCTCCAGGGTCATCGCCTCCAGTGACGCGCGGTAGAGATGGCCGATGCCATGGCTGGCGCCGAGCCCGAGAAAGCCGGCACGCGCCTGCGGATTCCAGTGCGGGTCCATGACTCCCGACAGGTAGGGGCAGACAATGACCCCATCCGACCCCAGCGGAAGAGCCGCGGCGGCGGCCTCCAGCCGAGCGAAGACACCCGGATCGTCACGGCCGCCGGCGAAGCCGTCGACGAACCAGTTGATGAAGAAGGCCCCGGCCCGCTGGCAACCCTCCAGGAAATAGCCCTCGCCCGTCGGCGAGGTCATGGTGCGCCAGGTTCGTCCGATCCGCGGGGTCGGCGACCAGGCGCCGGTGATGATCGCGGTTCCCAGGTTGAGGTATACGAGTCCCGGCCGAACCGCGTTGACGCCGAGACCGGCGCACTGCCCGTCGCCACCGGCGGCGAAGACCGGGGTTCCCGGCGCCAGACCCGTCGCGCCGGCAGCCTCCGTACCGACATTGCCCACCCGCGCGCCGGGCTTCGCCAGTTCGGCGAAGCGTTCCGACGAGAGACCGAGGTGCGTCAGGATCGGAGCCGACCAGGTCTTCGCCTCGATGTCGAACAGGCCGAAGGGATCGGCACTGGTCCAGCTCGCCGTCGGCCGCCCCGTCAAACGCCCGGTCAGGAAGCCATGGACGTCGAGAATGCGCGCCGCTTCGAGCGCGGAAGGCTCGTGCCGGCGCAGCCAGCTCAGGCGGTAGACGACCGGTGTGATGTCCGGCGGCTTGCCACTCGTTGCGTGCAGCCGCTCCGCGCCAAGCGCAGCCGTCAGCAAAGGAATCTCGTCCATCGCGCGCTCGTCGAGCCAGACGATAGCGGGTCGGACGGCCTTCAGATCATCATCGACGAAAGCGACGGTTTCGCGTTGGTTGGAAATCGCCAGCCCGGCGATCCGGGTCGACTCCACCTCTGTCATCAGGTCGCGCAACGACGTGCAGGCGGCACCCCACCAGTCCTCGACGTCTTGTTCCGCGAAGCCGGGGCCAGGCGTCGCCATGGGAATGGCAGCCCGCCCTTCCGCCACGGCTTCGCCGTCGCGAGTCCAGGCGACGGCCTTCGTCGACTGGGTCGAACTGTCGAGACCGATGATCAGATCGCCGCTCATGACACCTCGCCGAGCAGCCGCGCTGCCGTGTCCGCGTCGGTGACCAGGTGGGTGGCGTAGTTGCCGGCGAGAACGGCCCTTAACGCCTTGATCTTTGCGGGCCCTCCGGCGGCGCAAACGCGAACCGGGATGGCCGGAAGCTCTTCCAGCGTCATGCCGATCTGCCGGCCGCTGAGCGGGCCGTCCACTTCGCGGCCGGCTGCGTCGAGAAAGCGCCCGATCAGGATGGCGTCGCTTCCCGCGGCAAGATAGCTTTCGACAACCGAGGCGGGCAGAAAGTCGGTGTCCGACCAGACCGTGTCCGGCCCCAGCTCGCCCACACCGAAGACCGTGAGATCGGCCGCTCGCAGGCGCTCGAAATGGCGCTTCAGGCCAGGCTCGGCGAGCAGCGCATCGCAGATCGCGGTCGTGGTGACCACGGCGGGCGCATGGAAGTTCTGGCAGCGCGCACCGAGCCGCCCCGCAAACAAAGCCGTGCAGGCTTCGGGAGACGAGGCTTCGTCGCCCAGCGAGCTGCCCGAGATCTGAACGATCTTGGTTCGCGATAGAGTCATACTGGGCAAGGCCTGAGCCACCTCCAGCATGGTACGGCCCCAGGCGACGCCAATGGTCCGCTCGTCGACCAGCCAGGGCGAGAGCATCTGCGCCGTCGCCCGTCCGATCCGCCGTCGCAGGCGGACAGCCTGCGCCTCGGGGTCCCCGCCTGCGGCCTCGGGCGGCGTGACACAAGCACCCGCGAGTCCGAACCGCTTCATCAGGGCCCGCCCCTGCTGCACCGTGGCCAGCAGACCGGGATCCAAACTGATGGTGACGAGACCGCGGCGGCGCGCTTCCGCGAGATAGTTCGCGACGGAGGCGCGCGAGACACCAAGAGCGCCCGCGACCTCGTTCTGCGTCAGCGCCTCGCCGTAATAGAGCCAAGCGGCCCAGGCCAGAGCGTCACCGCCGAACTCGGGCGGCGTCTCGATCGCCGGGTCGCCGGAAGAGGTCGGACGCAAGGACATACAGTCCGTCACCACGGCTGTTGGCAAATGTCAAGCGTTGCCGGAAATGGTCATTGACAGTCTTGGGGCCGAACGGCATCGTGCAAATGTCAGGGAGGATTGGAATATGTCGGCCGAGGCGCCGCAGCAGACGACGCCAGCCGAAATCAGGACAGGCCACCAAGGACCTGCCGACGGCTGGACGGAACTGATCGACGATTTCGTGGCAGGGCGCTGGATCAGCCCCTTGACCGGCGAGCCCGCGCCGCAGCCGGCCACTCAGGCCATCGCGATTTCCGAGAGCCTCGACGGATCGGAGGCCGACCTCGTCGCCGCACTGGGCATCGAAGGCAAGCTCGCGGTTGTCGCAGACGAGAACACCTGGGACGCTCTAGGCCGGCGTGTCGCCACCGCGCTCGGTGTCGCCGATAGAGCGGTTGTCCTGGGACCCCGCCCGCACGCGGACCTGCCGAGCGCCGAGGCCCTGAAGACCAAGTTGGAGGGCGTGGACCATGTCGTCGCCGTGGGGTCGGGCACGATCAACGATCTCTGCAAATATGTGACCGCCCAAGACGGGCGCAGTTGCTCCGTCTTCGCGACCGCCGCCTCCATGGACGGTTACACCTCCTCCACCGCGTCGATGGCCTTGCCCTCTGGGCTGAAAATCTCCTTGCCGGCCCACGCGCCGCAAGGCGCCTTTTTCGATCTGGAGGTTATCGCGGCAGCCCCGGCCCGGATGGCGGCCGCCGGTTACGGCGACTGTCTCTGCTCCTCCGTCGCCCGTATCGACTGGTGGATGTCGCACCGGCTGCTCGGCACCTTCTTTATGGAGGAGCCCTACCTGGTCGCGGCGCAGAACGATAGAGAAATGGCCGCACGGGTCGAGGGCATCGGCCGCGGCGAGGTCGAAGCGGTGGGATACCTGGTTCGCGCCCTGGTCCTCTCCGGGCTGGGCGTCGCATTGACCAAGGTCTCCAACCACGGCTCCATGGGCGAGCATCAGATTTCGCACTACATCGACTGCTTCGCCGGCCAGCGACATCCCGGTACCCTGCACGGTCAGCAGGTGGGCGTCGCGAGCCTGACCATGGCCCGCATCCAGGCCGAACTGCTGCAGCGAGACTCGCCGCCGGCACTGGCACCGACCCGGGTCGACGAAGCCGATATGGCACGTCGCATGGGGCCGTCCATCGCAGCCGAGTGCGCGCGCGAGTACCGCAAGAAGGCGCTCGACGCCGAGGCTACAAAGGCCTTCAATACACGCCTCGCGGAGCTGTGGCCGGCGCTGAAGGCCGAGTGCCAGCAGATCGCTGTCCCCGTTGCGCAGATGAAGGCCGACCTGGAAGCGGCCGGCGGAGCGACGACCGCCGCGCAGCTCCATCTCGACCCTGCCTTCTATCGCGAGGCCGTGCGGCATGCACACGAGATGCGGAACCGTTTTTCCTTTGCCGATATCGCCTGCGATGCCGGTCTGCTCGACGACCTGGCAGCGGCGGAGGGTTAAGGCGGTGGCAGGACGAAACGACCGAAACGCCGAAAGGACCAGTTCATGAAGAAGGCCGAGATGGAACTGCGGCGCGAGATTATCGCGCGCTGTCTGGAGATGAACGTGAACGGTATCAACCAGGGCACGTCCGGCAACGTCTCGGCGCGCTTCGAAGACCGCATGCTGATTTCTCCATCGGCAACGCCTTACGAGGCGCTGGAGCCGGGCATGATCGCCTCGATGGCGCTCGACGACACCTCAGGCGCCTGGGAAGGCCCGCAGAAACCCTCCACGGAATGGCGATTCCACCATTCCCTGCTGCGCGAGCGACCCGATGCCGGAGCCGTGGTGCATGCCCATCCGACCTACTGCACGACCCTGGCCATCGCGCGCAGGGAGATACCCGCCTGCCATTACATGATCGCCGCCTTCGGCGGCAACAACGTGCGCTGTGCCGGCTACGCACGCTTCGGGACCGAGGAGCTGTCCGCCATGGCCGTCGAGGCCATGCGCGACCGAACCGCTTGCCTGCTGGCCAATCACGGCATGATCGCAATCGGCGAGACCCTGGCCAAGGCGATGTGGCGGGCCGTCGAATTGGAGACGATCGCCCGGCAGTACTACCTCAGCCTGCAGCTCGAGCGCCAGATCATCCTGACAGACGGTGAGGTCGACGAGACGATCGCCGCCTTCAAGGGTTACGGCCTTCAGGACGATGCCGAACGCCCCAAGAGCAAGCGGCAGAAGGCGCCAGCGAGAGGGAAGACCGCCGCATGAGCCGAACGGCGGCAGCTGCTGCGGAGCCGAGCGCGTACGTTTCGCGCCGCCCGGAGTGGCTGCGCCTTCTGCTGCGCCCCTTCTCCGGCGATGCCGCCTTCCCCTGGCTCGCACCGCTGATCGTGATGCTGCTGCTCTTCACGATCTATCCTCTGATCTACAATATCTGGCTGTCTTTCCACGAGTACGCTCCCTTCCGCCGACAGCTCGAATTCGTCGGGCTGGATAACTGGCGAACGCTCTGGCAGGACACGCGCTTCTGGGGATCGCTGGGGGTCACCTTTACCTATTTCTTCTTCGTCCTGACAGTTCAGCTTGTACTCGGGATGGCGATAGCCCTGCTGCTGGATAGCGACGAGCCCGGTTTCGGTTTGTTGCGAGCCTTGCTGACTCTGACGCTCGTCATCCCTCCGGCGATCACCGGCATGATGTTTCTGCTGATGCAGGACTCGGAATTCGGAGTCATCACCTACATCCTGGAATCGGTCGGGCTGCTGGACGGCACGCAGCCGATCCTCTCGACCGGCTCGACGGCGCTGATCGGTGTGATGCTGGCCGACATATGGCAGTGGACGCCTTTCATGGTGCTGATCTTCCTGGCCGGCCTCCGGTCCTTGCCGCCCGAGCCCTTCGAAGCGGCGATGCTGGACGGCGCGTCTCCATTCCAGATCTTTCGGCGGATCACCCTGCCGCTGATGTCCAAGGTGATCGCGGTCGCCGTCCTGATCCGCGGCATCGACGTGTTCCGCATGTTCGACTACGTCTTCGTGATGACCTCGGGCGGGCCGGGAACCTCGACCTATGTCCTCAGCCTCTATGCCTGGCAGCAGACCTTCAGTTTCGTGAAGTGGGGCTACGGCGCGACGATCAGTCTGGTCAGTCTCGCCATCATCCTGATTGTCGCAAATCTCTTCATCAAGCTTGCGAAGGTGCGCTGGTGATCGTTCAGTCGACATATCGCCGTCGCTGGCGGATGCTGGCCGCCTGGGGCGTGGTCGCGCTGTTCGTGTTCCCGCTCTACTACTGGATCACCACAGCTTTCAAGAATGCCCGGGACATCTTCGACCGCCCTCCCAACGTCTGGGTCTTCGAGCCGACGCTGAAGAACTTCGAAGAGGTTTTCGGCATTTCGCTGGGCTTCCTGCGTCAGCAGGAGGTTCTGCCCGGCGGCGGCAACTTCTACATGGCACCGCGCCTCTGGGACTCGATCGTGGTGGCCATAGGCTCCACCACGCTGTCCGTGATGATCGCCACGCTGGCCGCCTACGCGCTCAGCCGCCTGGACTTCAAGAACCGGCACCTGTTCGTCGGCTGGGTTCTCTCGACCCGCATGATGCCGCCCGTCGCGGTCGCGATCCCCCTGTTCTTCATCTACAAGGACGTCGGGCTGCTGGACAGCTACACGGGAATCATTCTGATCCATGCGGTGATGAATCTGCCCCTGGCGGTGCTGCTGATGAAGAGCTTCTTCGACGACATACCGAGGGAGATCGACGAAAGCGCAATCATCGACGGCGCGTCGCGCTGGCTGATTTTCAGACGCGTGATCCTGCCGATGGCCAAGGGCGGGATCGCCGCGACCGCCGTACTTTGTTTCATCTTCTCCTGGACCGAGTTCGTCTTCGTCCTGACCCTGACCCAAACCGGGCTGAAGACGGTACCGGTCGTGTCTTCGAGTTTCGTCACCTCCACCGGAACGGCCTGGGGCAACATGGCCGCGTTGGGTGCGGCGGCGATGATCCCCGCCTTCATCTTCATTCTTCTCGTTCAAAAACAACTGGTCCGCGGCCTGACCCTTGGCTCGCTGAAACAATAATCGCCATGAGACAAGAGCGTTTATCACCTGGGAGGATCCACCAATGCGAGACAGCGATAGGAAACGTTACGTAGCAAGCCTGACCGACCGTTATGTCCGACGGCAAGTCAGCCGCCGCGACTTCCTGCGCGACGCCGGGCAGCTCGGCCTTGGTCTCGGTGCCTTCGGGCTCGGGATGTCGCGACCCTTCGGCGGCAAGCCGGCCTTTGCACAGAACGAGGAGCTGCGTCCGAATCAGGAGGTGCTCGACTGGGTACGCGAGGTCTCCACACCCTTCCGCGGCACAACCCTCAAGCTTGCGACGGAGTCGACGCCGCCGTCGAACGCCATCAACAGCCAGCTCAAGCCCTTCTTCGAGGAAGCCTCGGGCATGACGGTCGAGATCGAGGTGCTGCCTCTGGAGCAGGTGCTGCAGAAGCTGACTCTCGATATCGCCAGCCAGCTCGGCACCTACGACCTCTACTATATCGATCAGTCCTGGGCCGCCTTCACGGCGCAGGACGTGTTCGACCCGCGCGAGCAGATGGCGGACAAACCGGATCTCGCCATGCCGGACTGGAACTTCGACGACTTCCTGCCGGCTCTGGTCGACGGCATCGCCCGTTACGAGGACCGGCTGGTCGGCGTGCCTTACGACATTCCGATCTTCATCATGATGTACCGCCGCGATGTCTGGGAAGAGATGGGCTTTGCGGCGCCTACGTCGCTGGAGGAGTATTACGAACAGGCCAAGGCGGTTACCGAGGCCGGCGAGCTCTACGGCGCCACCGGCCAGATGAAATCCGGCCACTACAGCCTGGAGTGCGACTGGACGGCTTGGCTGTGGGGGCATGGCGGATCGATCTTCGACGCCGACGGCAAGTTCGCCGGACACGACGAACGCGGCCTGGAGGCCATGGAGTACTGGCGGCGCCTATACGGGACCATGCCTCCAGGGGTGACCGGCTGGACCTGGGACGGACAGGGCCAGTCCATTGCCCAGGGTGTCGCCGCCTCCATGATGAGTTGGGGCGAGTTCTTCCCCTACTTCGACGATCCCAGCGCGACCAAGGTCTCGGGACTGATGGAGGCCGTGCGCTGCCCGCCGCCGAAGCATCCCTTGCGCAGGGTCGAGGAGACGGGGTTCGGCGAGATTCCGGGCGTCGGCCACCAGGGCGGCTCGTCCCTCGCGGTTTCACAGAACTCGAAGAACCCGGATGCCGCTTGGATCTTCATGCAGTGGGCCACCAGCTACGACACCCAGGTGCTGATTACGGCCTTGGGCGGCGGCACGGGCCCGACCCGCAGTTCGGTTTACGACGACCCGCGGATTATCGCGAACCGCCGCGTCGGGCCGGGAACGACCCGCCATCTCGATGTGGTCCGCGAAACCATTGCCAATGACATGGGGTCCGAGCCGGATCTGCCGGAGTGGGCCGAGCTGGCGAACGACACCATTCCCGTGCGTCTTGGCAAGTACTTCGCAGACGACTACGGGTCTGCCAAGGAAGCGATGGACGACATCGCTCAAGCCGTCGACAGAATCGTCAGCGGCTGACCCTGCGGTAGAAGTCGGGAGCGCGAGGCGGGGTCGCCCTGCCTCGCGCGGCCCCTCAACGACACCAGCAGGGATGCGGAGTGACATGACAGACAAACCCCTCGTGGCAATCACAGGTGCCTCGTCCGGCATCGGAGAGGCAACCGCCCGGGCCTTCGCCGAGGACGGACATCCGTTGCTGCTGATGGCGCGACGTCTGGAGCGTATGGAAGCTCTGAAGTTGCCGAATGCGATCTGCCGGCGGGTTGACGTCTGCGACCGCGCCGCCATCGCCGCGGCGGTTGCCGAGGCGGAAGCACAGTTCGGTCCTGTCGACATGATGTTCGCGAACGCAGGGATCGCGCGCCTGGCAGACATCGGCCGGCAGGATCCGGCCGAATGGGACGAGATGATCGACATCAACACGAAGGGCGTGATGAACACCGTTCACGCCGTGATGTCCGGCATGATCGCCCGCCGATCCGGCACGCTGGTCATGATGAGTTCGATCGCCGGGCGAAAGGTCTACCCCGACCACACCGTCTACTGCGGCACCAAGTTTTTCGTACACGCCGTCTCGGAATCCCTGCGTGCCTACCTCTCGCCCTACGACGTGCGTGTGCTGGTGGTCTCGCCGGGTGTGATCGAAACGGAGGTGCTGAATTCCGTCACGGACAAACAGACACTGGCGGACTACAAGGCGAACAAGGTCAAGATGGGCGGTGGCATCGGAGCAGACATCGTGGCGCAGCTCATCCTGGACGCCTACCGTCTGCCGCAGAAAGCGCTCGTGCAGGAGATCTGCCTCACGCCGACGCGTCAAGCTTACTGAGGGAGCTGCGCCGATGGCCACCGTCGAGTACCGCAACATCGCCAAGACGTACGGCGCCTTCGAGGTCATGCATGATCTCAACCTCAGCATCGCGGATGGTGAATTCGCCGTCTTGTTGGGCGCCTCCGGCTGCGGCAAGACCACGCTCCTGCGGATGACCGCAGGGCTGGAGACGGTTACAGCAGGCGATCTTCTGATCGACGACCGGCGCGTAAATGATGTTCCGCCGCGCGACCGGGACATCGCGATGGTCTTCCAGAACTACGCGCTCTACCCGACCATGACCGTCGCGGAAAACATCTCCTTCTCGCTCGAGATACGATCGGTACCCAAGGCGGAGCGCCGCCGCAGGGCGGAAGAGGCCGCCGCGCTCGTCGGCTTGACGGAGCATCTCAACCGCTATCCGCGCGAACTCTCCGGGGGACAGCGGCAGCGAGTGGCAATGGCCCGAGCCATGGTGCGCGACGCGAAAGTCTTTCTGTTCGACGAGCCGCTTTCGAATCTGGACGCCAAGTTGCGCGCTCAGATGCGCTTCGAAATCCGACAGCTGCACGACCGCCTGGGCACCACGACGATCTACGTAACCCACGATCAGATCGAGGCCATGACCATGGCGGACAAGATCGTTCTGATGCGAGGCGGAGAGATCGAGCAGGTGGGCACTCCGGACGAGCTCTACGACCGCCCGGTCAGCCGCTTCGCGGCGGACTTCATCGGCTCGCCCGCAATGAATTTCGTCGAGGGTACGATCGAGGCCAACGGCAATGCACCGGCCTTCGTTGCCGAAGGCATGCATCTGGCGCTGTCCACGAGCATTTCTGCGCTTCCCGGCCGCCGTGTCGTTTGCGGCCTGCGGCCTGCCGATCTGGTGCTGGATACCGACGGCAGTGTTGAAGGCCATCTCGTTTTGGCAGAAAAGACTGGACCGGACCTACAGCTTCACATGACGGTCGGAGGACAAGACTTCATCGCGACGGCTCCAAGGGATGCGAACGTGCAGTCCGGCGACAGAGTCCGCCTCACGGTCGCGCCGGAGAAGCTTCACCTCTTCGACCCAGACAACGGACAGCGGCTGTGACGGCAACGGCAGACTCCTTTGCAGCACTGCGCGACAGCGCCGACTTCACGGGGCTTCGTCGCCTTTCGGCACGGATCGGGCGGGATCCGCTGCAGGTTCAGGGCCCCGGGGGAAACACATCGCTCAAGGACGGCGGTGCCATGTGGGTGAAGGCGTCCGGCACCTGGCTGGCGGAGGCCGAAACGAAGGACATCATGGTGCCGGTGCGTGCGGCGGCTCTCGCCGCCGAACTGGCTGCGGGCGGCGCGCCGGACGCAGCGGACTTCGTGCCACCGTCCGGAGCGCCGAAGGGCCTGCGCCCCTCGATCGAGACGGCCTTGCATGCCGCGATGCCGCAGCGGGTG
>JANQPZ010000365.1 GCA_028285215.1 Rhodovibrionaceae bacterium | reverse complement strand
GATGAAACTTTGAATCTCGGGGTCGATGGTCATGACCGGGCCGCAAAGCTCGCCGACAGCGTTTCGATGCCCTGGCAAGCTACGCGCTGGCTTGGCGGGAGGTAAAGCTGTGGCAAAGGAAAAGGCCCGGCAGGGCGGCCGGGCCTTTGGAACCTGTCCGTCGGACGATGCGTCTCAGTCCTCGCGGAACCGCTTCACGAAGTGCCAGGCAGCGGGCACCGTCGCGGCCGCGAGCACCAGCTTCGCGGCCGCCCCCGGCAGGAACGGCATCAGACCGGCCTCGACCGCCCGCTCGAAACTCCCGAGCGGCACCGAAAGCCAGGCCACGCCGAGCGCAAAGATCAGCAGCGTGCCAAGCGCCACGGCCGGAACCACCAGCCACAAGCGGCGGTCCCAACCGCGTTCGGCCAGCCAGCCCATGGCCAGGGTCGCCACCAGGAAACCGATCAGATAGCCGCCGGTCGGCCCCAGGAAATAGGCGAATCCGCCGCCTGCGGCGAAAACCGGAAGTCCGATGGCCCCCTGCAGCAGGTAGAGGCCGACCGTCGCGGTGCCAAGCTGCCAGCCGTAGGCCATGGCGATCACCATCACGACATAGGTCTGCAAGGTCATCGGCACCGGATACATCGGCAGCTGAACCTTGGCGCTGACCGTCAGGATGGCCGCCCCCAAGAGCGCCAAAACCAGATCGCGGCCCAGACGCTGAGCGCGCTCCTCGACGGGCCAGAGGGAGTTCACCAAGGTCGGGCTGGCGAAACTGTCTCGTGCGATGTCGGCATGCGCCATAGCAAGCCCACTCCTTCCAGGTCCGGGTTCTGCGACAGGTCGGCGGGGAACCGCCTGCGTCTTGTTCTCTGGTTCACGGCCGTCCGCCGGTCCGTCGGTGTCTTACTTGCTTCTTGTTTGTTGGACCCGGCCGCACGCCGGAAGTCTCTGCCTATACCAAAGTGAGAGAGCGACGTCATGTTTTTTGCGCAATTGCGCCTGTATTGTCACAAGTGTTAATGGGCGCCCGTCAGGAAAAACAATATTATTTTCAGAGGCCTAGAAAAACACCATTGTTTCCCGCCTGAAATATTTCGTGAGCTGCCGGCGGTACAGGGACTCGACGCGTCCGGCTGCGACCCAAAAGCGTAACGATGGACTGCAATCTTACATTGCCGGCTTGGTCAAGCTGCTCCATATCCTAGGAATGACGCGTCGCCTGATTTCTTTCGCCCTCCTCGCCCTTCTGCCAGGACTGGCTTACCCCGCTGCCGCCGAGCTTCGACTGCCGAGCCTCTGGCCGGATCCCGCAAGCCTGAACGGTCCGGCCGGCAAGGCCATCACCTTCCCCAGCCGCAGTCCCTTTACCTTGGCGGAGGCCGCGGACGCGCCGGCGGAAGAAGCCGTCGGCGAACTGTTCCTGCCGCAGGACGCATCGCCCGACAACCCCGTGCCGGCCGTGGTGCTGCTGCACGGCGCCGGCGGCGTGATCTCGACGCGCGGACCGACCTATGCCCTTCAGCTCGCCAACCTGGGCGTGGCTGCGCTGGTGGTCGACTCCTTCGCGGCACGGCGCGACCGCGCCGTCGGCTTCGTCGAGCGGCTGCTGGAGATCACCGAGGTGATGCTGGTCGCCGACGCCTATGCCGCGCTCGCCTATCTCGATTCCCGGCCGGAGATCGACGCCGGGCGCGTGGTGCTGACCGGCTTCTCCTACGGCGGCATGGCCAGCACCTTCGCCGCCTATGCGCAGGTGGCCGAGGCACTGGCCCTGAACGGCCGCCGCTTCGCGGGTCACGTCGCCTTCTATGCGCCCTGTATCGCCCGCTTCACCCGCACCGAAACGACCGGCGCGCCACTGCTGATGCTCTGGGGAGACGGCGACGCCATCGTCGATCCCGAGCGCTGCGCCGAGATTGCCGAAGACCTCCAGATCGGGGGCAGCAGCGTCGAGAAAATCGTCTACGAAGGGGCGCTGCACCAATGGGACGGCCGCTTTGCGGGACCGCGTCAGATCGGGCGCAACCTCGCCCCCTGCGACTACCGGGTCGACGAAGCGGGCATCGCCTGGGACCGGAGCACCTTCCTGCCTCTGCTCAACCGCATGCTGCGCCAGACCTCGCTCGGGCTCTGCACAGATTCGGAAGGCTACATGATCGGCCGCGACGATGCCGTTCGGGCGCTCTCGAACGCCGACCTCGCGACCTTCCTCGAGCGCGTCTTCGCAACGGCTCGCTAGAGCGCGATCAGTCTTCAGGCGGGAGCGCTTCGCGGCCGACTGAGACGTGAATCCTGCTATAAACCTATGACTAGAGCAGGATTCACGCCGTAGCCGGGATCGCCAAAACGATTCCAGCTACGGCGATCTTGCTCTAAGGCTGCGCCGTGAAGCTGGGATTGAGCAGCTCGAGCGTGTCCGCCGGCGTCTCCGCGATGCCGAGCATCAGCAGCGGCACGTCTTCCGCCGGGGCCAGAACGACCTGAAGACTGCCGGCCTCCAGCAGGAAGGTTTCGGCGGCACGCAGCGCCTCCAGGCCGGCGGGTCCGATCTGGAAAGCGCGCACCGCCTCGGCGCCGTTGACGACCAACTGCCCGATCAGCTCCTCCGGAGAGAGGCCGGCCTGCGAGGCATAGACCTCGATCGCCGGCCGCAGCAGGCCAAGGTCCGTCAGGACCAGTTCCGCGCCGCCCAGGGTCGCGGCCAGCAAGGCCACCTGAAGGTCCGCCTCCGACATGCCGGCATGCGGAGCCGTTTCCAGATTGCCCAGCCGAACGGCGAAGTCCAGTCCGAGCATGTCGTGCAGAGTGACCGTATGGGCGGCCGAGAGA
>JANQPZ010000362.1 GCA_028285215.1 Rhodovibrionaceae bacterium | reverse complement strand
TTCGCGGCGGCCAAGCCCTATCTGGAGATCGTCGGCGGCAAGGTGGTTCACGCTGGCGGTGCCGGCAACGGCCAGGTCGCCAAGGTCTGCAACAACATGATTCTCGGCATCTCCATGATCGCGATCTCCGAGGCCTTTACCCTGGGGGAGAAGCTCGGGCTCGACCCGAAGGTGCTGTTCGACATCTCCTCGACGGCGTCGGGCTCCTGCTGGGCCATGCTGAACCACAACCCGGTGCCGGGCGTGGTGGAGACGGCTGCGGCGAACCGCGACTACAAGCCCGGCTTCGCCACGTCGATGATGCACAAGGACCTGCAGCTCGCCCAGGCGGCGGCCCAGCAGGCGGGCGCCGCGACACCGCTGGGGGCGGAGGCGGCGGCGCTCTACACGCTCTTCGCCAACGCCGGCAATGCGGACCTGGACTACTCGGCCATCATCAAGCTGATCGCGGGCAAGACGGCTTAACGGCTTAGCTCCGCTCATGCGTGCCATGAGGCTTTGTTGCTTGTCGCCGACGGCGCCGCACCGCAGTCTCGACCCCGGCGCAAGGGGAGGGCGCGATCTATGAAACTCTACTGGAACGTTCGCTGCGGCTCCTTCGCACCGGAGGCGGTGGCCGTCGAGGCCGGGCTGGACTATCGGCGGGTCCGGGCCGACCACCGGACCGACGATCCGGCCGGTCGCGCCGGCTACGAGGAACTGAACCGCTACAATCCCATGGGGCAGATCCCGACACTGGTGCTGGACGACGAGACTGTCGTCACGGAATCGACGGCAATCTGCCTCTGGTTTGCTGAGCTGAAGCCCGAGGCCGGGCTGCTTCCGCCCCCCGGCAGTCTGGAGCGCGCCTGGGCACTGCGCTGGCTGATGTTCCTGGCCTGCGAACTCTATCCGGTGGATCTTCTGGAAAGCTATCCCGAGCGCTATGTCGCGACGCCCGACCATGCCGAGTCCCTGACTTTGGGCGCCGGCGCCCGCATCGACCGCGACTGGACCATCGTCGAGGAGGCCTTGGGCACAGGGCCTGGGGCAGGAGCGGGCGGGGGACCTTTCTGGCTCGGCGAGACCTTCTGCCTGACCGATCTCTACACGGCGATGACGCTGGCCTGGCATCGCGAGGCGGGGGCGCTTGTCGACCGCTCGCCGAAGCTCAAGCGCTTCCTGGAGGCCACGGTCGCGCGCCCGAAGATCGCGCCGCTCTGGGCGGAGTACGATCTGGGCGCGCGCTTCTGAACCGCAGCTTCGGAGGGCCGGACTTTTGGATCCCTGGGGCATCTTCGCCACCGTCATGTTGCTCTATCTGCTGGCCGCCATGGCGCCGGGCCCCAACCTGCTGGTCACCGTGCAGGCCAGTCTTGCCGCGGGACGGAGCGCCGGGCTGTCCGTGGTGTCGGGCATCATCCTCGCCTCGATGATCTGGGTTGCCGGCAGTCTGCTCGGCCTCACCCTGCTTTTCGCGCTGGCACCCTGGCTCTACGGCGCCCTGATGCTGGTCGGCGGCGCCTATCTGATCTGGATGGGACTCGGTCTGCTGCGCAGCGCCTGGCAGCCGCCGCGGGTGCAGAGCGATGCCCTTGCTCAAGCCGGGCTGCGCGGCTGGCGCGGTGCCCGAAAAGGCCTGCTGGTCAACCTGGCCAACGCGAAGTCGGCGGCCTTCTACTCCAGCCTCTTTGCCGTCTCCGTGCCGCCCGACGCGCCGGGCTGGCTGATCGCGGCCTTGGTCGCCGCCGTCGGTCTGGGGGCGGGCCTCTGGTACGGCAGCATGTCCCTGCTGGTCACTCTTCGGCCTATTGCCCAGCTTTACCGCCGGGCCGAGCGCGGCCTGACGGCCCTTTCGGGCGCCGTCTTCATGGGCTTCGGCATCAAGCTCCTGGCGGATCGCGCCTGACGGTTGTGTCGCCGGCTTGCCTGTCTCTTCGTCGCGACCTAGAGTTTCCGTGCCCCTCGGATCGTCCAGGGGGCTTTATGTTCTCAGGGCGGGGTGAAAGTCCCCACCGGCGGTAAGCACCTCCGTGCGAGCCCGCGAGCGCCTTCCGGCTGCCGCCGGAAGGGTCAGCAGATCCGGTGAGAAACCGGAGCCGACGGTGATAGTCCGGATGGAAGAGAACGGTCGATACGCCTCGTCCCCGACAGGGGGCGGGGAGGTTTGCGATTGCTCGCCCTGATTCACGTCGACTGGAGAGATGACATGAATCAGAGTTACACCCCCACAGAGATCAACATCGCCTTCGTCAAGGCCGGCTGGCACGCCGAGATCGTCGAGAACTGCCAGGTCGGCTTTCTGGAAGAGTTGGCGCGGCGCGGCCTGCCGGAGCGTGTCCTTGACGTCTTCCAGGTACCCGGGTCCTTCGACATTCCGCTGCTGGCCAAGAAGCTGGCCGCGACGGGCCGCTTCGATGCCGTCGTGGCGGCCGGGCTCGTCGTCGACGGCGGGATCTACCGGCACGACTTCGTCGCCTCCACGGTGATCGATGCCCTGATGCAGGTGCAGCTCGAGACCGGCGTTCCGGTCGTCTCGGCCGTTCTGACGCCGCACCAGTTTCAGGAGCACCCGCCCCACCTGCGGTTTTTCGCGGAGCACTTCGTCGTCAAGGGCGCCGAAGCCGCCAAGGCCTGCCTGCAGATCGTCGAGACCTTCGAAGGGCTTGCCGGAGCCGCGGCGTCGGAACTGGCTTCGCCTCGACGCGAAGCCCGTCCGAACTGAGAAGCCCGGCAGCGGATGTCGGCGGAGGCCGCTCAGAGCGCGATCGTCTCAGGTGGAAGCGCTTCGCCTCCACCTTAAGGCGTGCATCCTACTCTGGCGGTCTTCGCCGTCCCGCCTTTGCGTGGCCTCGTGGGAGACCGGCGAGCTGACCCGTCTTGACGTTTACGTAAACGTCAGTTAGGACGCCCGTTATGGTGAA
The DNA here is from genome assembly GCA_028285215.1 of Rhodovibrionaceae bacterium. Classification (GTDB taxonomy): domain Bacteria; phylum Pseudomonadota; class Alphaproteobacteria; order Kiloniellales; family DSM-21159; genus Algihabitans. The sequence goes on along the minus strand of JANQPZ010000362.1, from coordinate 1,654 downwards.
GCTTCTCGAACGACCGGTGGCTGCGGAGGAGGCGCCCGGGGAAACCTGGGGCATCGCCGATCTGGCGGCGGATTTCGAGACCACGGCCCGGGCGATCCGCTTCTACGAGGCCGAAGGCCTGCTGACGCCCTGGCGGGAGGGGCAGCGGCGCATCTACCGTCGGCGCGACCGCACACGCCTGCGCCTAATCCTGCGCGGCAAGCGGCTGGGATTCTCGCTGGGGGAGATCCGCGAGATCATCGGCCTCTATCACGATGCGGAAACCGGCGAGGCGGGCCAGCTCTCGCTGCTGCTGGGCCGTATCGCGGAGCGGCGCGCGAACCTGGAGGCCAAGCGCGCCGATCTGGAGGCGGCCCTGGCCGAGTTGAATGACGTCGAGCGGGGGTGTCGGCAACGGCTCGGCGAGATCGCAGGAGAGGAAAAGGCGTGAGCGCACTGCAGCCGGGCGATCCGGCCTGGGAGACGAAGGTCCGCGAGTCTTTTTTGCGCCAGGGCATCATGGCGACCCTGGGGGCCGAGCTGAGCCGCGTCGAACCCGGACTGGTCGAGATCGCCGTCGACTTCCGCGAGGGCCTGTCTCAACAGCACGGTTTCTTCCATGCCGGCGTGACCTCGACCCTGATGGACTCCGCCGGCGGCTACGCCGCCTTCAGTCTTTTCCCGCCGGAGTCCTCCGTCCTGACCGTCGAGTTCAAGATCAACCTGCTGGCGCCGGCGCAGGGCGACCGGCTGGTGGCGCGCGGCCGGGTCTACAAGCCGGGCCGCACCCTGACGATCTGCGACGTCGAGGGCCTCGTCTTCGGTGCGAAGGGCGAGCGGGTCTGCGCCAAGATGCAGCAGACCCTGATGCGCCTGGACGGCCGTGCCGACATGCCGGCCGCCGGCTGACCGACAACACCTTTCGAACGACTACGCCCCTTAGGGAGACGCGAGAGATGATTCCCAATCAGCTTCCCAGCCTGGACTTCGACCTCGGCGAGACGGCCGAGCTGCTGCGCGACAGCGTCATGAGCTTCTCGCAGGAGAAGATCGCGCCCCTGGCGGCCGAGATCGACAAGACGGATAAGTTTCCGCGCCACCTCTGGCCCCAGATGGGCGACCTCGGTCTCCACGGCATCACGGTGGAGGAGGAGGAGGGCGGTGCCGGTCTGGGCTACCTGGAGCACGTCGTCGCGATGGAGGAGATCAGCCGCGCCAGCGCTTCGGTCGGCCTGTCCTACGGCGCCCATTCCAACCTCTGCGTCAACCAGATCCGCCGCAACGGCTCCGCCGAACAGAAGCGCCGCTACCTGCCGAAGCTGATCTCCGGCGAGCACGTCGGCTCCCTGGCCATGAGCGAGACGGGGGCCGGCTCCGACGTCGTCGGCCTGCGCACCCGCGCGGAGAAGAAGGGCGACCGCTACGTCCTCAACGGCTCGAAGATGTGGATCACCAACGCCAGCGAGGCCGAGACCCTGGTGATCTACGCCAAGACCGATCCCGACGCCGGGCCGCGCGGCATCACCGCCTTCATCGTGGAGAAGGACTTCAAGGGCTTCTCCATCGCCCAGAAGCTCGACAAGCTCGGCATGCGCGGCTCGCCCACCTGCGAGCTGGTGTTCGAGGACTGCGAGGTGCCCGAGGAGAACGTGCTCGGCAGCGTCGGCAAGGGCGT
>JANQPZ010000357.1 GCA_028285215.1 Rhodovibrionaceae bacterium | reverse complement strand
CATCATGATCCCGCCCTCCATCGCCCTGCTGCTCTACGCGCTGATCACCCAGCAGTCGGTCGAGGTCCTGTTTCTCGCCGGCGTTCTGCCCGGCCTGCTCGCGATCCTGCTCTATGGAGCGACCATTGCCGTCCTCCTGCGCCTGAGGCCGGAGCTGGGCGGTCGTGCGACGGACCCGGAGCGCGAACCGCTGGGCCGGGCCCTGAAACCGGCGCTTCCGGTCCTGGCGCTGTTCCTCCTGGTGATGGGCGGGCTCTACGGCGGGCTCTTTACCCCGACCGAGGCAGCCGGCGCTGGCGCCTTCCTGACGTTGCTGGTCGCTCTGGCGCGGGGGGTGCGCTGGCCGGGACTGCGTCGGGCCCTGGCCGACACCCTGGGCACCACGGCGGCGATCTTCCTGATCATCATCGGCGCCGAGATCTTCGGCTACCTGCTGTCGGTCTCTCAGATTCCGGCCGAGACGGTCGCCTTGATCCGCGACCTCGGCCTCGCGCCCTGGATGGTGCTGGCCGTCGTGCTGGTCTTCTTCATCCTGCTCGGCTGCGTCATGGACAGCCTGGCGATGATCCTGCTCACCGTGCCGGTCTTCTATCCGCTGATCGTCGAGGCCGGCTACGACCCCATCTGGTTCGGCATCCTGGCGGTGGTGGCGGTCGAACTGGGGCTGATCACCCCGCCGGTCGGCATGAACCTCTTCGTGATCTCCTCCGTCGCGCCGGAGGTGAAGAGCGAGGAGGTGATGATCGGGGCGCTGCCCTTCGTCGTGGCGGACCTCTTGCGGCTTGCGATTCTTGCCGCCTTCCCCATCATCGCCCTGGCCCTGCCGGGCTGGTTCGGCCTGCTTTAACGAGAAAGGGGCGTCACTATGGAAGAAGATCCGGTCGAGAGCCCGGACGTCGTCGCCAGCGTGTCGGTGGACCTGCCGACCGATACGGCCTTTGCGCTCTTTACCGATGGCATCGACCGCTGGTGGCCGAAGCGGAACAGCTTTTCCCGCGGTACCGCGGCCTTCATCGGTCTGACGGAGGCGCGCGGCTGGTACGAGACCGGCGGGGACGGCGAGACCTTGGGCTGGGGCGCGGCTCTGGCGTGGCAACCGCCGCAGCGCCTGCTGCTGGCCTGGCAGATCTCGCCGGACACCCAGCCCTGGTCGCCGGAACCGGATCCGGCCAAGGCCAGCGAGGTGGAGGTCCGCTTCCTGCCCATCGAGCCGGGCCGGACCCAGGTCAAGGTCCTGCACGACGGCTTCGAGCGGCACGGCCCGGGCGGCGCCGGCATGGCGGCCGGCATGGCCTCGCCCATGGGCTGGCCTGGCCTGCTGGAGGCCTACCGCGCCGCCGCCGAGCGTGAAGCCGGCGTGCCCGCCGCGACGCCTGAGTAGGAGAACTGGCCCCCGACGCGCGGTGCAGTGCGCCGGCGCGCGCCGGGGGCCTGGTCTCGTTACTGTTCGCGCACCGCGTCGGCTGTGCCCTGGATGAAGGCGACGAGCTTATCCACGTCCTCCTGCGTCAGGTTCTCCGCAAAGGCCGGCATACCCCTGTCGACGGCGACGCCGTCCAGCACCCAGGCGCTGGCGCTCTTCAGCACCTCCGGCGAGGAGAAGCCCAGGTTCGGGATCGCGCCGCCGTTGTTCACCGCCGGCACGCCGTGGCAGAACAGGCAGTTGGCGACGTAGAGGCCCAAGCCCTCCGAGACATGGTCGGGGTCGTAGGGCACGCCGGCGACCAGTTCGGTGCGGTCGGACAGTTCGACCGTCGGCCTCGGCGCGTCGCCGCCGACCCGGAAGGTGAAGACGCGCCCCGGCCCGACCCGGTCGGTGGCCCGCTGCATCAGGCCGTAGACCCCACCCCAGCCGACAGCAACGGTGACGTACTGCACGCCGTCCCGCTCCCAGGTCGCGGGCGCGGCGACGACGCCGGAGGTGACCTCCGTCTGCCACAGCAGCTCCCCCGTGGCGGCATCGTAGGCGATGAAGCGCCCGTCGGCGGTGCCCTGAAACACCAAGCCCCCGGCGGTCGTCAGCGTGCCGCCGTTCCAGGGGGAGATGTAGTCGGCACGCCAGACCTCGCGCTGCGCGACCGGGTCCCAGGCCAGGAGGTGACCGAAAGGCGTGGCTTCCGGCGCGACCTCGTTGAAGAGGTAGCCCAGGTTCCAGCCGACGCCGGACATGGTGGACATCGGCTTGTGGCTGTTCAGCTCCCAGGCGGGGTCCTTGGACTGCACCAGCGGCACGCCCTGGGCGGGGATGTAGACCAGCCCGGTTTCGGGGTTGAAGCTCATGGGGTGCCAGTTGTGCGCCCCGTAGGCGGAGGGAATGGTCTCCCAGGGTTCGGTGCGCGAGCGGGCGCCGTCCGCCTCGATGGGGCGGCCGTCCTCGTTGAAGCCGGTGGCCCAGGTGACCTCCACGAAGGGTTCCGCCGAGATGAACTCTCCGGTGGCGCGGTCGATCACGTAGAAGAAGCCGTTCTTAGGCGCCTGCATCAGCACCTGGCGCAGCTCTCCGCCGATCTCCAGGTCGGCCAGGATGATGTGCTGGGTGGAGGTATAGTCCCAGGTGTCGCCGGGCGTGTTCTGGTAGTGCCAGACGTAGTCTCCAGTGTCGGGATCGAGGGCGACGATGGAGGCGAGGAAGAGATTGTCTCCGCCCGCAGGCGAGCGCAGGTGCTGGTTCCAAGGCGAGCCGTTACCGGTGCCGATGTACAGCAGGTTCAGCTCGGGATCGTAGGCCATGGCATCCCAGACCGTGCCGCCGCCGCCGGCCTTCCAGTACTCCGCCGAGGGGTCCCAGGTTTCGGCGGCCCGCGCCATGGCCTCGTTTTCGAAGGGCTTGGAGGGGTCGCCCGGGACGGTGTACCAGCGCCAGGCCATCTCGCCCGTTTCGACCTCGTAGGCCGAGACGTAGCCGCGCACGCCGAACTCGGCGCCGCCATTGCCGATGATCACCTTGCCGTCGATCACGCGCGGCGCGCCGGTGACGGTGTAGGCCATCTCGCGGTTCTCGATCGTGTCCACGCGCCACAGGCGCTCGCCGGTCGCGGCGTCCAGGGCGTCCAGGTGGCCGTCGTAGGCGCCGACGAAGACCTTGCCCTGGTAGACCGCGACGCCGCGATTCACCACGTCGCAGCAGCCGCGGGCCGCGAACTCTGCCGGCACCTCGGGATCGTAGGTCCAGAGCGGCGTGCCGGTCACGGCGTCCAGCGCGTGCACCACCGACCAGGAGGCGGTGACGTACATGACGCCGTCCACGACGATGGGCGTGGCCTGGACGCCGCGCCGCGACTGCAGATCGTAGGACCAGGCGAGGCCCAGTTCCCCGACGTTCTCGGTGTCGATGCCGTCGAGCCTGGAGTAGCGAGTCTCGGCATAGTCGAGACCGTAGTTCAGCCAGTTCCGCGTTTGCTCGGCGTTGGTGATGATGGCCTGGGTGTCGATGGCGCCGACTGCCGAGCGAATCTCGGTCTCGGTGACGGTCTGGGCCAGAGCAGCGCTCGCGGCGAGCAGCGCGCCGGCCGCGAGGATCACCTGCTTCATCGTTCTTTCTCCTCCCGTTTTTGTCTCGAGTGTCTTTTTCTAGGTCCGCTTTACGCGGTTCTTTCCACGTCGAGCCTCAGCTCTTCGATCATCTCCTGTCTCATTATGAATGTCTGTGGCTTAGCGGTGACCGCCATCGGCAGGTGGCCCCTGAGCCGAACGGCAGCGGACCCTCTGACGGAGGCAATCCCGTCCTGGCCGCCGCTGCGCTTGTCGTTCTCGGTGGGATTTCGGCCCAGGCGCGGCACACAGCCGTATGGCCCGCAGATCGATTGCAGGTCGTCGCACCATCGCTCGAATGGCGTTGACCGGTCTATCGACGATCTCCTCCCGCAGCCAAGCTCTTGGTACGCTGTTCTTTGCTTGGCGCCCGAAAGTATGCTGCGCGGCGCTTCGCCGGTAAAGGCCGGTCCATGCGGGTCGGGGGTGTCGCGCCTGAAATCCTCTCTGGCCCGACGCTCTCTTCCGAACGCTCCGCCGTTCCGGCTCCCGGAGGAGCCGCTGCGGGGTCAGGCCGGCAACAGGTCGCTGCGTGAGGAAGGTGAGGAGGCTTCAGGGTTCTACGCGGCAAGCTGGCTGGGGGACCTGGACTCGAACCAGGACCAACGGAGTCAGAGTCCGTCGTTCTACCATTAAACTATCCCCCAACCGGTCCGGGCGGCGGCTGCCGAAGGCGCCGCGACGGGCGACCCGGTTGCGTAAAGCGGGGTATCTAGACCATCCCGCCCCGCCATTTCAACCCCTCCGCCTGTCCTCCCTCTGCGCCGTCGCGCGCTGGCGGGCTGCCGCTCCGCCCTTGTTGTCCGCGCCTCCTCGCGGATATGGTTGGGGGCGAATGAATACGTCGGCATTGAGGCGGGCTCGCTCCCTCTTCGCGGCGTCGGCGGTGGGAGCGAGAAGACGATGGACGAACCGGCCGGGGAGGTGCGGGACGACAGGCGGCAAAGCGAGACCGTATTGGGCGTTTTTCCGGCACAGCCCCGGTCCCGCCGGCCTCAGCCCCAGCGCACCCTCTACGGGGCGCTCGATCTCGGCACGAACAACTGTCGTCTGCTGATCGCCCGCCCGGCGGCCCAGGGGTTTCGCGTTGTCGATGCCTTCTCGCGCATCGTGCGGCTGGGGCAGGGGCTGACCTCCGGCGGGCGCATATCCCCGGCGGCGATGCAGCGCACCCTCAGCGCGCTCGAGGTCTGCGCCGCCAAGCTGCAGCGTCGCGGCGTCACCCGCCTGCGCGCCGTCGCCACCGAAGCCTGCCGCCGTGCGGAGAACGGGCGCGACTTCCTGGAGGCCGCCCGTGTCCGCTCCGGCCTCGAGCTGGAGGTGATCGATGCCGAGGAGGAGGCGAGCCTGGCCCTCTACGGCTGCGCGCCCTTGCTCGACCGCAGCAAGCGCCATGCGGCCATCATCGATATCGGCGGCGGGTCCACGGAAATCGTCTGGCTGAGCCACGATACCGAGGTCTCGGGAGCGGCGCAGCTGCCCGACTCGCCGCGCGTGCGGGCCTGGCATTCCGTGCCGCTTGGCGTGGTGGATCTGGCCGAGCGCTTCGGCGGGCACGAAGTGGGGAGATCGACCTACGACGCGATGGTCGCCGAGGTGATGGCCGAGATGCGGCCCTTCGTGGAGCGCTACGGCCTGGCGGAGTGGGCCAGTCGCGGTGCGTTGCAGATGATCGGCACGTCGGGCACGGTGACGACGCTCACGGGCGTTCACATGGAACTGCCGCGCTACGACCGGACCCGGGTCGATGGTGCCTATCTCTCTCTCGAGCTGGTCGGGCGCCTGAGCGAGCAGGTCCGGGCCATGGGCTATCGGGCGCGTGTCGCCCACCCCTGCATCGGCCGGGACCGGGCCGACCTGGTGGTGGCCGGCTGCGCGATCCTGGAGGCCTTCTGGCGGCTTTGCCCGGCCGAAGGCCTGACCGTCGCCGACCGCGGACTGCGCGAGGGGCTGCTCTACCTGATGATGCGTGAAGACGGCGCCTGGAGCGCCCACGCCGACACCGGACCCTGATCATGGCCGGAGGTCCGCGCAAGGGCGGTGGCAAGGGAAGCGGCGGAAAGGGCGGTGGCAAGGCCGGCCGCGGCGGCGCCGGGTCGGGCGGCAGCCTGGGCGGCGCCCGCCAGCTGCGCGAACGCGTGCGCAGCGCGCGCGGCCGCCGGCCCTCGTCCACCCGCTGGCTGGAGCGGCAGCTGAACGACCCCTATGTGGCCGAGGCCAAGGCCCGCGGCTATCGCAGCCGGGCCGCCTTCAAGCTGCTGCAGCTCGACGAGAAGGTTGGGCTGCTGAAGGGCGCGCGCCGCATCGTCGATCTCGGCGCGGCGCCCGGCGGCTGGACTCAGGTCGCGCTGCAGCGGTTGGGGCCGCAAACCCGGGTGGTCGCGGTCGACTATCTGGAGATGGCGCCGATGGCGGGCGCCACGGTCCTGCAGATCGATTTTCTGGACGACGACGCGCCGGAAAAGATCGCGGCGGCCCTGGAGGGGCCGGCGGACCTGGTGCTCTCCGATATGGCGGCGCCGACCACCGGTCACGCCAAGACCGACCACATCCGGGTCGTTGCGCTGGCCGAGACGGCCCTGGCCTTCGCCGTCGAGGTTCTGGCGCCGGGAGGGGCCTTCGTCGCCAAGGTCTTCCAGGGCGGCAGCGAACGGGAGCTGCTGGAAACGCTCAAGCGGAACTTCGAGACGGTGCGTCACGTCAAGCCGCCGGCCAGCCGGGCCGAGTCCTCGGAACTCTACGTCGTTGCCCAGGGGTTCCGCGGCAAGGACTGATCGTGGCGCCGCCTCGCGGCGCCTCCGGACTTTCGTCTCCCCTTCCCCTCATCGCTTCGGCAAGCGCGGCTTGGCCGCGCGCGATGCCAGAAGGGGGGACAGGTCGTCCCAACCGTAGGCGACCTCCTGCAACACGGTTCCCGGCCTGACCTCCTGGCGTGTCGCTATCGGGCGAGCCCCGAGAGCCTCGTAGAAGCGCCGGGCCTTGGCGTTCTTCTCCAGAACCCACAGCGCGGCCGAACGGTGGCCGGCCCTGCGCAGGTGCGCTGCGGCTTCGCGAAGAAGCGCCCGTCCGACACCTTTCCTCTGCGCGGCTTGCAACACGTATATCGCAGTGATTTCTGCGCTGTATCCCCTGTCGGCCAGGCCTCGATCCCGTTGCTTGCCGACCGAGGCAAAACCGGTTGCACCGCCGGGTTCCTCCACGAGAAATGCCGATCCCGCGTTTTCCGGGGAGAAGGCGGCGATCACGCCCACCCAGCGCTCCGTGCGATCTGCAATGTCCAGACTTGACAGCATTTCCGCGGGCAAGAGCCCGGAATAGGTTTCGTGCCAAGCCGCGACATGAAGCGCTGCGAGCCTGTGCGCATCCGCCTCTAGCGCTCTCCGGATCACGAATGCTGGGTTTGACATCCCACGATGGTCGACGGTTGGGCAGGGGTGAGCAAGGTGACGGGGGGACGCGCTCCCGCCACGACCGCAAAAGGAACCTCAACTGGCCCTAGATCGCCACCACCGGCGCCAAGTGCTCGGCGATCTCCCGCTCGGTCAGGTGGGTCAGATCCTTGTCGAGTTCCGCATGCAGCCGTTGCCGCGCCGGCTTTCCGAGGGTCTCGCGGAGCTGGCCGAGCGTCTTGGGATCGGCCACCAGCACCAGCCGGGCGAAGGCGCCGCGCCCCGCCTGATCGGTCAGGGGCTTGCCGGGCCGCGCCACGAACTTGTGCTTTTCCTGATCCT
>JANQPZ010000354.1 GCA_028285215.1 Rhodovibrionaceae bacterium | reverse complement strand
GTTCCGCTACTCGGCGCTGACCTTCAACGGCCACCGCATCCACTACGACCGGCCTTACGCCACCGACGTCGAAGGCTATCCCGGTCTGATCGTGCATGGCCCCCTGCTGGCGACCTGCATGGTCGATCTCGCCCGCCGTGAAGCGCCCGACAGGCGTATCGCAGCCTTCCGCTTCCGCGCCTTGGCGCCGGTGTTCGATACGGCGCCCTTCGTCGTCTGCGGTGCCCCCGACGAGACCGGTGCAGAGCTCTGGGTCGAAGGCCCGGATCGCCGCCTCTGCATGCAGGGGCGGGTGGAGTGGGGCGACTAGACGCCCTTGGATCTGCGCTGTTGCAACCCGCAAGGCGTTAGGAAAGGCCGCGGCTAGACGGGTTCCAGAGCTTTCTGCTCACCCGCCGGCAGTTCGATGGCGATCGGATCGCCCGCTCTGACGTCGCCACTGGCAAGAACGATCGCCATGACGCCGGCGAGGCGGATCAGCGATCCGTCGTCGGCGCGGTCGAGCACTGCCTTGGTCAGCCCTTTCTGGAAGGCGTCGAGTTGGGCGCAGGGGTTGCGCAGGCCGGTAAGCTCGACCCGCGCTTGGCCGCCCAGCTGCAGCTTCGTGCCGGTCGGGAGCGCGAGCAGGTCGAGCCCCCGGGTGGTCACGTTCTCGCCGATGTCGCCTGGCTTCACCAAGAAACCTTTGCCGGCCAGGAGATCGAACAGCTCCGCGTGAAGCAGATGGACCTGCCGCAGGTTCGGCTGGCTGGCGTCGCGCGCGACGCGCGAGCGGTGCTTGACGGTCGCACCGCTGTGGGCGTCGCCCTCGACACCCTTCCCGGCCAGCAGGCGGATCGCCGGCTGCAGCGTCTTGCTGAAATGGTGGCCGTCCCGCGCGGCCACCGCGACGACCTGAGCGACACTCGGTCCTGCGGACATCGGCTGTCTCCTGAAAGCGTTGCAGTTGATCGTCGCGGCTTCGTCCCGCGCCCCCGCCCGGCGGTGAAGGGCGCGGGCTAGAGCAGGATTGCCTTAGGTGGAAGCGAAGCGCTTCCGCCTGAGACGATCGCGCTCTAAAGCGTCTCCAAAGCGCCGATCAGACGGTCCATCTCGTCGGCGCTGTTGTAGTAGTGGACGCTCGCGCGCACCAGATCGGGCAGGCCGCGCCGCGTGGCGTCGAGCAGCGTGCCGTTCGGATCGCTGACGGAGACGTTGATCGCCTGGGCGCGCAGCTTCTGTGCCACCTCGCTCGCCGCGTGGCCGGCGAGGGTGAAGGTGCAGAGTCCGCAGCGTCTTTCGCCGAGATCCATGACATCGATGCCCGGCACCGCAGCCAGGCGGCTGCGCAGGTCGCTCGCCAGTTCGGCAACCCTGTCTTCGATGGCCGGGAGTCCCAGCGCCAGGGCATAGTCCACCGCGGCGCCGAGCCCGAGCAGGCCTGCGTGGTTGAACTCCCAGTTCTCGAAGCGCCGGGCATCTTCGCGCCAGACGTAGCGGTCGGGCGCCACCCAACGCGCCGAATGCAGGTCCGGGAAGGGTGGGTCGAGCTTATCGAGCAGGCTGCGCCGGACGTAGAGGAAACCGGTCCCCCGCGGTCCGCGCAGGTATTTGCGGCCGGTGGCCGACAGCAGATCGCACCCCAGCGCCTCGACATCCAGGTCGATCTGTCCCGCCGACTGGCAGGCGTCGAGCAGGAAGGGAATGCCGTTCGCCTTGGCCACCTTGCCGACCTCCGCGGCCGGATTGACCAGACCGCCGTTGGTCGGCACGTGGGTGATGGCGATCAGCTTGACCCGCGCGTCCAGCATGCGTGCCAGTGCCGAAGCGTCGATTTGGCCGCTGGCGTCGCTGGGCACGGCGGCGATTTCGATACCGTAGCGTTGCCGCGCATGCAGGTAGGCGAGATAGTTGGAGGCATACTCCGCTTCTGCCGTCAGGACCTTGTCGCCCGGCTGCCAGTCGAAGGCGTGGAAGGCGAGATCCCAGGCAACCGTGGCGTTTTCGACCAGGGCAATCTCGTCGGTGCCGCAGTTCAACAGGCGTCCGATGGACCCGTAGATCGCTTCGATCCGCGCGGCGGCCTCTGCCTTCGCCTCATAGCCGCCGATTTCGGCTTCGCGCCGCAGGTGCGCGATCTGTGCCTCGACCACCGGGCGGGGCATCAGGGCGGCGCCGGCATTGTTGAAGTGGGCGACCTCGGCGCAGCCCGGCGTGTCGGCACGAAGCCGCTGCAGATCGATCCCGTTCGGCTTTGGCGTCATGGGCTGGAGACTCCTTTTCGGGCGATCTTTTGGGGCGCTCTCTTGACGGGCGGCGTGCCGGCCGGGAATAACCCGAAACAGCCCTTTGGAGGAAGCCGTCGCCATGGCCGAAAATCGAGATCTTTTTCCCCTGCTCGAACGTGGCGAGCGCGATGCGTTGTTCGCTGCTCTGGATGCCGGAGGCGACGCAAAGGCGCGCGACCGCTGGGGCTGCAGCCTGCTGTACTACGGCGCCGCGAAGGGCGATCCGGTCCTGGTCGAGGGGCTGCTGGAACGCGGCGCCGAGGTGGAGCGCGCCAGTGACGCCGGCAACACGCCGCTGATGATTGCCGCCGCACGCGGCCACCTTCAGATCGTCAAGCGCCTGCTGGCGGCCGGCGCCGATGTCGGACACAGCAACCGCTGGGGTTTCGATGCCCACAAGTGGGCCGACTGGTGCCCCAACGCGGCGGAGATCCAGGCCGAGCTTTTCGCCGCCGCACAGTCGGGGTAGAGGACGGCAACCGCTAGCGGATGGCGCCGGCTGCGTCTTGGTCCGAGAGTCCGGCAAGACGCTCGTTTGCTGCGGCAGCCTTGTCGCTCGCCGCGTCTCGAGCTGCCCGGCGCGCTGCGCGCGCTGCCTCCGCCGCGAGGCGCTTTTCCTCGTTCCAGTAGCGGAAGACCTTGCCGCGGTAGCGGTTGGCGAAGTGCGGCGTGGCCGAGTGGTAGCGGCCGATGGTCTTGGTCCAGCTGTTGGTCTCGGCCCGCAGATCGGTCAGGAATTTGGCGGCATAGGCGACGTTGAAGGCCGGGTCGAAGGCCTGGGCCAGCGACTCGAAGGCATCGGGATGGAAGTGCAGGTTGATCTGCATGCAGCCGACATCGATGTTCCGAACGCCTTTCGCCTTCAGGGCCTGGACCTCGGCAATGGCCGCGGCCTTGGTCGGCAGATAGCGCCCCTTGCCCTCGGCCATCACCGTCCAGGGCCAGGCAAGATGTGCCTGCCGTTCGCGACTCCAGCGCCCCGACTCGGTGCGGGAGATGGCGGTCAGCAGATGTCTCGGCAGGCTCAGGATCTGCTCGGCGGCTGCGATGTGGCGGCCGCAGAGGTCCCAAGGCGAGAAGGGTGAAGACTGAGGGATTCCGCCGGGTTGCGGCGTTTCCGTCGCAGCCTGGGCCGGGCTTGCGGTCAAGGTCGCGATAGAAATGCAGGCCAGTGCGAGCAGGCACCGTCGAAACGGCGGTGTAAGGCCGGGCATGGGGTCCTCCGGAGGGGTCCGAATCGTTGGCGTAATACAGGCAAGAGCCATGCCACATGGCGCCAAGTTTCTGATTTTCGCAGATTTTTGCTGCAATGCAGCAAGTCTAGGGCCCCTCGGTGTTCTTCAAATGCCACGTTACGGAAAAAGAATCTGAGCCACATCAAAGTGATAGCTTTTTTCCTTGCCAATCCATGGATCGAGGCTCAGATTGTGCAGTGCGACATGGGCGGCAACGTCCGCTGCTGCCCTGTCGTACGTCTCTAAGGGCGTTTCCTCCCTAAACTTGGGCCGTGCCGCTGGCACGGCCCTTTTTTCTTGCGCGATCTCCGCTTCGGGCTGACGCCGCTGTCCCCATGCTCTCCTGTCCGAAGAGGCGGTGGGCAGCGAGACCGAGCGGCTTTCGCCCCTCTTGCCCCTTCCCAAGCGGGCGCGCGCATGGCATAGGGCTGCCTTCAGCACAGACCATGCGAATTTGGGCTCCGGCCGATGCGCTGCGCGCGCGTTCGGCGAGGGGCTCTGCGAGCGTGAAAAGCCCGATAACCCATTGCCGCAAAAGACCTCATGCCCAAACGTACCGATATCCAGTCCATTCTGATCGTCGGCGCCGGGCCGATCATCATCGGCCAGGCCTGCGAGTTCGATTACTCCGGCGCCCAGGCCTGCAAGGCCCTGCGGGAAGAGGGCTACCGGGTGATCCTGGTGAACTCCAACCCGGCCACGATCATGACGGATCCGGATCTGGCGGACGCCACCTACATCGAGCCGATCACGCCGGAGGTGGTGGCCAAGGTCATCGCCAAGGAACGGCCGGACGCCTTGCTTCCGACCATGGGCGGTCAGACGGCCCTGAACACCTCGCTGGAGCTGTTCCGCAGCGGCGTGCTGGAACAGTACGGCGTCGAGATGATCGGCGCCGACGCCGACGTGATCGACAAGGCCGAAGATCGGCAGCGGTTCCGCGAGGCGATGGACGCCATCGGTCTGAAGAGCCCGGCGAGCGTGGTCGTCGCCAGCTACGAAGAAGCCGTGGCCGCGCTGGAGAAGACCGGCCTGCCGTCGATCATCCGTCCCTCCTTCACGCTCGGCGGCACCGGCGGCGGAATCGCCTACAATCGCGAGGAGTTCGAGGAGATCGTGCGCGGCGGTCTGCGCGCCAGCCCGACCAACAGTTGCCTGATCGAGCAGTCGGTGCTCGGCTGGAAGGAATACGAGATGGAGGTGGTCCGTGACCGGGCGGACAACTGCATCATCATCTGTTCCATCGAGAATCTCGATCCGATGGGCATACACACTGGAGATTCCGTGACGGTGGCGCCGGCGCTGACGCTGACCGACAAGGAATACCAGTTGATGCGCGACGCTTCGATCGCCTGCCTGCGGGAGATCGGGGTGGACACCGGCGGCTCCAACGTGCAGTTCGCCGTCGATCCGGCCAGCGGCGAGCTGGTGGTGATCGAGATGAACCCCCGGGTCTCGCGCTCCTCAGCCCTGGCCTCCAAGGCCACCGGTTTTCCCATTGCCAAGGTCGCGGCCAAGCTGGCGGTTGGCTACACCCTGGACGAGCTGACCAACGACATCACCAAGGTGACGCCGGCTTCCTTCGAGCCGACCATCGACTACGTGGTCGTGAAGATGCCGCGCTTTACCTTCGAGAAGTTCGCCGGTGCCGAGCCGACGCTGACCACCTCTATGAAGTCGGTCGGCGAAGCCATGGCCATCGGCCGCTGCCTGCAGGAGGCTCTGCAAAAGGCCTTGCGCTCGATGGAGACGGGGCTGGATGGCTTCGACGAGGTGGAAATCCCCGGTGCCCGCACCGCCGACGGCAGCATCGACGAAGAGGTGGTGGCGATTCACCTGGCCAAGCCCTTGCCGGACCGGGCCCTGAGCGTCGCGCAGGCTTTCCGCGACGGTTTGGACCTCGAGCGGATCCGGCAGGCGACCAAGTACGATCCCTGGTTCCTGCGTCAGATCGAAGAGGTGATCGCGGCCGAGACGGCGCTGCGGCGCGACGGCCTGCCCGAGGATGCGCTGGAGCTTCTGCGCCTCAAGAAGATGGGTTTTTCCGATGCGCGCCTGGCCAGATTGACCGGCGTCGACGTCCAGGTGGTTGCGGCCGCTCGCCACGCGCGCGAGGTCCGTCCGGCCTACAAGCGCATCGACACCTGCGGCGGTGAGTTTCCCTCGCTGACGCCCTACATGTACTCGGCCTACGAGGGCGACGGCTGGGCGCCGGCCGCCAGCGAAGCGGAACCGACCGACAACGCCAAGGTGATGATTCTGGGCGGCGGGCCCAACCGGATCGGCCAGGGCATCGAGTTCGACTACTGCTGCGTCCATGCGGCCTACGCGCTGAAGGATGCCGGTCTCGAGACCATCATGGTCAACTGCAACCCCGAGACGGTCTCGACCGACTACGACACCTCCGACCGCCTCTATTTCGAGCCGCTGACGGCCGAGGACGTCGTCGAGATCGCCCGCGCCGAGCAGGCCAAGGGCACGCTGAAGGGCGCAATCGTGCAGTTCGGCGGTCAGACGCCGTTGAAGCTGGCGAAGGATTTGGAGACGGCGGGTATTCCGATCCTGGGCACCTCCCCGGATGCCATCGACCTGGCCGAGGACCGGCGCCGGTTCCAGCAGCTGCTGAAGACGCTGGAACTGAAGCAGCCGGCCAACGGGACCGCGACCACGGTGGAGGAGGCGCGCGCGGCGGCGGCCGAGATCGGCTACCCGGTGCTCCTGCGTCCGTCCTACGTGCTGGGCGGGCGGGCGATGCGCATCGTGCACGACCAGCAGGAGCTGGACGACTACATTGCCTCCGCTGTGCGGGTGTCCGGGCGGAACCCCGTGTTGCTGGACAGCTACCTGTCGGATGCCATCGAAGTCGATGTGGATGCCGTCAGCGACGGCGAGGAGGTCTACGTCGCCGGCATCATGGAGCATATCGAGGAGGCCGGAATTCACTCCGGTGACTCCGCCTGTGCGTTGCCGCCGCACTCTCTCTCGGCGGATATCCAGGCCGAGATCGCCCGTCAGACCCGTCTGCTGGCCAAGGGACTGGAGGTGGTGGGCCTGATGAACGTTCAGTTCGCGGTGCGCCAGGGCGAGATCTACGTTCTCGAGGTCAATCCGCGGGCGAGCCGCACCGTCCCCTTCGTGGCCAAGGCGACCGGCGTGCCCATCGCGAAGATCGCCGCGCGGGTCATGGCCGGCGAGAAGTTGAGCGGTTTCGACATCCCGGAAGCCAAGCGCCGCCATATCGCGGTCAAGGAGGCGGTGTTTCCCTTCGCCCGCTTCCCCGGCGTCGATGTAGTACTCGGGCCAGAGATGAAGTCGACGGGCGAGGTTATGGGCCTCGACAGCGACTTTGCGCGGGCCTTCCTCAAGGCGCAGCTTGGCGCCGGCATCGTTCTGCCCCGCGAGGGTACGGTGTTCCTCTCGGTGCGGGACGAAGACAAGCCGGCCGCGGCGAAGCTGGCCGCCGAGCTCTCCGATCTCGGCTTCGCGATCGTCGCCACCAGCGGGACGGCGGCTTTCCTGGCCAATCAGGGGCAGCCGGTGGAAGCGATCAACAAGGTGCGCGAGGGCCGGCCCCATGTGGTGGACCGCATCATCGACGGCGGGGTGCAGCTCGTCTTCAACACCACGCAGGACAGCAAGGCGATCGCCGATTCCTTCTCGATCCGCCGGACGGCACTGACGAACGGAATCCCCTATTACACCACCATAGCGGGGGCCGATGCGGCGGTTCAGGCCATCGCGGCCTTGAAGGCCGGTCAGCTTGAAGTTGCTCCTCTACAGTCTTATTTTATCGGATCGTTCTGACCCTCGACTGGGCACCGCTGCAACGGTGGCGCGCAGAGAGGTTTCCTTTCGTCAAAACACACCCCTTTTTCGAACGGACAACGCCACTTCTGGTGACAGGTATCGCCATGACCGAGAAGTTCCCGATGACCGCCGAAGGCTTCGAGCGCCTTGAGGTGGAGCTTAAGCAGCTGAAGACCCAGGCGCGCCCCGACGTGATCAAGGCAATTGCCGAAGCGCGCGAGCATGGCGATCTGTCCGAAAACGCCGAATATCATGCCGCGCGCGAGCGGCAGTCCTTCATCGAAGGCCGGGTGGCCGAACTGGAGGATAAGATCAGCCGCGCCCAGGTGATCGATCCGACCAAGCTGTCCGGTGACACTGTCAAGTTCGGCGCGACCGTCACCGTGGTCGACGAGGACACGGACGAAGAGGTGACCTACCAGATCGTCGGTGAGCTCGAGGCGGACGTGAAGGACGGCAAGATCGCGGTGACCAGCCCGATCGCTCGTGCCCTGGTGGGCAAGGCCGAGGGCGACTCCGTCGAGGTCGCCACGCCGAAGGGCGCGAAGGCCTATGAAATTCTCAAGGTGGCTTTCGTCTAGAGCGCGATCGTCTCAGGCGGAAGCGTTTCACTTCCACCTAAGGCGATCCTGCCCTAGGTCTCGCCGTCGCTCGGCCAGCGTCCCCCCATGGCCTGCGTGATCTCCTGACCCGCTGCGCGGACCTGCGGGCCGTAGCCTTCGGCGCGTGCGTCTGTGACGCGCACCGAAGGACCGGAGATCGACACGCCGCCGACCGGTTCCCCGAATTCGTTGAAAACCGCGGCCGCGACGCAGCGCATGCCCGGATTGCGCTCCTCGTCGTCGATGGCGAAGCCGCGCTTGCGGATCGCCGCCAAGTCGGCTCGCAGCGCCTCCGCCGTCGTCAGCGTTTTCTCCGTGAAGCCTTCCAGTCCGCAGCGTTCGATCAGGCGCTCCGTCTGTTCCGGGGCACGGTAGGCAAGGATCGCCTTGCCGATACCCGAGGCGTGGAAGGGGCTGCGCGTGCCGGGACGGAAGAAGGCCCGGATGGCTTCATGCGTTTCCACCTGGCTGACGAAGACCACCGCGTCTTCGTCGGCCACCGCGAGGTTGGCGGTCTCGCCGGTCTCTTGCATCAGGGTTTGGATCACGGTGCGGCCGCGCTCGGCCAGCTTGCGGCGACGTAGAAAGGTGGCCCCCATGCGGAAGGTTTCGACGCCGACGAACCAGAGCTGGTTGATGTCGTCGAACTCGACCATGTCGTGCTGCTGCAGGGTGGTCAGCATGCGGTAGGCGGTGGAGGGCGCCAAACCTGCGGCATCCGACACTTCGGTCAGAGAGAGCCCGCTGCCCTCCGACACCAGCTTGAGGAGCGTGATTGCCCGATCCAGGGATTGGACGCTTCCCTGTCCGGCCGCGCCGCCATCCGCGCGCGGCCGCCCGCGCGAGCGCTTCTCCTGGTTCGCCATGACTGCATCCTCGACGCCTTACGGATGAGTATGTCAGTGAAAAAAATTTTTGCTAAATGGAAAATCGCTCGCCGTGAAAAACGAGTATTCACAATAAATCAATATGTTAGATTTATTTTTTCGTCATATGGAAAAATTTTCTGGAAAAATTGCAGAACCGCACAAGCCTCTCCATAATCCGGGCAACGTTCGCAACAAAGCTGCCGGGCCGGACAAGCGCGCCGGACCGGACAAGGATCTGGGAGGTGACGATCATGGCAAAGATGCGTGCTGTCGATGCGGCGGTCCTGGTGTTGGAAAAGGAAGGCCTGACGACGGCTTTCGGCGTACCGGGCGCTGCAATCAACCCACTTTACTCCGCTATGAAGAAGCGGGGCAGCATCCGCCACATTCTGGCCCGGCATGTGGAAGGCGCCTCGCACATGGCGGAAGGCTTCACCCGGGCCAAGGCAGGCAACATCGGTCTCTGCATCGGGACTTCGGGACCGGCCGGGACCGATATGATCACCGGGCTCTATTCCGCCAGCGCCGACTCGATTCCGATTCTCTGCATCACCGGGCAGGCGCCGCGCGCCAAGCTGGACAAAGAGGACTTCCAGGCGGTCGATATCGCCGCCATCGCCGCACCGGTGACCAAGTGGGCAGTGACGGTCATGGAACCCTACCTGGTGCCGATGGCGATCCAGAAGGCCTGCCACCTGATGCGCTCCAGCCGGCCGGGTCCTGTCCTGGTCGACCTGCCGGTGGACGTGCAGACGGCCGAGATCGACTTCGACATCGACACCTACGAGCCCCTGCCGACCTTCAAGCCCCTGGCCACGCGGCCGCAGATCGAGAAGGCGCTGGAGATGCTGAACGCGTCCGATCGCCCTGTCATCGTCGCCGGCGGCGGCATCATCAACGCCGATGCTTCGGACCGGCTGGTGGCCTTCGCCGAGGTGACCGGCATCCCGGTGATTCCCACCCTGATGGGCTGGGGCACGATCCCCGACGACCATGACCTGATGGCGGGGATGTGCGGGCTGCAGACCAGTCATCGCTACGGCAACGCCAACTTCCTCGAGTCCGACTTCGTACTCGGCATCGGCAATCGCTGGGCCAATCGCCACACCGGCTCGATCGACACCTACACCAAGGGCCGCAGCTTCGTGCATGTCGACATCGAGCCGACCCAGATCGGCCGCGTATTCGCGCCCGACTACGGCATCGTCTCGGACGCAGGCGCGGCCCTGGAGCTTTTCGTCGAGGTGGCCCGCGACTGGGCGGCGGCCGGCAAACTGAAGGACCGCAGCGCCTGGTCAGCGGCCTGCCTGGCGCGCAAGCGGAGCCTGCAGCGCAAGACCCACTTCGACCAGATGCCCCTTAAGCCGCAGCGCATCTACGAGGAGATGAACGAGGCCTTCGGGCGCGAGACCTGCTACGTGACCACCATCGGCCTGTCGCAGATCGCCGGCGCTCAGTTCCTGCGGGTCTACGAGCCGCGCAACTGGATCAACTGCGGCCAGGCCGGTCCGCTCGGCTGGACGCTTCCGGCTGCGCTGGGCGTCCGGGCCGCCGATCCGGACCGCGAGATCGTGGCCCTCTCCGGCGACTACGACTTCCAGTTCCTGATCGAGGAGCTGGCGGTCGGCGCACAATACAAGCTGCCGTATCTGCATGTGGTGGTGAACAATGCCTACCTCGGGCTGATCCGGCAGGCGCAACGCAACCTCGATATGGACTTCGAGGTTAGTCTGGCCTTCGACAACATCAATCTGCAGGACGACGACGAAAGCACGGCCGCCTACGGCGTCGACCACGTGACCGTCGCAGAAGGCCTGGGGTGCAGGGCGATCCGCGTGAAGAGCCCCAACGAGTTCCAGGAGGCCTTTGCCCGCGCCAGGACCCTGATGGCCGAGCACCAGGTTCCGGTGGTCATCGAGTTCATGCTGGAGCGGGTGACAAACATCGCCATGGGCACCGAAATCGATAAGATCAACGAGTTCGAGGAGGTTCTGGATCTGCCTGCGGACAGCGGTGCCGCAGTGACCGAGAGAGTGCTGGAGCCGGCGGAGTAGCGCGTCGAGCTGTCGAAAAACAACCCGACCAGAGACCGAGGGAGAAAACGTCATGCCGAAGTTCGCGGCCAATCTCACGATGCTCTTCACCGAGCACGACTTCCTGGACCGCTTCCGCGCCGCTGCCTCCGCGGGCTTCGAGGGGGTCGAGTATCTCTTTCCCTACGATTTTCCGGCCGAGGATCTGGCCGCGAAACTGAAGGAACACGGTCTGGCCCAGGTGTTGCACAACCTGCCGGCCGGCGACTGGACTGCCGGAGAGCGCGGCATCGCGATCCTGCCGGACCGGGTCGAGGAGTTCCGTGCCGGCGTTGACAAGGCCATCGCCTACGCCACGACGCTGGGCTGCCCTCAGGTCAACTGCCTGGCCGGCATCGCACCGGAGGGTGCCGATCCGGCGGAGCTGGAGGCAACCTTCGTCGCCAATCTCGGCTTCGCTGCGGAGAAGCTCGAAGCGGCTGGGATCAAACTGCTGATCGAACCGATCAACACCCGCGACATCCCGGGTTTTTTCCTGAACCGCACCCGGCAGGCCCTCGACATCATCGCCAAGGTGGGCTCGCCGAACCTTTTCGTGCAGTACGACGTCTACCACATGCAGATCATGGAGGGCGATCTCGCCCCGACACTGTCGGCCCATCTCGACCGCATCGCCCATATCCAGTTGGCCGATACGCCGGGCCGGCACGAGCCCGGTAGCGGTGAGATCAACTATCCGTTCCTCTTCGCGCACCTGGACGCGCTAGGGTATCGGGGATGGATCGGCTGCGAGTACAAGCCGGCCGCCGGAACCGAGGCCGGGCTTGGCTGGTTCCGCGCCGCCAAGGCACGGACCGCGGCAGCAGCCTAAGACGCGGCCTGAGAAACGGACAAGGCGACAAAGGGAGACGTCCGACATGGAAAAGATCGGTTTCATCGGCCTCGGCATCATGGGTGCACCCATGGCCGGCCATCTGCTCGATAAAGGCTATGCGGTCAGCAGTTGCCTGCACCGTTCGCCGGCGCCGCAGGATCTGCTCGACAAGGGTCTGGCCATCCTGGACGACGCCAAGGCGGTGGCTGGAGCCAGCGACGTGATCGTCACCATGGTTCCCGATACCCCGCAGGTCGAGGCCGCGCTCTTTGGCGCCAACGGCGTTGCCGAAGGGCTGAGCGCGGGCAAGCTGGTGATCGACATGAGCTCCATCTCGCCGATCGAGACCAAGGTCTTCGCCGAGAAGATCGAGGCGCTGGGCTGCCACTATCTGGATGCGCCGGTCTCCGGCGGCGAGGTCGGCGC
>JANQPZ010000347.1 GCA_028285215.1 Rhodovibrionaceae bacterium | reverse complement strand
CGAAGAAGGGGCGATCGCCAAACGCCTGGCTCTGCTCGGTGCGCGGATCGTCTGCGTCTTGGTCCGTAAAGCGGCGCGCGATCGGGCCGTCGCCCAGATTACCCAGCAGGTTGTCGTGCAGCGTCTGCAGGCGCGGGTCGCCTTCCCGCCCGACCTGAACCAGGTCCAGCAGCGGCTCGCCGCCGGCGCGCAGATAGGCCACGTAGTCGTTGCCCAGATAGGCGAAATCGGTGTTTATCGGCAGCGTGTCGTCAAAGTCTGCGTTGAGCTGGACCCAGAAGGCCGCAATCGCATCGGTATGGCTGCCGTTCACGGTCAGCCGCTCCGGCACCAGCGACAGCTGCTCCGCCAAACCCTCGAATTGCAGCGCCCGCAGATTGAGGGCACTGGGCGGCGTCCCGTCGTTCGGCAGATCGAGGCCCGCATTGACGACGTCGACCGCACCGTCGCCTGCGATGGTCAGGGTCGACCCAGCCTCCGAAAGGCTGTCGATGGACTGGCCGTCGAGCGTGATCTCCTGGCCTCCGGAGGTCACCAGGCGCGAGAGCGAGCCAAGACCGTCGATTCGCACATCGCCACTGAAACCCGAAAGATCGAGTTCGGTGATGTCGTTGGCCGGCAGGCTGTCGAAATCGATAACCAGCACGCCCGCTGCGTCGGTCGAGACGATCGAGTCACCCGCCGCCGTGCGGATTGTCAGAGCTTCGTCGATGGTCAGACTGGTGACGAGGATGGAGGCGTCATCCGCCAGGACGATCGTGTCGTCGGAGTCGGCGACCGCAAGCGCGTCGGACAAGGACTCAAAGCTGCTGCCGGCGCCGGCGATGACGAAGCGGGTGTCGGTGAAATCGATGAACTCGACGTTCGTCACCACGTCGACGTCGCTACTCGCGGTATCGCTCAGGCTCAGGGTAAGTCCATCGCCCTGGTCGAGCTGAAAACGGGTCGAGCTGCCGGGAGCGCGCACCGTATCGATCCCCGTGCCGCCGTCCAGCAGATCGTTGCCGGTGCCGCCACGCAGGACATCGTTGCCTGCTTCGCCAAACAGCTGGTCGTCGCCGGCACCGCCAGAGATGGCGTCGTTCCCACCGCCACCCCGCAGAATGTCGTTACCACCCAGACCTTCGATGCTCTCCGCCGCATCGGTGCCGATGAAGACGTTGTCGCCGTCGTCGAGCTCGTCGGCGCCGTCGACGTCGCCGACCTCGGCAGCGTCTGACCGAGTCTGGACGTCGTCTTCGTCATCAAAATCCAAGACGGCATCGTCGTCGTCGTTTTCAACGGCCGCCTCGATGGCGTCGGCCGCCTCGCCCTGCGCCACCTGACCAACCTGCGCCAGCTCGGTCAGCACCTGGTTGGCCCCAGCAGTGGTGTCCACCTGCTGCGCCACCTGGTTGGACGCCGTGATCACATTGGCGGCGTTGGCGACATCGTTGTTGTCGAAGGTCACCGTGTCGCCGCTTGCCGCCTCCTCGATGGTGGCCGCATCGTTTACGAGAGTCTGGACCTGAGTCCCGTCCGTGAGGTCCGTCGCGGCGCCGTTGTTCGCAATCGTTTGGGCGATCGCCGTGAAGGCGGAGGTCGAAGCGGTCGCAGCATCGCCGGAGCTGCCGCCCTCGAGGGCGCTTTGCACCTGCGCTGCCGTGTTGGCGATCAGCACGCCGGCCCGCATAGCCTCCGCCGCCCCCTCGGCGCCGGCCACGGTCGCCGCGACCGGGTCGGTGGTCAGCATCTGGAAGCTTTCAGGGATATCGAGCGCCTGGGCGACCTGGGTCTGCGCGTCGCCCACCTCCACGCCCGCCTCGACCAGATTCTGAACGAGCGTCGTCAGCGGCGAGATGACCGTCGCATCCGCCGGCGCCCTCATGGTTCCGCTGAAGGGCAGACCGGTGGAAATGTCGACGCCGCCGAACATGACCAGCGGGCCACTGCCACCGGTCAGGGAGAAGTTGCCGTTGAGATCGGTCGTCGTCGAGACCTCGCCCTCGTCCAGGACTCCGTTGCCGTTGGCATCACGGAACACCGTCGCATCCGAAATGTAGCCGTCGACCGCCCGGCCGCTGAGCGTGACGCCCGCGCCGCCGCCCGCATCGCCCCCCAGGTCGCCGTCGCGCCGCCCGAGGTCGAGCTGAGTTTCCTGGTCCGACACCCCTCGGCCGCTTGGGTCGCCAAGCAGCGTTTCGCCGGAGGCGAAGCCGTCGGACACCAGGTTCAGGCCGCCACGCGCCACCGCGCCCGCATCCTCGCCGCCCAGCGCACCGGGCCGCAGCCCCCCATCATCCGCGCCCCCGGAGTCGCGCAGATCGCCCAGGTTGGCGAAATTGGACGAGGAGACCGTGGAGATGTCCGCCTGCGAAGCGATTTCGACGGAAGGCGCGGGTCCGGCGGCAGGAGACAGCGCCGCGAACAGGCTTTCGGCATCGCCGATGACGATCGGTTCGCCATCCACTGCGGCCGCTCCGTCGAGGCTGAGTTCGCTGTCGCCTTCGATGAGGTAAAGGGCGAGATCTTCGAAGCTGTAGCTCTCCACAGGCGCCCCTGCGGCCGCCTCCGCCACCAACACCGACAGGTCATTCCCATCGACGGCAAGAGAGATGACCTGCCCGTCCGCAACCTCCAGGGAAACACGGTCACCCGGCCGAACCTGAGGCAGTTCGACGCCGGGGCGCACCTCCAGCTCAAGCCGCTCCCCGTTTGCACGCTCGATGATCAACAGCACGGTTACACCCTCCACCCCTTAGACGTCGACGGCCCGGGCTCCGACAGCAGTCGCGCCGCAGCGGCCTGGATGCACAACTCCCGGCGCTTTCGTTTCCCCCTTTACGTCAGCGCCGACAACCTGAAGTCTCACCTGGCTCTTCAAAAACAGATACTTGGGCTTTGCTTTTCCTGCTTCGGTCTTTCCCAAAGACTGCAGAACCAGCGAGAAATAAAATTCTTGAGGACAACTAAAACCGAACGAAAAGGCAGTATGCTTATTTCGGCTTCGGAAGCCCTCGCTTGGTGCCATCGCCTTCCAGTACTGACAGGTCTTTGCCCGAGCCATTTGCGAACAAATGCACGTTTCGCACTGCAGAGGTTCAGCCCCACCCTCTGCAGAGGCTCCAAGCCGCTTCACCCGCAGCATTGAATAACAACCTTGACGCGCTACGACACCTTCAGGAGCTTCCTTACTTTTTATCAATCTATTTATGCAATGCAATTTGCACTGGATTTTATTTGCTTTTTTTGGAATGGAGAGCTGCCTGAATACTTGGGTACGCAAGTCCAACCTATAAATCATCTCGCATTGGTAGATTGGGCAGACGAAAAATGCTTTTAAAGATAGATACATAGAGAGAAAGATGAAGAACAGATCCGTTTTATGAATATCATAGAATAAATACTCTTAAAATATTGAGCCGCACCACACTCATATTCAATATAATTATAATTATATTTTAGAAATACGTTCGGTTAACTGAAATTATGTCAAGGCATTTGTTCAAAAGCTGCCCAACTGTGCGATTATGCGATCAAAAAACCAGTAATGGGTTCGACTGCCCCTGTCCAAGCAACGCAAGCTTCGGGCCCGCAAAAACAACTTCAGATTTTATCATCTTTGCAACCCACAGGATTGCCCGGCTGGACGCCGGCGCCGACCCCAACGCGATACGGCGACGGGAACAGTTCGGCGTTTGGTCGAGTCGGACTCGAGATCGCCGCGCGATCAGCTCAGGCGGATGCGCTCTAAAGATCTAACCAATCGCTTCGGAGGTTCGATCCGGCGTTTTCGCGGCGCGCAGCTCGCGCTCGAAGGTCTCGATCAGTTTCTGCTTCAGGATCTTGCCGGTCGCGGCTGCCGGCAGCTTGCTTGCAATCACAATCCGCTCAGGTCGCTTGTAGCCGGACAGCAGTTGCGCCACGTGCGACTTGAGGCCGGCCTCGTCGACACAGCCGGGCTCGCGTATCTGGACAAACGCCAACACTTCCTCGTCGCCGCCTTTCAGCCTGCGACCGACCACAGCTGCCTGGACGACAGCCGGATGATCGTTCAGAGCGGCCTCGACCTCCTGGGGATAGACGTTGAACCCCCCGCGAATGATCAATTCCTTTGCGCGGCCGACGATGTGCAGACGTCCCTCGGGGTCGATCCGGCCAAGATCCCCCGTATGCAGCCAGCCATCCGGCTCCAGCGTCTTGGCGGTTTCCTCTGCGTTCCGATAGTAGCCTTTCATGACATGCGGCCCGCGGGTCAGCACCTCCCCGACACCATCCCCGCCGCTCCCCACAGTCTCGTCGATACGGACCTCGACCCCGGGAAGCGGGCGACCAACCGAAATGTCGGGGTCGCCGATCCGGTTTGCAGTGGCACTGATACCGGCACTGCTTTCCGTCATGCCGTATCCATTCTGAAGCGGGATCCCGTAGAAGGCCTCGGCCTTGCGCTTCCACACCGGATCCAGGGGCGCGGCGCCGGAGGAGACGTAGCGCAGCGCGCCTTGCTGCAGGCTCTCGTGACCCTGCGCCTGGGTGTATTGCATCAGGAGCGCGTGCATCTGCGGCACGGCGGGCAGCAGCGTCACACCTTCCGTGAGCGCGCGATACAACGCCTCGGGACTGAAACGCGCTTCCAGGCGGATTGCGGCACCCGCATGACTCGCTGCCATGACCATCGAGGCGAGGCCGAACACATGCGTCATAGGCAGCGCGCCATAGACGATGTCGCCGGGGCGCATGCCGCGCAGCTCCGCAGAGGCACGGCCGGCAAAGCGAAGGTTGGCGTGCGTCAGCATCACGCCCTTGGGCAGGCCGGTGGTGCCGGTCGTAAAGAGCATGACCGCAATCTCGTCATCGGCTTCCGGTCTGCTGGGATAGGGGGCGGCCACGGCCACGTCGCCATAAGCACCCTGCCGTCCGGCGGCCTTCAGCCTTTCGGCATGGGCTACGGCGTCGGGCGAGACGGCAACGGTCAGGACAACGGCGCGCGGGGTCGCCTGGGCTAGAATCCGGTCAACCTCGGGTCCGGCCAGGCGAGCATTCACGGGAACAGCCCAGGCGCCCAGGCGAGAGGCGGCGAAGATGAAGGCCACCGCCGCGGCGCAGTTCTCCGCCAGGATCACGACGCGGTCGCCCGATCGCACACCCGTGGACCTCAGCAGCTGCGCCGCTTCCTCCGACGCCGTCTTGAGCGACGCATAGCTCAGGTCGGTGCCACCGGCATCGATCAGCGCCAGTGCGTCGCCCTGCGCCGCTGCCTGCGCATCGAGCGTGTCGTGAATGCGCGTCATACTCTTTTCCTCGACGAAGCGAACGGACTGTCCTCAGGCACACCAAGATAGCCTCCGGCGACGGCCGGAGCAGATGTCCATAGCAGCGCTTCGCCCGATCGTCACACGCAAACGAACAGCCGCCTCTCAGCGCCGCAGGGGCACTTGTCAGCCGCCTAGAGCAGGATCGCCTTAGGTGGAATCGCACTGGCGATCCCGCCGAGCACGCACGCGCCCAAAGCGAACCATCCGGCTCTGGCATAGAACCATGCGTACAGGCCCAGCCCTGTCGCCAGGATATGCCAAAATCAAATCCGGCATGAAACCGCTCGGCAGTCTTGGCGACTCGCTGACGACGTCACTCGGCAGCTTCGGTGAGTTCCAGCACGACGTCAAAACCCTCGAACTGCGGGCCGCCGAGATACATCCCCTTGGTTTCCCCGGCCCCCTTATGCGCTTGGCGAAAGGCATCCGACTGGGTCCAGGCCTCGAAATCCGCACGCGTGCGCCAGATCGTATGGCTGGCGTAGAGCGTGTGATCCTCGCCTTCCGGCCCCTTCAGCAGATGAAACTCGACAAATCCGGGCAGACCCTTGAGGCGGCTGTCGCGACCGCGCCAGACGGTCTCGAAGTCCTCTTCCCGGCCCTTCACAACACGGAAGCGATTCATGGCGATGAACATTCAACTCTTCCTTTCCCAGTTGTCGATGCTCGTCTCGGTCAAAGTGGAATCAGCTGGGGACAGCCGCGGGTCGGATGACGTTGGACCGCGACCCTTAACTTGAACGCCTTTTCGATTTGGTCCTCCGTCAACACGCTGTCCACCGCTCCTTCGCACTGGACGCGTCCCTCGACCAGGAGAACGATCCGATCGGCATAGAGCGCCGCCAGATTTGGGTCGTGCAAGATCGCGAGAACGCCCACGCCCTGCCCGGCCAGCCGGCGCGCAAAGACCAGCAGGCGGTGCTGATGCGTCAGATCGAGATTATTGGTCGGTTCGTCGAGCAACAGGTAGCGCGGCCGATCGCCGGCGGCCTCCGGCCAGATCTGCGCCATGACGCGGGCGAGTTGCACCCGCTGGCGCTCGCCGCCCGACAGCGTCGGATAGACCCGCTCGGCCAGATGATCGGCGTCGACTTCTTCAAGGGCCGCGGCAGCGATCTCGAGATCATGGTGCAGATTGGAGCGGCCGCTGTGAGCGCTGCGGCCCATCAGGACGACCTCCAGTACGCGAAAGGGAAATGTCAGTTCGGAGGACTGGGGCAAGACGGCACGGCGTTGGGCCAAGCCGGCACGCGACCAGACCGACAGCAGTTCTCCATCAAGCGTCACGGCACCTTCGTCGGGGGTGAGCGCTCCGGACAGAAGGTGCAGAAGAGTCGACTTTCCGGCTCCGTTCGGACCGATCACGGCCGTCACCTCGCCTGGGTGTACGCTGAGGCCGGCCCCACGCAGAATGGGCGTGCCCTTTCGGGCGAAGGACAGCTTCTTGGCGCACAGCATCACCAGAGTCCCAGGCCGCGCCGACGCAGCAGCAGCCAGAGAAAGAAGGGGCCGCCGACGCAACTGGTCAGGATGCCGATAGGAAGTTCGGCCGGCAGCACCACGGTACGCGCCAGCAGATCGGCCAACAGCAGCAGGATGGCACCAAGCAGCGCCGAGGCGGGCAGCAGCAGACGGTGATCCGGCCCCAGCGTCAGCCGTACGAGATGCGGCACGACCAGACCGACGAAACCGATGACGCCCGTCAGGGCGACCGAGGCCCCCACGGCGAGCGCCGTCAACAGAATGGCCAGGCGCTTCACACGCTCAACGTCGAACCCGAGATGCAGCGCTTCGGTCTCGCCCAGAAGCAGTCCGTTGAGCGGGCGCGCCAGCAGCGGCAGGGCCAGTGCCGGCAGCAGCATCAGAGGCGCCGCCACGAGCAGCCGGTCCCAGGTCACGCCGCCCAGGCTCCCCAACAGCCAGAAGTTCAGGTCCCGCAGAGCCTGGTCGTCGCTGAGGAAGATCAGCAGGCCGATGGCCGCAGCCGCGATTGCGTTAAATGCGATTCCGGCGAGCAGCATGGTGGCGACTTCTGTTCGCCCTTCGCGGCTCGCGATCCGATAGACCAGCAGAGTGGTCAGGAGGCCGCCGCCGAAAGCGGCAAGAGGCAGCAACAGATCGAGAAGCCCGGCATAAACACCCAAGGACAAGGTACCGCCGAGAACGATAACCACAGCGGCGCCAAGCGCAGCGCCGGTGGATACGCCGATCAGCCCCGGATCGGCCAGAGGATTGCGAAACAGCCCTTGCAGCGACGCACCGGCCACCGCCAGGGCGGCGCCGACCAGAACCGCCAGACAAGCCCGAGGCAGCCTGATCGCCAGCAGAACCGTTTCCTGCATCGACTCATGGCTCGACAGCCAGCCGAGCCCGAGACGATCGAGAAAGATCGACAGGACCTGCAGCGGCGAGATCGCAACCGCACCGATACCGATCGACAAGAGAAAGGCGACACAGAGCCCAGCTGCCAGAAGCAGGAGCGCCAGGCGAGCCTTGGCGGCCTGAGTCCGCAGAATGCCGGCAGTGTCGCTCACGGCCGCGACGGCCATGGGTCTAGCGAACCTCCTCGATGTCCGGATGCAGCGCCTTGGCCAGCTCCGCGACGGCTTGCGGCGTGCGAGGCCCGAAACCAAGCAAGAGCAAGCCGTCCATCGCCACCAGGCGACCTTCCGCCGCCGCCGGGCTGGCGGCCAGTTCGGGGCGCCCGAGCAGAGCATCGCGTCCGCCGAGCCGCTCGAGCGTCCGTTCCGTGACCAACACGACCTCGGCCCGCGTCGCGGCGGCGGCCTCCGGCGAGAGCGGCCGGAACCCCGAGAAGTCCGTCAAGGCGTTGCGGCCGCCGGCCATCTCGATGATGCCGGCCGCAGAGGTTTCTCTACCGGCGGCCAAGGGCGCCCCGGTGCCCACCGACAGCAGAAACAGCACGCTGGGCCGCTCCGGCAGGCTGGCCAGCCTTGTCGTTACGTCGCGCTGGGCCGCTTCGATCCGGGCAACCAGACGCTCCCCCTCGTCGACCAGATCGAGCGCGACCGCCACCTCGCGAACCTTCTGCCGGACACCGTCGAGCGTTGGCTCGTCCGACAAGGTAACGATAGCGATACCGGTGGCTCTGAGCTGATCGAGAACCGCCGGAGGGCCGGCGTCCTCAACCAGAAGCAACAGATCCGGCTCCAAGGCCAGGATCGGTTCGGCGGCAAGCTGACGCATGTAGCCGACGTCGGGCAGCGCATCGGCGGCCGGCGGGTAGCTGCTCGTGGTATCGACAGCCACCAACCGATCGCCGGCGCCCAGCTCGTAGACGATCTCGGTGATCGAACCGCCGACCGATATGACGCGACTTGTCTCATCGGCTGCGGCAGACAGCGTGCCAAGACCGCTCACCAAGACAGAGAACAGGCAAAGTCTCAAGTATCTCATGCGTGTCGTCTCACCAGTTCAGGCTGTAGCTGACGGCCGCCTTGAAGTTTCGCCCCGTCTCGGTCGCGGTCGTGAAGACACGTGCGTAATTCTCATCGAATGCGTTATCGATCCCGAGGTCGAGACGGAAACCCTCGAGTGGTCCATCCGACGGCTGATAGGCGAAATAGAAATCGTGAACGTCATAGGCGTCTCGCCGATCCGCCGGCCTATTCACCTTGTCGAACTCGCGCGCGAAAACACCACGCCAACCGATCAGCGAATCGATTTCCGGCAGCTTCAAACCTGTATTCAAAGTGAAAGTGCCAGGCGTCAAAGTGCCCAGCTTGTCGCCGGTATCTTCGTTCTCACCGTCGATCGTCGAGAAGCCGAACCCGAGAAGCACACGGTCGTTTTCGTAGCTCGCCTCGACCTCAGTCCCCCAAAGCTCTGCCTCCGGTACGTTGGTCGAAGTGGTGGTGTTATTGAAAACGTTGACGCTCCGGTCGATGAAGTCTTCGCCCCAGATCCGGAAATGGGTCGCCTTAATCCTGAAAGCATCGCGCGGAAAGGCAATCCCGTCAAAGGTAAGGCCCCCGCCGAACTCGACGGTCTGAGTCGACTGCGGCCTGAGATCCGGATTGGGTACGAAACGGTTGAAGACCCCCGGCCCGACTGGGAAGTGGATTCCCGTGAGGTAGAGCTCGTCGAAGGTGGGGGCGCGGAAGGCTTCCGCGTAGTTCGCGAACAACAACAACCAGTCCTGCGGCAGATAGCTGACGCCGATCCGCGGCGACAGCCGACTTTCGGTGGTGTCATTGTCCGCCAGATCGCTGGAGGCTTCGTAGCGGTCGAACCGCAGGCCGGGAAGGATCAAGAGGTCGCCCGGCAAGCCGAAAGGCTGCGCCAAGTTAAACTCCGCCTGCCCGAAGACACCGGTGAAAAGCGCCTCGGCGTCGGGGACACCGTCTCGCTCACCGTCGCCTGCGGCCCCATTCTGATCGTCCCGGTAGACTTCCGAACCGTAGGTGAAGGTGACATCGGCCCCCTCGGTCAGGCGAAACCGCGTCCTATTGTCCAGCCGGAAGCCGAAGGTTTCCACATCGCGTTTGAGCAGCTCGCCCTGGGGCCCGATGCCGCTGCCGTCGAGACGCAACTCATCCGCCTCGAAGGCGGTGTAGTAGCCGACAACGTCGAGGTCGATCCAACGATTGTCGGGGTCGTCGAAACTGTAGGCCAGCCGGAGGTTGTCGGACTGGATCTCCTTGTCGACGATACCGTTCCCGCCAAGGCCCTGACCGTTGTTCGGCTCCTCGGCGTCGTTGGCGAAGCGCGTAAAAGAGGCCTCGACACGATGATGATCGCCGAAGTCGAGGCTGCCCTTGATCAAACCCGAGACGATCGAGTCGTCCGTGCTTTCGATCGTCGTGTCGTTGCCGAGCTCGATATCGCCCGAGTCTCGAAGCGTGACGCTGCCGAGCAGGTCGAGACCCTCCAACGGCTTCCCGTAGGCCGTGAAACTGCCGAGGAGCTCCTCGTTGACCGTCTGCAAACCGCCGCCCAGGGTCGCGCCGAACGTCTCGCCGGGCGCCAGGAAGTCGTCCGCAACGACCGTGCGGAACTCCAACACGCCGCCCGTGCCGCCGCTGCCGTAGAGCGCGGAGGCCGGTCCGCGCAGGACTTCCACACCCCGCAGAAGACTTGGGTCTATGAAAAAACGACCATCATGCGCGGAGCCGAAATTCTGCCGGGCGCCATCGATCAGGATGACGACGTCCGCTCCGGAAAACCCGCGGATCGATGGGACCTCGCCGGTTCGACGCGGGCCGCCGGTAAACTCCACGTTCGGGACCAGCTTCAGCACATCGTCGGGCGTGGACGGCTGCAGGCGCCGGATCTGCTCGCGATCGATCACGGTCACCATGCCCGGATAGACGAAGGGATCGATCTCGTTGCGTGTCGCCGTCACGGAGATCGTGTCCATGCGAAGAGCCGTCTGACCGTTAGGCCGTGCCGCTTCCGTGTTCTGCAGAGCAACCGGTGTCATCTCGTCTGACCCCTGTGCCGATGCTGTCCCACTCCAAATCATCGTCGCCGCCGCCAAGCCCAGCGGCGCGACGCTCCATAGCGTCCCGCTCATCTCTATCAGCCCCTCTCAAAGCGCATGTTCCGGTGAGAACACGCGTCCTGGCGGGCTGCCTGAGGCCTCGAAACGATGGAGGTGAGGCCGTCGGTGGCTGGCTTGGACGCCTGTTGGGGCAGCTCCGGCTCACTGCCTGCCTTTGCCCCTCTTTGCCCGACCTACTTGGTCAGGATCAGCTTGCCTTTGTTCGTACAGCGCAGTCGGTAGGTCTCCCCTTCATGCTCGATCAAGACTTCGCGCGCGCCCGCGAGGAGGTTGGCGCTGTCGATGCGAAGAGCGGCGCCTTGTGGCTGTACTCTCGCTTGGCCGGCTTCACTCTGCTTTTCATCTCGCGACATGTGACGGCCGTTTCACTAAGCGCCCTGTGTATGCGAATGCGACGCATTCTTAATAGTAGCGAGGCGCATTCAAGACCCTCCTGAGCGGCCAAGCTTGGTCGAAAGCTATGATGCAAATGATTCGCATTTTCAAGCAGAAACGCGGAAGCGCGAACCCTTGGCCTTTGCGCCGCCCTCCTAACGGGCCTCCCTGCCTTGCAGGACAAAGTCGGCAATGGCTTGGACAACCCGACCGGAGATCGGTCTATCAGGATCGGCATAGCTTTCGAGGTTATCCTGACGGTCGCCGATCTTGACCGATTTAAGGAGGTGATTGACGTCGTCGATCACGAGCAGTTCGGATCTGGGATTGGACCGGTGCAGGCGTTGGGCGTCGCCGTCCGGAACCTGCAGGTCCTGTTGCCCATGAACGATCAGGATCGGCAGGTCCAGCGGGGCAATGAGCCGAGCCGGATCGTAAGAGAACAGACTGATCAGAAACCCTTGAAGATCGTCGGCGAACAGGGGACGAATCGCTTGATCGAGGTTCTCGGCATCGACGCGCTGCCCGCGCTCTAAAGCCTCGATCGCTGCCCCCGACTGCTGAACGAGCGCGGGATCCCCCAAGCTCGCAGCGAACTGTTCCTGCAGGATGTCGCCCAATGGGCGCCCCGGCGCGGCCAAGAGCACCAGGCCGCAGAGACTTTCCATCGATTGCGCCGCGACGAGAGCGATCAAAGCGCCTTCGCTGTGCCCGACCAGCCAAACGCAACCGACACCGGTTTCAGCGCGGATCGCTTCGACCCATCCGGTGGTATCCGTAACATAGTCGGCTATCGTCACTGCGTTGGGGTTTTGGATCGCTCCGGCGCTCTCGAAAAGCCCCCGCTTATCGCTACGCAGCGACGCGACCCCCTGCTCGGCCAGGGCTTGGGAAAGTTTGGCGTAAGTTGCGGCTTGGATTCCAAGCGGATTGTTGCCGTCTCGGTCGGTCGGCCCGGATCCCGGAAGGATAAGGATCGTCGGCGGCGCCGCAACTTCCGAAGGCAAAAGCAACGTTCCGGACAAGGGGCCGTCCGGCCCGGGTATCGAGAACGCGCTTTCGCCGGCGATGGCGTCGGACATGCTGAGCGCCCCCAGAAAGAGTGAGAAACACACCTGAGCCGTGGTCCGCCAGTTTCTAAGCCTCAAGGATCGTCGCCTTCACTCTTTCCGAACGGCTGCGCGTGCCACAGCCGTATGCTGCACCAGTCGCCTTTCAGGGGCGCATCTTTGTTTAATGCAAATGATAATCATTTTCACTATAGTTCGCGATCATCGTCTTCCCGGATCTTTGCTTTGCCAAGGCAGGAGCCCCGCTCTCCGGACTGCCGAAGCCCTGGAGGCCATGCCAGTTGCTCATCTCAGGCCTATCCCCTGCCACGGCCATGCAAGGCCAGCAGCGGCGACGCGCTCTGATCGGTCTCACGCCGCTCATCGACGTCATCTTCGTGGTGTTGATCTTCTTCATGCTGGCGGGTCGCCTGGCGGCACCGGACGCCTTCGTCATCACCCCTCCGGACTCGACCAGCGACCGCCAGCCTGAGCCAAGACAAATCGTCCTGCTGCTGGCGGCGGACGGACGAGTCGCAGTCGACAACGAAATCGTAGAGGATGCAGCGCTCGGAAGTCTGGTGGCCGAGCACCTCGAAGAAAACGGATCATCGCCGATCCAACTGAAGGCCGACGGCCAAAGCGATGCGCACCGCGTCGTCGCAGTCATGCAGCTCCTGGAATCCGCAGGCGTCCAGCGGCTGACCCTACTGACAAACCCCGAAGGCAGTTGAACCGCGCGCGGCCGCGATCATACGACAGCCCAAGCGTGCGCTTGTCCTCGACCGTGACCGTTGAAGTGAGCGGATAGGGCTTGAATGCGAGCGCGCTTCGTGATGAAACTGCCTCGCATTCGCAGATACGCTGATGTTTTCCGCGAAAACTGGCTTCTGTCATCAGACTGAAAACGGCGGGGGTGGCCCTAGATGAGCCAACAAACCGAGGCCCTGGAGGGCTTGAACGGGTCCAGCGACGACTTGGTCGGAGCCGAGGCCGGGCCGCCGCTCGGCGAACCGGCAGACGCGCCGGGAATGATCGCGCAAGGGGTGGAGCTGTTTCAGGCCGGTGGCCCGGTGGTCGCGATACTGGCCGTCATGTCGGTCGCTGCGCTGGCCATCGTCATCGTTAAACTCTGGCAGTTTCGCGCCGCCCGCCTCGGCGACGGGCGTGTCGCGCGAGAGGCACTCTGGCTCTGGCGCAATGGGCGGCACGGCGAGGCACTGGCACGCGCCGACAGTTCCAGAAATCCGGTTGCACAGGCCCTGGCACGCGCCTTGCGCGGACAGCGGCTCGGTTTGCCGGAGACGAAAGTACGAGAAGAGGTCCTGCGCTACGGCGCCGACGTACTGGAAGCGCTGCGCAGTTGGTTTCGGCCTTTGGAGGTCATCGCCTCCCTCGCCCCTCTGCTGGGTCTGTTCGGCACCGTGCTCGGCATGATTGAAGCCTTTCGGCAGCTCGAGGCGGCAGGCAACCAGGTCAACCCGGCAATTCTCTCCGGCGGCATCTGGGAAGCCCTGCTGACGACTGCGGTCGGTCTCGCCGTCGCAATTCCCGTAGTTGCGCTGCTGAACTGGCTGGAGCGGCGGGTCGATCGCCTGGCGCATCAGATGGACAGCACCGTGACCTGCGTCTTCACCCAAGATCTTTCAGCCGCGATTGAGGAGGACCGAAGCCATGCGGCCGGAAGCTTCCGCCCCGTTCCTGCCGCCGCTGGCGACTAAGGTCCCTCGGCGACGCGCGATCATCGGCCTGACGCCGCTGATCGACGTCGTTTTCATTCTGCTGATCTTTTTCATGCTGGCCTCGAGCTTCCTGGATTGGCGGGCAATCGAGCTGAACGTCCCCGCTCAGACGGCGACGGGGTCCTCGGCCGAAGGCGCTCTTCTGGTCGAAGTGCGGTCCGACGGCGTCAGGCTGTCCGGCGAGCCGGTGTCGCTGGACGAACTGGCAACCCGCGTCGCCGCACGTTTGGAAACGACACCCGACCAGCGGGTTCTCGTCAAACCGGCCGCAGGCGTGGCGCTGCAGCAAGCGGTGACCGTGCTCGATCGGCTGGCCGTGTCCGGCGTTTCAGATCTGTCGTTGATCGGCGACGGGGCGGAGTGAGGCCAGGACCATGCAGTTTCAGGCCCCTCGACCGAAGAACGACGATGAGCGAATTCTGCCGCTGATCAACGTCGTCTTTCTGTTGCTGATCTTCTTTATGCTGGCAGGAAAGCTCGCCGCATCGGACCCCTTCGAGATCGCACCGCCTCAGTCGGCCAGCGAGAGTTCGATCGGCGCCGAGGTGCTGCTGGTCCAGGTCGGGGCGGACGGGCAGCTCGCGCTGGAGGGCGAGATCCTCACCAAGTCGGATCTTCAAGCAGCCGTGACGGAACGGATGTCGGCAGCCCCGCACACGCCCCTTCAATTGAAGGCGCATGCTGCAGCGGAGGCGACGGACGTCGTCGCCCTAATGCAGCTGCTGCGCGCCGCCGGAGTCGAACGGCTCAAACTGTTGACACAGCCCACTTCGGCACCCGAGTCCGGACAAGAAAGCGGTTGATGCAGATTTCCGCACGACACTGGCTGGTCGCGCTGACCGCTGCACTGCTGCTGCATGTCGGCGTCGGTGCGGCGCTGCTGTGGCAAGCCCCGGAATCCGGCGCGCAAAGCGCCGGTGTGGGCGGCATCGAAATTTCGCTCGGACCGGCAGGCGGTGCCCCGGGCAGCGTCGCGGCCGAAGCGCCGGACGCGGCGGAGGCCGAAACCGTGGCCCCCGCCGAAGCCCCGCAGGAAGTCGAGCCGATAGAAGCGGCGCCCACCGCCCCGCCGCCCCCCGACGTGGCCACACCGGAGGTGACTCCGCCCGAGCCCGTCGAGACGGTCGAGCCGGAAACGGCCCAAACCGTCGAGGCCGTGGCAGCCGAAGCGGTTCCGGTGGAGGCGCCGACCGTCGAAGCGACGCCGCCGGAGCCGCTGGAGCCTCTGGAACCCGAGGTCGCGCCAACCCTGGACGCAACGGTTGTCGAGGCAACGCCACCTCAAGAGGCACCGCCCGAAGTCACGACCGCGCAGCCCATTGTCGCGCCACCGCTGCCCCGGCGCAGTCCGCGACCGAACCAGCCGCCGCAGCAAGTCGCCGAGGCCGAGCCCACGCCGGCACCCGAGGCCGCTCCCGAACCCGCGCCTACGAATGTGGAGACGGCTGCGGTCAATCCCTCGGCACCGGGCGCAGGCGGCCGCTCCGGCGTGCAGGCGAGTCCGAACGCC
This sequence comes from Rhodovibrionaceae bacterium, assembly GCA_028285215.1. Taxonomy (GTDB): domain Bacteria; phylum Pseudomonadota; class Alphaproteobacteria; order Kiloniellales; family DSM-21159; genus Algihabitans. The sequence continues at coordinate 2,169 of JANQPZ010000347.1, read as the reverse complement.
GGCGATGCCAACGACACCAGCGGCGGTGGTCTGCCCGGCGCCGCGGCGGACTATATGGCCCAGCTTCAAGCCTGGCTTGAAAAGCACAAGGAGTATCCACGCCGAGCGCAGCTGCGCCGGCAACAGGGTACCGCCCTGCTCTACTTCGTGATGGATCGCGACGGTCAGGTGATCGAATACCGGCTGCAGGAAAGTTCGGGATACGAACTGCTGGACAGGGAGGTCTCGGCCATGATCAAGCGGGCTCAACCCCTGCCTAAAATGCCGGACGACCTCCGTCAGGCCCGCCTGGAGCTTGTCGTCCCGGTGCAGTTCTTCCTCAGGTGACGCTCTTGTCTTCATAGCTCTCTTGGCTGAGCGCAAACCTGCTGGAACAGGCGGTTTCACGTCCCGAGAGGGGACGCCCAGCCAAGGGATGATGTACGAGCATTTGCCGCAAAGGCGTTGGAAGGCGGGGGCACACGATCCCGCTGCGCTCATCGTAGGTTTAGAGCGCGATCGTCATGCGCCCGGCATTCGTGCAAACATGCAGCAGTTCGTGCAAATCACGCGGCGATCGAGCGGCAGCGCTCCGCCCGCAGTTCGGCGTGCCGCACACTACTCCGTACGAGTAGCCAGCAGAGCGCCGATGCCGACCGTGTCGGCACAAGAGCCGTCCAAACGGCCAGGGCGCAGCCAGAAAGCGCAACGTCAGGAGGAGACATGATACCCGGATCCTTTGAGTATCATCGCCCCGGTTCGGTCAGTGAAACGGTCGAGCTGCTGACCCGTCTCGGCGAGGAGAGCCGTGTGATTGCCGGGGGACACAGCCTGATCCCCATGATGAAACTGCGGCTCGCCGTTCCGGAGCACCTGATCGACCTGCAATCGGTCGAAGGCCTGAAGGGCATCTCGGTCGAGGCCGGCGAGATCACGATCGGTGCCATGGTCACTCAGCACGAGATCATCGGCTCGGAAGCGCTGGCGGCAGCCTGCCCGATCCTGCGCGAGACCGCCGAACAAATTGCCGATCCGCAAGTCCGCTACTGCGGCACGCTCGGCGGCAACGTTGCAAACGGCGACCCCGGCAACGACATGCCCGCGCTGATGCAGGCGCTTGACGCTCGCTACCTGCTGGCCGGACCGAACGGCACACGCGAGGTCAAAGCCCGCGCGTTCTACGAAGCCGCCTATTTCACCGCGCTTGAGGAAGGCGAAATCCTGACCGCCGTGCAGTTCACGGCACCGCCGACAGGGCACGGCTGGGCTTACCAGAAGCAGAAACGCAAGATCGGCGATTACGCGACGGCCGCGGCCGCGGTCATCCTGACTTTGTCGGGCGGCGTCTGTGCCAGCGCCGCGGTAGCGCTGACGAATGTCGCCGATACGCCGCTGCTGGCCGAAGAGGCGGGGGCCATCCTGACCGGCTCCAGCCTGGATGCGGACAGCGTCGGGCGGGCGGCAAAGGCGGCGGCGGCGATCGCCGACCCGGCCGAAGACGAGCGCGGGCCCGCCGAGTTCCGCAGGCATGTGACCGCTGTCATGGTGAGCCGCGCCGTCGCCGCTGCCCACAGCCGCGCCGCCTGAACCAGCTGCAAGACACGCCCGGTTCAAGGACACGCCCAGTTCTAAGGACACGCGAGGACGCCCATGGCGAAGATGCATGTGAAGATGACGGTGAACGGCCGTGCAGTGGAAGCGTTGGCCGAACCCCGAACACTCCTGATCCACTTCCTCCGCGAAGAGCTTAATCTCACCGGCCCGCATATCGGCTGCGACACCGGCCATTGCGGCGCCTGCACGGTCGATCTCGACGGCAAGTCGGTGAAGGCCTGCACGATGTTCGTCGCCCAGGCCAACGAGACCGACATCACCACGATCGAGGGCATCGCCGGCGCAGACGGCAGCCTTCACGCACTGCAGGAGGCCTTCCGGGAGCATCATGGCCTGCAGTGCGGCTATTGCACGCCAGGCATGATCACGCGCGCCCTGCGGCTGCTGCAGGAGAACCCCGACCCCAGCGAGACGGAAATCCGCTACGGCCTGTCGGGCAACCTCTGCCGCTGCACCGGCTATCAGAACATCGTCAAGGCGGTGCGTGCCGCCGCTGAGCAGCTCAAGGCGCCGAAGGAGGCCGCGGAATGAACGCCCCCACGACAATCGAAGAGCGTACGGAAAAGCTCCAGGGTC
>JANQPZ010000343.1 GCA_028285215.1 Rhodovibrionaceae bacterium | reverse complement strand
CAACAATGCAATGCGCGCCACGGCGACCTCGTCGCCCGGACGCAACACCTGGTCGGAGAAGAGGTCACGAAAAGCCTGCAGCGCCGTCACCCGGTCGGCCGTCAGGGCGTCCTTCACCCAGCGCCGTTCCTCAACGATCACCGTCATCGGCCGCGCCGAAAGGTTGCGCAGGACGACCGTGCCAGCCTCCCCGGGCGCCCCTTCGTTGACGCTGTCATCGCCGAGCACCACGTCGGGCAAAGCGCTGCCCTCGGACAGATCGACCGCGCATTCTGGCCCGGCCTCCAACGTCCGAAACACATAGCGTCCGGGCGGCAGCGTGCAGGCTTCGGTTAGCACTTCGCCAGGCTCCAGTCGACGTTGGATCCAGATATGCGGTGTCGACATCGGCCCGAAGAGACAGTGCTCGCCGCTGCCCAGAGCCCGCACCGTGGGCGCGGGAGCGAAACTCAGTTCCACATTGCGCGAGAAGTCCCGGCCATAGTCGATGTTGCAGGTGCCGCAGTGTGCGCCTTCGGGAAGGCCGTCCAGCGCCGGCACGGCGGCCTTGGCGACACGGCACCGCGGACAAAGCAGATCCCAGCGCATGGTCAGCAACCCGGCGCGCACGGCTTCCAGGCAGAGTTCGATCATGGCCCGCTCCTCGACCTGCCAATCCCGCGCCAGGGTCAAGGGACGCAGGTGAACCAGGTCGCCTTCCTGCGCCGTCAGCAGATGATCCGCCAGACGCTGCGCCAGGCCGTGGCCGTGTGGCCCTTCCTCGATGCGCGTGACCAGTTCGGCTACCCGCTCGCGCAGTTCCGGGCTGGGCTTTGGCGCGTTGAAGGTGAAGGGGAACGGGCTGGCGCCCGCGGCGAAGCGGTCGGCGTCGGCGGCCAGACCGGCGAAGGTCTTGGCGGTGTTCTCGAAGAAGCCGGCCCTGAGGACCAGATGGCCGAGCAGGTTGGCCGGCGTCGCGGTCAGGGTGTAATCGGCCTGACAGCCGCGTCCGTCGGCGTCCGGGCGCAGGTCGAGACGTGCGATCATTTCCTTCAGCGGACCTTTGTGGAACTCGCGGCGATGCTCGAACCAGCGGCCGGTCACCCAGTTCTGCGGAATCTCCCGCCAGGCAAGGGTTATCGGGCCACGCTTCAGCCGGCCTTCGAAAAGCACGGTGCCATCGTCCTCCAGGGTCTCGCTGACCTCGTAGCGCGGCAGCCCCGCAGCCTCGTTGAATCGAACGGTATCGGCAAGGAGCGGCCAGATGGCTTCCGATGGGTTTTCGAAACGCCAATGAAAAGTTCGGCTTTGCGGCTGCGCCATCCACTCGGGTCCTATTGACGGCGGCTCGGAGCGGGCGCCCGGCCCTACCAGCGCATGAGGGGCAGCACCGCCGTGGGTTTGGGCGCCGCCCCCTCGATGAAGGCGGCGTAGCGGTCGGGATCGACCTCTCCCCTGTGATCTACGCCCAGATCCTCCCCATGGATGCCGCCGGCCACGAAAATGGAGTCAATTCCGGCCGCCGCCGCACCGGCCACATCGGTGCGCAGAGAATCGCCGATCGCGGCGATGCGCGAAGGATCGACATCGGACAGCAGGGCAAAGCAGCTGCGGTAGACCTCCGGATGCGGCTTGCCGTGCCAGCGCACCTGGCCGCCTTTCTGCTCGTACGCCAGGGCCAGCGCCCCGGCGCAGATCTCCCGCTGTCCGCCGCGGATCACCTCCAGGTCCGGATTGGCACAGACCATCGGCAGTTTGAGAGCCAGCCCCTGCTCGAGGAGCGGGCGGTAGGTCTCGACCTCATCGTCCGAGGAAAGGGTTCCGGTGTTGAGGATGAACTCGGCTTCGCCCAGGCGGTCGACGAAATCGAGATCCAGGCCCGCGCGCATGCCGAGATCGCGCTCCGGCCCCAGATGAAAGCAGGCCCGCCCCAGCTTTTCGTACCAGGCATCGGGCCGGTCATTCAGGTGCCGCCAGGCATCCTCGCCGGAGGATAGCACGGCATGGGCCAGATCGGCGGGAATGCCCAGCTCGGCATTGCGGGCCGTCACAACCTCGGCGCGGCGCGGCGCATTGGAGAGAATGAGCGCGCGCTTGCCGGCCGCCCTCATGGCTTCCAGGGCGGTTACCGCCTCGGGGAAGGCGGTCACGCCGTCGTGCATCACCCCCCAGAGGTCGACAATGAAGGCGTCGTAGCGGTCGGCCAGGGCCGCCAGGCCGGCATGATAGGCGGTTGAGGACATGGAAACTCCGGATCAGCGCAATCGCTTGAACGCTGTTCTGCCATAGGCGCCGGCAGATGCAAAGGTGGCTTTAGGCGGCCAGCTCAGGCCGCCGGCCGTGCCAGGCGCGGTTCGCCGAAGAGGTAGCCCTGGGCGCATTCGACGCCAAGGTCGATGATTTCCACCAGGGCGTCCTCGTCTTCGACCCGCTCGGCCACCAATTGCAGCCCCTGCTCCCTCAGGTCTTCCAGCAGCCGTTCGGCCTGAGGGGGATCGGCCAGAAGAACCTCGGCGCGCACCTTCACGAAGTGGAAGTTGCGGAGCTGCAGGGCGGTGGCGTCGATGTTGAGATCGATGACCCCGTCCAGCGAGAAGCGGCAGCCGAGATCGGCCAGCCGGCCGAGGTAGACCGCGGCGCTGGAATCCCAGGCTTCATAGGCGGCTTGCGGAAACTCGAAGACCAGATTGCGCGCCAGTTCGGCATTGCTTTCGAGAAAGCCGACGAAGTCGGCGAAGAAAACGTCGTCGCCCAGGGTGTGGCTGGAGATGTTGCAGAAGAAATCCAGCTTCTCGTTGCGCCGCTGCACCTTGCGGATCAGCTGAATGCAGCGGATCAGCAGCATATTGTCGATAGCTGTCACCAGACCTTCGCGTTCGGCCAGATGAATGTATTGCTCGGGCAGGATCATAAAGCCGTCGGTCGTGCGCAGACGCGAAAAACACTCGTAGTAGCGCCGCTTGCGCTGCGGCAAGGTGACGATGGGCTGCAGGACCAGGTCGATGCGGTCGTCGCGCAGGGCCTGTCGCGCGACCTCCAGCACCGCGGAATCGTCGAGCCCGAGCGCCACCGGCGGCAGCACGCCGGGCTTCTTGTTGGTATTGGCATTGGCAGGCAGGCTGCCGCCGGCCTCTCTCGGCGTGACGGCCGGGCGCAAGGGGTGGGACGTGGCGGTCGGCTGGGCGGCGGTCAGCGCCGGTCCCTGCGGGGCGCCGGGTTCGGCCGCTTCGGCCATGGCCTCTTTCGGC
>JANQPZ010000334.1 GCA_028285215.1 Rhodovibrionaceae bacterium | reverse complement strand
CAGCGTTCGCTCTGTCCGGTCACCACGGCATACTGGCGCGCCAGCTTGAGACAGGACTCGACCGCCTCCGACCCGCCGGAGACGAAGAAGACGCGGTCGAGACCCGGCGGCATCTGCGCAGCGGTGCGGGCTGCCAAGGTTTCGGCCGGCTCGTTCTCGAAATGCAGCCGGTAGGCGAAGGTGGTCCGCTCCATCTGGCGGCGCATGGCCTCAAGCACCCGCGGATTGCCGTGGCCGATATTGGCGACCATGGCGCCGCTGGAACCGTCGATGAAACGGCGACCGTCGGTGGCCCAGATGTGGATGCCTTCGGCACGCTCGACCGTCGGCCGGCGCAGACGGGTCTGGTAAAAGAGGTGCGAGGCAGGAGGTTCGGCTGGTGCTGGAGCGGGATCGCTTTGCATCATTTTTCGCCTGTCGGACGGAGGTAGCGGTCGAGCACGTTGCGGGTAACCCGCTCGACCTGAGGATCGCGCCGGAGCAGGCCGGCAACCCATTCGCAGCTACCGGCATGGAAGACCTCGCCCTGCCCACGTGCGAAGGTCACGATCATGCCGCAGCCGCGCTTCACCTGTTCCAGCGCCGCCGGCCCGTCGTCGCCCACGAGGGTGCGCGCCACGAAGCGGGCATCGGCGTCGGTCAGGAACTGATCTTCGACGGGAACGTCCGTGTTCTCCTCGATCAGCGAGGAGACACCGAGCGCAAGAATCTCCACACCGTCCGGCGCACCCTCGGCTCCGGTCGCCTCTGGCAGGCCGTTGCGGATCACATGGTCGAGCCCGTCGACCTCGTAACCGAAGACGTGGCTGTCGGCGCCGAGCAGGTCGCCGTAATAGAGCCCGGTTCCGGCGAAGGCCCAGTGCGCCGGCCGATAGATCGGGAAGCCGCGCTGTCCCCGCGGCGCGCAGCCGCCCCAGCCGACGTAGAGGCCGCGCGTGGCATTCAGTCCGAAGGTCTCGGCCCCCGGCCGCCCGACCTCCGGCGCCTCCCAGGAGGTGGTGGTCAGATGTCCCTGGGCGGTACCGTAGAGCGGATCCTCTTCACGGGCGCGGTACTTGTAGCAAACCTGGCGGCGGCCTTCGTCTTCCAAGCGCGTCTGCCACATGAAGTTGCCGGCGAAGCGCGCCACCCGTCCGCCGCGCTCGACAAAGGCGTCGACCGCATCGCGCATTTCCCAGGTCCAGTACTCGTCGTGTCCGACGCAAACGAGACAGGCGTATCCCTCAAGCAACTCAGGCCGGAACTGAAGGTCGTGCTGGGTCGCGAGATCCACGGCATAGCCGTGGTTCTCGGCCCAGCGAAAGAAGTGACGGTCGTAGCTGGCCCAGCCGGCCGAAGCGTACTTCTTGCTGTAACCCGCCGCGAAGGCCCACTCCATGTGCGGATAGCGCGGCGCGGAGGCAGGTGGCGGCGTCACCTCCAGGGGGACCCGCGGCGCCTCGCGCGGCAGCGTCACGAAACCGCGGCCGAAGGGACGCTGCAGGCTGACGACCGGGGCGTAGAGATCGCCATTTGGGCCGGTGATGCCCTGATAGTGGTTAGAGCCACCCCAGGTGTTATAGGCCGTCCAGGTGCCGGTGGCTGCGATCTGCAGCAGCCGCCCGGTTGCGCCAGCCGTCGGCCGCACGACGATCAGGTGATCACAGACGGCACCGTCGATCCGGGCAGTCGCGCGATAGCCGCCGGAGAGTGCCCCCGCCGGAATGCGGATCTCGGTCGTTGCCTGCCAGCCGCAGCCCTCGACCGAGCAGTCCTCGGGGGTGTCCTGCCAGCGCGCCGCGATCCCGGACGTCTCAAACAGCGGCGTCTGCGCGGCCCCGTCGCGCATCACCTCCAGCGAAACCAAAGGCGCCGTGGAAGACACAAACAAGGTGACGACGTCGCCCGGCGCATAGCTGAGGCGGTCGCTGTAGAGCCAGACCTCCGGCCCCGCGTCCATACCGGGATACTCGTAGCGATGACCCTGCACGGCCTCGCGCCGCTCCGCAGCCGTCAAACCGAAATCGGGATAAGGATCGGCAAGTCCGGTCACGATCTAGGCCGTCAGATACTTGTGCAGAAAACTGCGGGTGCGCTGTTTCTCCGGTGCGGAGAAGATCTTCTCGGGCGGCCCCTCCTCGACCACCAGGCCCTCGTCCATGAAAAGCACCCGGTCGGCCACCTCGCCGGCAAAGCGCATTTCGTGGGTGACGATCAGCATGGTCATGTGCTCGGCCGCGAGCTGCTTCATCACCGTATTGACCTCGTCGACCAGTTCCGGGTCGAGCGCCGAGGTCGCCTCGTCGAAGAGCATCACCTTGGGCTGCATGGCCAGCGCGCGAGCGATGGCGACGCGCTGCTTCTGCCCGCCCGACAGCTTGGAAGGATAGACGTTGGTCTTGTCGCGCAGGCCGACCTTGTCGAGCAGCGACTCTGCCCGCGACTGCGCCTCCTCCTTCGAGAGTTTCTGCAGCAGCAACGGCGCCATGGTGATGTTCTGCAGAACGGTCAGGTGCGGAAAGAGATTGAAGTGCTGAAAGACCATGCCCATCCGCTGGCGCACGGCGTTGATATGACGCTCGAACGCCGCACCCTTCAGTGGGACGTTGACCTGTACGCCATCCAGCCAGACTTCGCCCTCGTTCAGGCTTTCCAGATGATTGATAGCCCGTAGCAGGGTCGACTTGCCGGAACCGCTGGGCCCGATGACAGCGACGATCTGGCCGCGGTCCACGGAGAGATCGATCCCCTTCAGCACCTCGACGTCATCGAAGGACTTGTGAGCGTTCCTGACCTCGATCATCGGCCGCCCTTTCGAGGCACCACTGGTCGGAGAACTTTGGGTCTGGGGACTGTCAGGTTGCAGGGTGCCGTCCTTCACCGGGTCGCCTCCACTTTACGCTCGACAAACCGCAAGGCGGACTCGAGCAGAATGTTCAGAGCGTAGTAGAGCACGGCCGCGGCGATGTAGAACTCGAACGGTCGGTAGGTCTCGCTGATCGCCAGCTGCGCCGCGTGCACCAGCTCCGCCACGCCCAACACCGAGACCAGGGCCGAGTCCTTCAGCAGGGCAATCAGGTTGTTGCCCAAGGGCGGCGTGACGCTGCGCACCGCCTGGGGAACGATCACATAGCGGAAGGTCTGCAGGCGGCTTAGGCCGAGACTGCGCGAACCCTCGTGCTGGCCGGGATCGACCGCGACGATACCGGCGCGGATGATATCGGCGTTGTAGACCGCAAAGTGCAGACCGAGCCCGATGATGCCGGCGATCAGGGCGGGTACGTGAATGCCGATCTGGCTGAGACCGAAGTAGATCAGATAGAGCTGCAGCAGCAGCGGCGTGCCCATGAACAGCCAGGCGAAGAAGCGCACCGGGTAGATCACGGGACGCGGCGCATAGAGCGTGATCAAGGCAAAGGCGATCCCGGCGAAGAAGGACAGCGTCGCCGCGCAGACGGTCAGAACGGTGGTCCAGATCACGCCGAGCCAGAGAAATCCGGCGTAGTCGGGTACGGCCGAGAAATCGAGACCCATCGTCCGCCCCTATTCGATCGCGTAGCGAGCATCGAGATAGGCGATCACGCGGGCGGCGCCATAAACCACGATCATGTAGAGCACGGCGGCGATCGCAAACATCTCGAAGGGCTTGTAGGTCGAGCCGATGAAGCGCTGGGCGGTGTAGGTCAGCTCCACCACCGAGATGGTGGAAACAAGAGCCGATCCCTTGATCAGGGCCACGGAGTTAACCCCTAGCGGCCGGATCATCAGCCGCGCCGCCTGGGGCAGTGTAACCTTGGACAGAGCCTGAGACCGGCTGAGTCCCAAAGTGCGAGCCGCCTCGCGCTGGCCGCGGTCCACCGCCAGGATGGCGCCGCGAATGGACTCCGTCATATAGGCACCGATGTTGACGCCCAGGCCGATCACACCGGCCTCGAAAGGGTCCAGGTGGATACCCACCTGCGGGCCGCCGAAGTAGAGCACGAAAAGTTGGATCAGCGCCGGCGTGCCACGGAAGATGCTGACGTAAGCTGAACCGATCCAACGTAGGGGGGTGGCCGAGGAGAGGCGCAGACCGGCCCCTAGCGCGCCCATGACCAGACCGAGCGCCAGCGACAGCACCGAGATCAGCACCGTGATCCAGGCGGCCTCCACGAAGAAGGGCGCCACGCGGAGCATCAGATCGAAGTCCATGAGTCTCTCCGCGATTTTCTCAGCGCTGCGTCAGAGGGCTGCCAGACCAGAGACGACGGGACGGAGCCGCAAGTGGCCTGGCCGCGTTGCACACCGCGGCCGGGCCATCTGCACACCAGAGCGGTTGGACGCCCGGGGCGACTAGCGAATGTCCGCGCCGATCCACTCCATGGCGATCTCTTCATAGGTGCCGTCCGCCATCATCTCGTCCAGCGCCTGCTGCATCGCCGCCTTCAGCTCGGGATTGCCTTTGCGGATGGCAATGCCGATCTCAACGCTGCCGCCCTCGATGTCCGGCGTGTCGAGTTGACGAACCTCGGCACCGCTCTTCTGCACGGCGACGCGCACCGGGATGTTGTCGACCACGATGGCGTCGACACGGCCGGTCTCCAGTTCGAGCATCAACTCGGGCAGGCCCTTGTAGGTGCGGATGTTCCAGCCGCCGCGCTCGCGCGCCCACTTCTCGTGGGTCTCGCCCAGAGTCACGCCGATGGTCTGACCGTTGAGATCGTCCAGGCCCATGGCCGGAGAGTCGCCGCGAACGAAGACCCCACGACCAGCGCTGTAGTAGGGCCCGACGAAGTCGACAACCTCCTGGCGCTGTTCGGTAATGGTCATGGACCCGACGATGGTGTCGTACTTGCCGGCCAGCAGACCGGCGATGATGCCGTCCCAGGCGGTGGTGACGATCACCGGCTCCACCTGCATGCGCTCGGCGATGGCCTTGCCGATGCCGGGATCGAAGCCAACCACCTCGTTGCGGTCGTTGACGAAGTTGAAGGGTGGGTAGGCACCGCTCATGGCGATACGGATCTCGCCCTTTTCCTTGATCTCCATGAGCTCTTCGGCCTGAGCCTGTGGCACAGCCGAGAAGGCGATCCCGGCGACGGCCGCCAGAGCCGCGGCACCGGTCAGAAGCTTGCTGATCATCGAACTGCACTCCCTGTCGTCTGGGCAGCGTTTTTCACTGCGTGTTTCGGCCCGCGCGTCGGCCAGAGGCCGGCACGGCGACGGGAATGCTTGTCCGCTGGCGATCATTCTGCAAATAGATATTCGGAATAGCGAAAATAGCCTGATGAAATGACTGATCTGCGCAACGCCCGCTTCGCCTGGGACCTCGACTGGAACCTTCTGCGCACTTTCATGGTGATCGTAGAGGAGGAGAGCATCACCCGTGCCGCCAACCGCCTGGGCCTGAAACAGCCAACGGTTAGCAACGCACTGCGCCGGATCGAGGAGCGGTTAGGCCGGCGCCTGATCGACCGCAAACCCAACGTCTTCCGCATTACCGCCGTGGGCCGGCTGCTCTACGAGGAATGCGTCGAGATCTTCGGTACGGTCTCGCGCCTGCCCGTTCTGACGCGCGACATTCAGGAAGAGATCACCGGCCAGGTATCGATCGCCCTGACCACCCATGTGATCTCGCCGCTTTTCGACGAGGCTCTGGCCGAGTTTCATGGCGCCCACCCCAAGACGCGCTTCAGCCTGACGGTGAGCACCAGCGAGGCGGCGGTGAAGTCGGTGCTGCAGAAGCAGGCTTCTTTCGCGCTCTGCCTGGTGCGTCGGCAGGACTCGCGGCTCCGCTACGAGGTCATGTACCGGGAGTTCTTCGGCTTCTTCTGCGGCCCCAAACACCGCTTTTTCGGCCAGGATCGGTTGACACTGGAGGATCTGCGCGGCGAGCCCTCGGTCTCCTTCCAGACCGACCAGCCAGCCGACGCCTTGCGCCCTGTCGCTCTGCTGCGCAGCCGTGCCGGGCTGGATGCAACCATCGTCGGCATCTCGCCAAGCCTGGAGGAGGTGCGGCGCATGATCGTCGCCGGCCTGGGCATCGGCCCGTTGCCGCTGCATATCGCCGCGCGCGACGTGGCCGACGGCCAGCTCTGGCGGCTGCCGCCCTACCAGGATCCGCCGCAGATCGACATCTGGCTGGTCTGGAACCCGGCCAGCAACCTCAACCGCGCCGAAGCCGGACTGCTCGACCTGCTGCAGCGAAAGATCGCGGAGGTTCCGATCAACCGGCGTACCTATCGGGTGCCGGCACCGACCAGTTGATCATCAACCAGTTTGACAAAATTCCATATACAAGAAAATATCTCATATATGGAATCCGCTCCACCGACAAGTGAGTCCCTCGATCGGCGGATCGCGCAGCGGCTCAAGGCGCTGCGCGGCGAGCGCGGCTGGTCGCTGGATGCCTTGGCGGAGCGCAGCGGCGTCAGTCGCGCAACCCTTTCGCGGCTGGAAAACGCCGAGGTCAGCGCAACGACCAGCGTGCTGGGCAGACTCTGCGCCGCGCACGGCCTGACCATGTCGCGGCTGATGCTGATGGTCGAAGACGACTTCGCGCCGCTGATCCGGCGGGACGCGCAGACCGTCTGGGCGGACCCGAGCGTCGGGTTTCGCCGGCGGTCGCTCTCGCCACCCGCTCAGACTTTGGCGGGCGAAGCCCTGGAGTGCGAGCTGGAGCCGGCGACCCACATCCCCTACGAGGAGCCGCCCCGCCCCGGTCTGGAACACCATCTTCTGCTTCTGGACGGTCGGCTAACCGTCTCGGTCGCAGAGCGACGTTACGAGCTGCGGCCCGGCGACTGCCTCCGCTACCAGCTCTTCGGCCCCAGCGCCTTCACGACGCCGAAGGACCGCGGCGCCAGATACCTGCTCTTCATCGTGTGAGACTCCATGACCCGCGATAGCCAGATCGCGATTACGTTGTTCACGGCAGACGACCTTCTCGATCGTCTCGGCGAACTCGGCCGGCTTTTGCATGCCTGTGTGGAGGGAGGTGCCGGCGTCCACTTCGTGCTGCCCTTCACCCAAGGCGATAGTGAAGCCTTCTGGCGCCGAACGGTGCTGCCTTCGGTGCGCGAAGGCGCCCGGCTGCTTTTGATCGCGTTGAAGAACGGAGAGATTGCTGGGTCGGTGCAACTGGTCACCGAGATGCCGCCGAACCAGCCTCACAGGGCGGAAGTCTCCAAGCTGCTGGTACACCCCAACTTCCGCCGCCAAGGCATCGCCCGAACCCTGATGCTAGAGCTCGAACGTCAAGCGAGTCATCGGGCACGGAATCTGATCACGCTGGACACGGTCACCGGCGACAAGGCCGAATCGCTCTATCGCTCGCTGGGCTACGAGACGGCCGGCGTCATCCCGGGATACAGCCGGAATCCCTTCCGGACGCGGTTCGATTCGACCACGATCATGTACAAGACACTCGCTCTCAGGAGCCGAGTCGACGATGCCGCCCTGACGGCACGGTAAGGCGGTCACCTCGAGCCGCACCGAAACGCTTTGGCGAAGACTCTCGGTTTTCCGCCTGAAACCCGAACCCACCGGCGAGGGGACACCATTCCCGAGCGCCGGCTTATCACGTCCAACCATCGAACGGCGGGGAACGCCCCTCGCCCACGAGACGAGGGCTCTCAAAGGTTGGGACGACGGCTTCTGTGCCGATCTAGGGCTGCGCGACCGTCGGCCTGTACTCGCCTCACGGCAGTAATTGTAAATCTACTATTTGTATTTCTATAAACTTTCCACTCGTTAAGGTGCATATAGCGGCGCACCTCTTTACATCAACCGATGAATACTGGAGCGTTAACTCAAAGTTATATGAATCCATCGCAAGTTTATATTTAATATCACTGTCTGGCCTCGCCGCGATAAACCAATAGAACGGCAGCTTTATGACCGTACCCGCCCCCTTTCCCCCAACCGAACGCGCACGTCTCGCAGCACTGCGACGCTACGCGATCCTGGACAGCGCGCCCGACCCGGCACTGGACAGGATCGCCCGCTTCGCAGCGCGCCAGTTCAACATGCCGATCGCCGTCGTCTCATTGGTCGACGAAGATCGACAGTGGTTTCAGGCAAGGTGCGGGCTGGACGCGACCGAAACCGGCCGCGACGTCGCCTTCTGCGCGCACGCAATTCTGGATACGGACGTTTTCGTTGTACCCGACGCTCATTGCGACCCGCGTTTCGCCGCCAATCCCCTGGTCACCGGCCCCCCGCACGTCCGCTTCTATGCCGGAGCGCCACTGGTGAACCCGCAAGGGCACGCCCTGGGTGCGCTCTGCGTGATCGATACCGAAGCGCGCCATGACTTCTCGGCGGACGACAAGGCCGCCTTATCGGATCTCGCCGCGATGGTCGCCGATCACATCGACATGCGCTACACGGCCGGCGACGTCCTGAAAGAAGTGGAATCCCGCGTCGAGGCGGAGAACAGCCTCGCCATCGCAGCCCGACAGCTGGAGCTGTTTTTCGAGTATGCGCCTGTCCCTGTCGCAGTCTTCGATACCGAGATGCGCTATCTCGCGGCGAGCCGCAATTGGTGCGAGACCTTCGACCTCGACAGCGGCGCTGTCATCGGACGCAGCCATAAGGAGGTCATGCCGCACATCCCGGACGCCTGGAGCGACCAGTATGCGCGCTGCCTGAAAGGCGAGAACTTCGACATCGACGAGGACAAGCTGCCGAAACCCGACGGCGGATTCCATTGGGTCAGGCGGCAGATCCGGCCCTGGCGAGATCGCCATGGGACGATCGGCGGCCTCATCGTCTTCCGGGAAATCATCACCCATCGCAAAGAGATGGAAGCCACGCTCGAGCAGAACCGCAGCTTCCTGGACGCGGTGCTGCAAAACGTCCAGGACGGGATTGTCGCCTGCGATGCCGAAGGCCGGCTCTCTCTCTTCAACGACGCGGCCTGCCGCATCGCCGGCCTGAGCATGAAACCGCTGCTGCCCGAGGACTGGGTCGATACCTACAGTCTGTTCGACGCCGACGGAAAGACCCCGCTGGCCATGGAGCAAACGCCTCTGTTCAAGGCGTTTCAAGGCGAGGTCGTCAAGAACCAGGAGATCGTTCTAGCGCCACAAAGCCTGTCGCCGCGACGGGTCGTCTGCCAGGGGGCGCCGCTCTACGACACCAACGGCGTGAAGTTGGGCGCCGTCGCCTCGATGCATGACGTTACGGCGGCGCGCGCTTCGGAAGCACTGGTCGAAACGGCGCTGGCGGAGGCGCAGAAGAGCGAGGCGCACCTTCGGCTGATCACAGATAGCCTTCCGTTCATGATCACCTATGTGGATGTGGATCTCCGCTATCGTTTCATCAACCGAACCGGCTGCAGCTGGTATGCGCAGAAAGCGCACAGCATCATCGGCAAGCACGTTCGAGAGATTGCAGGGGAAGCTGCCTTCGAGCGTCTTCAGTCAAATCTGGAGTTCGCACGCCACGGTGTGGGGGTGAACTTCGACACGATCGTTTCCTATCCCGACGGCGTTACGCGAGACATCCAGTGCTTCTATCTTCCGGACGTCGACAAGACAAGAACCGTCAGGGGCATCGTCGCGATCGTGATGGATGTGACGGGCCGCAAGCAGACTGAAGAAAAGCTACGGACCAGCGAGAAGCGTTACCGCTCGCTCTATACCAAGACACCCGTCATGCTTCATTCCATCGATTCCGAAGGACGCATTCTGAGCGTCAGTGACTTCTGGCTGGAGAGACTAGGCTACAGCCGAGAAGAGGTCATCGGCCAGAAGGCGACAGACTTCCTAACGACGGACTCCGCACGCCGAGCGATCGAGGAGGAGATGCCTGAGTTCGTCAAGGACGGTATCTGTAAAGACGTCGAGTATCAGATCGTCGCGAAGTCGGGCGATATGCTGGACATCCTGCTATCCGCCGTCGCCGAGTACGACGACGCTGGCGACTTCAAACGCTCGATGGCCGTGCTGACCGACGTCACTGAGCGGAAGGTCGTCGAACGTCAGTTGGTGCAGGCTCAGAAGATGGAGATGGTCGGGCAGTTGACAGGCGGCCTGGCGCACGACTTCAACAATCTGCTGGGCGTGGTCATGGGCAATCTGCAGCTGCTCGAACGCTCGGTACGAGGGAACGACGCGGCGAATCGGCGGATCGCGGCCGCACTGGGCGCGGTCGACAAGGGGGCAGAGCTCAACCGGCGTCTGCTGGCCTTCTCGCGGCGTCAGAAGCTCGAGACGCAGACCGTCGACCCCAATCCGCTGATCGAAGGCCTCGGCGATCTCCTGACCCGTACGCTGGGCGAGGCAATTGCCCTCGAATGCCGGTTGGGAGAGAAGATTCCCTACGTCGTGACCGACCCGAGCCAACTCGAATCCGCTGTTCTCAATCTCGCTGTGAATGCGCGCGACGCCATGGCCGAAGGTGGAAAGCTGACCATAGAGAGTGTGCACAAACCTCTCCACGAGGACGATACCGCCCGAGAAGAAGGCGTCGCACCGGGCGACTACGTGATGCTCTCGGTCGCCGACAGCGGCAGCGGCATTCCGGCAGACAAGCTCGACAAGGTCTTCGAGCCTTTCTTCACGACCAAGGAGGTCGGCAAGGGCAGCGGGTTGGGGCTCAGTATGGTCTACGGCTTCATCAAGCAGTCGGGCGGTCATGTCAGGATCACCAGCGAAGTGGGCTGCGGCACGACCATTCGCCTCTACCTTCCCGTCGACACCTGCAGCAGCTGCCGATCCGACACGGCTCAGGATATTCCGGCAACGGCCGAAGGCGGTCGGGAGACCGTGCTGGTCGTGGAGGACCAGGTCGAGCTCAGGGAGATCGCTGTGGGCCTGCTGGAGGACTTGGGATACAGCGTCCGCGAAGCGGAGAACGGCAGGCAGGCGCTGGAAGTTCTGGCAGCGCACGACGACATCGATCTGCTGTTCACCGACATCGTGATGCCGGGCGGCATGGACGGTACCCAGGTCGCCGCGGCAGCGCGCGAGCTGCGCCCGGACCTGCCCGTCCTCTATGCGACCGGATACGCCGAGGCGGCCGTGCTGCGCAGAGGCGACGTCAAGGCGGGAGAGAATCTCGTGACCAAGCCCTATCGCCAGGAAGACCTGGCAATCAAGCTGCGACAAGCGCTGGACCCACAAACGAACACCGGTGCCACACAGCGAAGCGTCAAAAGTGACACGTTGTTTGTCGGAGAATAGTCATGATCAAAGTGCTCTTGATTGAAGACGATCAACTGGTTCGTTCAACCTTGACTGAAATGCTGATCGATCTCGGTTGCTCCGTCATCGAAGCGGAAGACGGCAGCCGTGGGCTTGCCCTGCTTCAATCGGAAGACCCCACACTGGTCATCACCGACATCCTGATGCCGAACAAGGAAGGTACGGAGACCATCCAGGAGATCAGAGCAGCCAAGCCGGATCTCCCGATCGTGGCGATATCCGGCGGCGGCGTCAGCGGAGATCTCACCTTTCTCGACTACGCCCAGAGACTGGGGGCCAACCACATCCTGCAGAAACCTATAGATCTCAACGATCTGGAAGCCTGCGTAAACGCGCTCGCCATCAACCCGTCGAACCCCGGGACTTCGATGGCCGGCGGGGATGCACCGAAAGAGCTCTAAACATGTTCGACGCATCTATCTCCAAATCTCCGGGAGGAGACGACTCCGCTCGGTTACCAAGCGACAATCTGCGCAGCACTTTCCTGAGCTTACCGTCCGTCCTGAGTCGGGCGAAGGTCAGGAGCGAGAACATCGCGTTGGCAGAAGAGCGCTCCTCCACCGAGCGCGCCGCCATCGAGCGCAATCGCTGGCACTGCGTTCCCTACAGCCCTGCAAACGAGTTGCGGCCGCGCGACGTCGAAGCACAGGAGCTGAATGCCTCGATTGCGGCACCGCAAGCGAAGCCGTTCAACGTATGGGAGTTGGAGTTTCGCTACTGGCCGGTTTGGGATGTCGGCAGTGAAGCGCTGCTGGCTTTCCTTCCCGAGGCGGTTCCGGCCATTACACAGAGGCCGGGGTCGCTTCTAGCGGGTTCAGGCGCAAGCCGTGCGCCGGCCGTGAACGGCGCAGATCTGTCTGCAGACGACGCCTTCGAGCTCGACTTTCGTACGCTCTACGATCTCGCCCGAAAGATCGAGCAACTGGCAAGCCGCGACAAGCGCTTTCCGATGATCTGTCCCGTACACTTCGAGACCATGGCGTCGATGCGTTTACGCCAGGAGTATCTGTCCCTCTGCAGTCATCTACCGGGCGTCTGGAGACGCTTGCTCAACTTCGAAGTGGTCTGCGGACCGTCGGACGTCACGCCGATCCGCATCCAGTCGATCGCACGGGACCTCCAGGCCTACGGGCGCAGCCTCCACTGGCGCGCCGAGTTTGGCAGCACGAGTCTTCCCGATCTCAACTACACCGGCGTGGCGGCGCTGGGCCTCAGGCTGGGCGAAGACCTGATAGACGAAGGAGAGACAATGCAGGCCATGGACTCCTTCGCCTTGAAAATGAAGCAGCTTGGCATGGAGACCTTTGTACATGGCGCGTCTTCCAAGAGCCTGGCCACCAACGCCTTCTGCGCCAACTTCCGCTATATCAGCGGACAGGCGATACACCCTGCGATTCTGGAGATCGAAAGCCTGCGCAGCTTCGAACCGCTTCAACTCGTTGCCGGCCCGAGACGCCGCTGAACCAGAGGGCGCAGAGCGACAGGAGACCTCACCGAGGGAGCGCGAAGACCCCGGATCAGAGGCCGAAACGGCTCCAGAGAGCGCGCTCTTCGATGGCGGCGATGGCGCCGTCGGCCAGGTCCTGAGGCCGCCAGTCGGCGAAGCCGCCAGTGCCGGCAGCCATCCCGCCAGCCGCAAGTTGCGAGAGGCCGAAACGCCGACGCAGCCAGCTGCGCTCGCCGTCGACGCGGCGGAGCTGTACGCGCTCGCCGTAGCGTTCGCGCAGGATGCCGCGCAAATCGCCCAGACCGTCGATCAAGCCGACCTCTTGGGCCTGCCGCCCGGCGTAGATCTCACCCGAGAAGAGCACGGCTTCCTCGCCCTTCAGACGGTCGCCGCGGCGAGCCCGGACATAGGACTTGAAGGACTCGTGAATCTCGCCCTGTAGACGTTTCAGACGATCGACGTCCTTCTTCTTGGCCGGCTGGAAGGGGTCGAGCAGGGACTTGTTGTCCCCGGCCGTGTAGAGCCGGCGCTCGACGCCGACCTTCTTGATGGCCTCCTGGAAACCGAAGGCGGAAGCGATGACGCCGATGGAGCCGATCAGCGAGCTTTCCTGGGCGTAGATCTCGTCGGCGGCGCAAGCCAGCCAATAACCGCCGGAGGCGGCTACGTCCTCGCAGAAGGCGTAGACCTTCACGTCCTTCTCTTCCGCAAGGTCGCGGATCCGCTTGGCGATGAGGGCCGACTGGGCCGCAGCCCCGCCCGGCGAGTTGATCGCCAGCGCCACAGCCTGCAGACGCGGCAGCTTGAAGGCGCGGTTGATGGGGCCGGCCAGATCGGCCAAGCTGAGCCCGCGGCGCAGAGCCGAGCCAACGCCAATCGTCCCCGAAAGACGAATGACACCAACCACCGGCGGCGGGTTCCGGTAGTCTTCGTGCGGGATCCAACGGAGGTACTTGGCAATGTCCATGGTATCTTACATGCCAGAGCTGGCCGGAAAATCCAGAAGAAATGCGGTCGCAGCCGCGCTTTTCACGCAAACGATCCTCGGATGAGCCCGACACCATACGTCGACCTACAAGACGGAGGCCCGCCAGATTCCAGGATCTTGGAGCTTTCGAACGCCGCCTCCGCAGCCATCGCGCGGCAAGCCCGCGCCCGCTAGATCTCCCGGATGATTTCACCCCCAGTCTTTGCGTCGACAGACGACTACGTGACGCGCCTTGG
This sequence comes from Rhodovibrionaceae bacterium, assembly GCA_028285215.1. GTDB lineage: Bacteria > Pseudomonadota > Alphaproteobacteria > Kiloniellales > DSM-21159 > Algihabitans. Next base: position 7,851 of record JANQPZ010000334.1, on the reverse strand, counting down.
CGATACCGGCTTCTGGACCGTCTGCATCGCCGCAGCTCTGAGGCGCCATGGCTTGGCCGACGACCGACAAGCGCCGGTCGCCGGCTTCAATGCCACCTACCCCACCTTCGTCTGCGGCGACGCGGTCGTGAAGCTGTTCGGCCACTTCCCGCCCTGGCGCCGGGCGCACAGCGAAGAACGCGCCGCCTATCGTCTGCTCGCAACAGACCCGGAAATCGCCGCACCCAGGCTGCTGGGCGAGGGAAACCTTTTCGACGATCCCGATCGTCCCTGGCCTTACCTGATCACCGGCCGCATGCCGGGTATCGCCTCCTGGCGCGCCAAGCTGTCAGCTGATGAAAGGTTGGCGCTCGCGGTGGATCTGGGACGGCAGGTTCGCCGTCTGCACGCGCTGCCGATTGCGGGCAGGATGACGCAAGCAAACTGGACCGCCGGGAACCTGAGCAACGCCATGGCGCAAAGCTCGCTGCCGCCGCACCTGGCCGCCCAGACCGAAACCTACCTCGCCAGACTCACGCCCTTCGACAGAGTGTTTAGCCACGGCGACATCACCGCGAACCATGTCTTCGTCGCGCAGGGATGCTTCACCGGGATCATCGACTGGGGCGACGCCATGGTCACTGACCGGCACTACGAGCTGATCCAGCTCTATCGCGACCTGTTCAAGTGTGACAAGGCACTGTTCCGCACCTTTCTGGAGGCCAGCGACTGGCCGGTCGGCAAGGATTTCGCACAGAAGGCGCTGGGTCTTGCGCTCTACCGCCAGACCATCGGCGCCGCACAGCACCACACGATGGATGTCTTCCAACCCATCGCCGCCCGCTTCCCGCTGCAGGACATCGCCACGCTCGACGAACTCGCGACGGAGCTCTTCGAGATTTGAGAGGTCGGCCGGCGACTCCCGGCGCCTCTAGGAAGCTTCTTCGAATCCCGTCAGCACATTCACGGCATTGACGCCGATCTCTTCGACGGCATAGCCGCCCTCCATAACGAAAAGAGTCGGCAAACCCAGGCCGGCGATGGTCCGGCCGATCTGCAGGTAGTCGTCGCTGTCCAAGGTGAAATGGCTGATCGGGTCGTCCTTGTAGGTGTCGACGCCCAGAGAAATCACCAGCGCCTCGGCCCCGAAGGTCCGGATGCGACGAGCAGCTTCCTGCAGCGCGCCGAACCAGCGTTCGAACCCCGTACCCCACTCCAGGGGGAAGTTGGCGTTTGCGCCCTCGCCCGAACCTTCGCCCGTTTCGTCCTCATAGCCCAGGAAGAAGGGGAACTCCTGCTTCGGGTGACCGTGCAGCGACGCGAAGAAGACGTCCGGACGGTCGTAGAAGATCGACTGTGTGCCGTTGCCGTGATGATAGTCGATGTCGAGCAACGCCACCTTGGCGGCACCGTGATCGCGCAGCCACTGGGCCGAGATGGCGGCATTGTTCAGAAAGCAGTAGCCGCCGTAGTAGTCCTCCGCCGCATGATGGCCGGGCGGGCGGCAGAGCGAGAAGACACCGCGCGCGCCTTCCTTGACCCGCGCCGCGCCGGTAAGCGCAACGTTTGCGGAAGCCTGGGCGGCTCGCCAAGTCCCGGACATGATCGGCGTGCCGGCGTCGAAGGAGAAGTAGCTGAGCTTGCCGTCGATGCTCTCCGGCTCCAGCGCGCGCATGCCGCGGATCTGCCAGTTCAAAGGCAAGGCGTCATGCTCCCGCCCGCTCTTGACCCAATCGCCCCAGGCCGCCGCCAGAAAGGCCAGATAGCGGGCGTCGTGCACCGCCTCCAGCGGCGCCAGGCCGAAGTCCTGCGGCGCCAGAATGTCGCCAAGGCCGACGGCGCGCACCCGTTCCAGGACCATCTCCGCGCGGCGCGGCATCTCGAAGGGCGGCAGCAACTGACCGTCGATCAGTTCGGCCTTGCCGTCCTGGTAGCGGTGCTCTTCGCTATAGATCGTCAGCATGATCTCTTTCAGTCCAGTTCCAGCGTCACATGGTCGGCGGTCCAGGCCCCGGGCCAGACTTCGGCGGCCCCGGCGCGCAGACGGCGAATCTCGCCGAAGGGAATGTCGCGGGCAATCAGGAGTTTTCCGTCGTCATCCGCTGCATCCGTCGGCGGGATTTCATCGTGCAGGCCGACGAAACCCAGGCTTTCTTCACAGGGGAGAAAGACGCTACAGCCCGAGGTGTTGGTTTCGCGCGGTTTATTGGTCGAGGCGGCGCCGATCACTCCGACCGCAGCGACAGCGGCTTGCAGTTCGACCGCCCGCGCCCTGGCGCAGCCGAAGACGCGGGCATAGCCGGACAGCTTGGCGGTCATGGAGGGCACCAGAATCAGATCGGGCCGCTCCGGCGCCAGCGACGCCGCCAGCGCCGGCAACTCGATGTCCAGGCAAATCAGCGTCGCCAGCTTCAGCCCCTTCCAAGTGACGATCTGCAGACGCTCACCCGGGCGAAGATTCCAGGCCGCGGGATCCTTCTCGCCCGGCGTCAGGCAGAGCTTGTCCTGCCGCACCACGCGACCGTCCGGCAACAGCAGATGCGCCCGGTTGACATAGGGCGAGCCGGCCTCGGGCACCGGCTCCAGCAGTACCGGCAGGGTGCCCGCCAGCAGCGCCATACCGTGTTTGGCTGGGAGAGGTGCGATCGCAGCCAGCGCCGCTTCGGCCTGTGCGGCCATCCAGGGCACCTCTTCGTCCGCACCGATCCCCTCAGGTGCGAAGGACAGCCACTGCTCCGACATGTACTCCGGCAGCATCAGCAGGTCGGCGCCTTCACTCTTGGCGCGCAGCATCTGTGCCTCGACAGCCGCTGCCCAGGCACCGATGCCGTTCAAGGGCTTGGCGAGGTTTACCGCCCAGAGCGCAATCGTCAGGGTCTCGGGCACCGTATCCGTCATGACATGCCAAGCTCCGAACAGAAAAAGGGTGCCCGGGCACCCAAGGGCGACCGGGCACGACCCGAAGTAAAGACGCGTCCGTCAGGACTTCAGGCGCGTCCAAACGCGGTTGCGCAGCTCGCGTGCCGGAACCGAGCAATCGATGCTCGGGCGCAGCCGATCCGCAAACTCCGGCGGCATGTTTACGGCCGGATTGGCCTTGAGAGCGTCATCCAGGTAATCGGAGGAGCCTTCGATGGCGTTCATGTACCCGGTAAAGTTGGAGGCGATGGCCGCGTTCTCAGGCGCCAGCATCCAGTTGATGAAAGTCCTGGCGTTCTCGGCATTGGGAGCATCTGTCGGGATCATGAAGTTGTCCGTCCAAAAGGTGATGCCCTCCTCCGGGTAAACATAAACGGCCGTCGGCAGATCAACCCAAGTCCGATGAGAGGCGCCGTTCCATTGATGATGCATGATCACTTCGCCCGAGATCATGCGGTCGATGGTCCCGTCGGACTGGTACATCTTGACGTGCGGCTTCTGCGCCTCGAGCAGATCGAGGATCGCCTGCGCCTCCTCGGGGCTTTCGGTGCACTTGTTGAAGCCCAAGTAGTAGGCGGCGGCGTTGTAGACCTCGACCTCGTCGTTCAGCAGGGCGATTTCGCCCTGGAGCTCGGGCCGCGGCTCGAAGAACTCCTTCCAGCTTTCCTCAAGCTTGTCCTCAACCCTGGCGGAGTTGTAGGTGAAGCCCGTGGTACCCCACATGTAGGGCGCCGAGTAGAGCCGTTCGGGGTCGAAGAAGGGTGCGTCGTGCGGCGCTACGACCTTTGTACCGTTCGACATTGAGAGCGTGTCGATCTGCTGCGCCAAGCCTTCTTCGATCAGGATCGCAACCATGTAACCGGACGGCACGATCACGTCGTAGCCACCGGCGCCGGCCTGCAGCTTGGCCAGCATGGTCTCGTTGGAATCGTAGACGTCGAGCGTGACGGCAATGCCCGTCTCTTCCTCGAACTTGGTCAGCAGCTCGGGCGGAAAGTAGTTCGACCAGTTGTAGAGAAACAGCTCGCCCTCGGCCTTGGCGGCCGTCGCGCCGGCCAGCACGGCGCCTGCGGCGACGGCTGCGGTCAGATGTCTTTTCATCGGTCTTGGCACTCCCTGTTATCGATTGGCTTTGCTTGCAACTCGATCCGGCCGGTCTCGGCACGACGGTCCCGCCGGGTAGAGGACCGCGTCAACGCCGCACCCGCCCGATCAGGTAGGACAGCGTGACGAAGACGATGGAGATCACCAGCATCAGGGCCGAGATGGCATTGACCTCCGGCGTAATACCGATGCGGATCATGCCGAAGATGTAAACCGGCAGGGTCGTCGCCCCCGGCCCCGCTACGAAGTAGGTGATGGTGAAGGTGTCGAGCGAGATGATGAAGGACAGCATCGCGCCCGAGAGAATGCCCGGCCAAAGCAATGGCAGAGTGATCCGACGGAAGGCCTGCACCTCGTTCGCATAGAGATCGGCGGCCGCCTCAGGCAGCGCCGCGTCCATGCCGTCGAAGCGCGCGCGGATCGGCAGATAGGCGAAGGGGATGCAGAAGACGGTGTGGGCGATGATCACCGTCGTCAGGCCAAGCTGGATGCCGACCGCGACGAAGAACAGCAAGGTCGCGACGGCGGTCACGATCTCGGGAATGATCAGAGGGAAGGCGATCACCGCACTGACGCCGTCCTGCCCACGGAAGCGGCGGCGCGCCATGGCGAGCGCCGCGAGCAGCGCGACGCTGGTGGCGATCAGGGTTGCCGTGGTCGCGACGATCAGGGAGTTGCCGGCCGCCGACAGGATGTCGTCGTTGCGCAGTACCACGCCATACCAATCGAGCGAAAACCCGGTCCAGATCGTGGCCTGACGGTTCTCGTTGAAGGAAAAGGCGATCAGCACGAAGATCGGCAGATAGAGGTAGGCGAAGAAGAACGCAGCGCCCGGCGCAACGCCGGGAAATCGCCAAAGCGGATTCCTGTTCCGTCTTTCCATACCGGCCCGCCCCTATCCCGTACCCGGCGGGCGCCGGAAACGCATCAGATAGACCATCATCGCCAGCAGCACGATGGCGAGCAGCGCGAAGGCCAGCGCCGCCCCCAGCGGCCAGTTACGCGCCGCGCCGAACTGGCTCTGTATCAGGTTGCCGATCATCATCGACCTGGAGCCGCCGAGCAGCTCCGGCGTGATAAAGGCTCCGAGCGAGGGCACGAAAACGAGAATGCAGCCGGCCGCAATGCCGGGCAGCGCCAGCGGTACGATGACGCGCTGGAAGGCCCGGCGCTTGTTGGCGCCCAGGTCGAAGGCCGCCTCCACCAGACGCAGGTCGAGCTTCTCCAGACTGGCGTAGATCGGCAGCACCATGAAGGGCAGGAAAGAGTAGACCAGCCCGAGGGTGATCGCGAAGTTGGTGTAGAGCAGCGTGATGGGCGCGTCGATCAGACCCAGTCCCATCAGGCTCTCGTTCACCAGACCGTTGCTGCGGAGCAACAGAATCCAGGCATAGTTGCGGATCAGAAGATTGGTCCAGAAAGGGATGGTCACCAGGAAGATCAGCAGGTTGCGATACTTCTCAGGCTGCAGCGCCATGTAGAAGGCGGCTGGAAAGCCGATGGCCAGGCAGGCAGCGGTGGTGACGAAGGACAGGAGGAAGGAACGGCCGAAGATCTGCAGGTAGTCAGGGTTGATCGCGAGATTGCCCAGCAGATCTTCTTCGAACAGGAAGGCCACATAGGCATCGACCGTGTGGACGCCCCACTGCACACCGCCGTTGATGCCGCGCTCCAGAATTGAGACATAGGCCATCAGGCCCAGCGGCAGCAGCATGAAGACGCCGATGATCAACAGCGCGGGCGCGATCAGAAGAATCAGCCGGGCACGTTGGCTACGGCGCAGCAGATTCGCCAATGAGGTAAAGGGGGAGATCGGGGAGGGCGTGGAGCGGGCCTGGCGAGAGGGCGCCATAGAGGCTGTCGACGCTCCGGGCTGCGTCGGCCGCGTGGGAGGAGACGCGGGCGAAGACATCAGTCGACCAGTACCTGTACGGCGTCCGCGGCGACCCTGACGCCGACCTTGGCGCCGGCTGCGAACTCGGCCTGAGCGCCATTGCGGTTCTGTACCCGCACCTGGAAGCGGCCCGGAATGCCGTCGAGCTCCAGGAAGTAGAGCGTGTCAGTGCCGAAATAGACGACCTGCGCCACCCGCCCTGCCAGATCGCCCGACACCGGCTCATCCGCTTGCGCCAGCAGATCGATCCGCTCCGGGCGTAGTGCCAGCGTGACCTGCGCCCCTTGGGCATGGCCGTGGGGATCGTGTCCGGAGAGCGTTTCACCGCTGGGCACGCGGTAGCGCGTGCCGGCGGCTTCGACCTCGGCCGGCAGGAAATTGGTTTCGCCGATGAAGTCGGCGACGAAGCGGTTGACTGGCCGCTCGTAGATCTCGTCGGGACTGCCGACCTGCTGCACCGCGCCCTGGGACATGACCGCGACGCGGTCCGACATCGTCAGGGCTTCTTCCTGATCGTGAGTGACGAAGACGAAGGTGATTCCGGTCTCGCGCTGCAGGCGCTTCAACTCGACCTGCATGTCCTTGCGCAGCTTGAAGTCCAGTGCCGAGAGCGGTTCGTCGAGCAGTAAGACCCGAGGCGCATTGGCCAGCGCCCGCGCCAAGGCCACGCGCTGCTGCTGACCGCCGGACAACTGGCCGGGGCGCCGATCGCCCAGGCTCTCCATCTTGACCAGTTCCAGCATCTCCGCGACGCGACGGCCGATGCGCGCGCCGTCCCAGCCCTGCATCTCCAACCCGAAGGCGACGTTCTGCGCCACCGTCATGTGGGGGAAGAGCGCATACGACTGGAACACGGTGTTCACCAGTCGCTTGAACGGCGGCCGGCCCGCGATATCCTCGCCGTCCAGCAGCAATTGCCCTCCGCTCGGCTGCTCGAAACCGGCGATCAAGCGAAGCAGGGTCGTCTTCCCGCAGCCGGAGGGACCCAGCAGGGTGAAGAACTCGTTCCGGGCGATCGTCAGCGACACTCCGTCGAGCGCGCGCACCTCCTGGGAGCCGCCGCCGAAGACCTTCGTCAGGTCGCGCACTTCGATTGCAGCGACCGTTCCGTCGCGCATACCCAGCCGTTACTCCCCGTTACTTCGTATATTTGTGCGCAAGTATTTCAGGGAAATCGTCCGGCGGGCAAAGGATTTTTGCGGTGCGGCATCTGGAAGCTTCCGGACCCGGCATGCTCTGTCGACCAGGCGCAGCCGTGATTTCATTTCAAAGGTGAAATCTGCCTTTCGTTTTCGTGCGGTCGTTTAGCTCACCCCGCACCACCAAATGCGGCGGAGTACTGACATACCAGCGACAGGATGATCGAAGGTGAGAGGGCCTGAGCTCTCGTCGTCATACGACGGTCTCGACCCTTCCCCGGTCCCCGGCCGGCGGGATGATCACCGCCAGAAGGAGCCCAACCATGACAACGCGCTTCCGAGTCAACGGAGTTCAGAGAGAAACAGCGGCGGCCCCCGACAAACCGCTTCTTTGGGTGTTGCGCGACGAGTTCCGGCTGACGGGAACGAAGTACGGCTGCGGCATTGCCCAATGCGGTGCGTGCAGCGTGCTCTTGAACGGTCGTCCGCAGCGGTCCTGCGTAACGCCTGCCGGCAGCGTGGCAGACGCTGATGTCACCACGATCGAGGGCATGACCGGCCCCGAGGCAGAGGCCGTTCAGGCGGCCTGGATCGAACTCGAGGTGCCCCAGTGCGGCTATTGCCAGTCGGGACAGGTGATGACCGCCACGGCCTTGCTGCGCGCAACGCCGAACCCGACGAGTGACGAAATCCTACATGCGATGGACAGCAACCTCTGCCGCTGCGCCACCTACAGCCGTGTCCGCGCTGCGGTCCGCCTGGCAGCCGATCGCTTGGAGGCCTGACCATGGGAGAGGTGAGAGCGACTCGCCGCAG
>JANQPZ010000330.1 GCA_028285215.1 Rhodovibrionaceae bacterium | reverse complement strand
GACACGGCCTCGCTGATCCTGCGCGCAGGCCGCGTCGATCTCGGGCGGCAGCAGCAGACGCGGCAGGTCGCCCGGAACGTCGCGATAGATCTGGACGCTGCCAAGATCGGCGAGCGCTTGGGCGAACTCGGCGGCGTCTGGCTCCGATCCGCTCTCCACTCCGTCGGAAAGCCAGACGACTGTCGCCGCCTCCCCCAAAGCCAGCGCGCGCAGCCGTTCCGCCGCAAGAGGACGGTCGACGGCCCAGGGCCGTGGCTGGATGCTTTGGGCGATGCGCCGCGCCTCGGCCGGGGGCAGCGCGGACAGCCGGGTTTCCGCGGCTTCGCGCCCGTCGGGGGCGGTGGTCGCGAGCACCACCGCGCGGCGGTCGCGCTCCGCCTGGTCCAGCAACTCGCCGAGCAAACGCTCTCGCGCAGCCCAGTTGGCCGCTGCAGCCCAGCCGTTGTCGACGACGATCACGACCGGTCCGCTGCCGGCAAGCTGGGCGCTGGGGTTGAGGATCGGGCGTGCCAAGCCGACGATGACCAGTGCCGCCAGCAGCATCCGCAGGGCGATCAGCCACCAGGGTGTGCGGGCCGGTGTCTCTTCCGGCGGCTGTAGACCGAAGAGCAGGCGGATTGCCGGAAAACTCAAGCGCTTGGGCGCCGGCGGCGTGACCCGGAGCAGCCACCAGAGGATCGGCAGCCCCGCAAGGGCGAACAGCAGCCAAGGGTTCACGAAGCCCAGCGGACCCAAAGTCAGCATCGCGTCAGCGCCTCCCCGGCTGTACGGCCAACGTCTGGTAGAGCCCCAGCAGAGCCGACTGCGGCGTCGAATCAGTGTGATGTACCCCCGCGGTCCAACCGGCACGCCGCGCAATCTCGATCAGGCCGTCGCGCTGCTGCGCCAAGCGTTCCAGATAGGCACCCCGGACCGTCTCCACCCGGCTCAGCAGCCAGGGGGTTTCGCCCTCCAAGCCCTCGAAACGCACGCGGCCCCGAAAGGGCAAGCCCTCCTCGGCGGGATCGAGAATCTGCAGGATGTGGCCGCGCAGGCCGCGTTCCGCGAAGTAGCGCACCCGCGCTTCCACGACCTCGAGCGGTTGCAGGAAGTCGCCGAACCAGACCAGTTGACCGAACCGCGGGAGCTCCTGACGTGGAGCCAGACCGTCTTCGTCAGGCAGGCGCACCGCCTCCGCGCCCCGCTCGATCTCCAGCGTCAGTCGTGTCAGGGTTGCCCGGCTGGCGTCGGGCCGGCGACCGGTCCCGGCCAGCGCAACGCGTTCGCCGGCCTGGATGGCGAGAACCGCCAGCCCCAGCAGCAGCAGGTCGGCGCGGGCGCGTTTGGTTTCCAGGTTACGGTCCGAGGACCAGTCCATTGAAGCGGAGCTATCGCGCCACAGCCAGATGGACTGCGCCGCTTCCCACTCCATCTGGCGCACGAAGACCCGGTCCGACTTGGCAGTCTGACGCCAGTCGATGGTCTGCGGCGTGTCACCAAGTTCGTAGGGCCGGAACTGCCAGAAAGCCTCTCCCTGTCCAACTCGCCGGCGGCCGTGCACACCCTGGGCGACCGACGAGGCCACCCGCTCGGCCGCCACAAGCAGTGGTGGCAGGGTTGCGGCCAGAGCCTCGCTGCGTTGCTGCAGCGGCAGATCCGGGCGGATGGCCGAGCGCAGCTCCATCGGCCGGCTAGAGGTGGGGCTCGCAGAGCAGGCCGATGATATCGTCGATCACCACGCCATCGGCACGGGCCGCGAAGCTGAGCGCCATGCGGTGACGCAGCACCGGCCCGGCCATGGCCAGCACATCATCCATAGAGGGCGCAAAGCGGCCGTCCAGTACGGCGCGAGCGCGGACAGCCAGCATCAAGGCCTGGCTGGCACGCGGCCCTGGACCCCAGGCCACCTGGGCCTTGACCTCCTCGCGTGCGGTCTCGGTCGGCCGCCCGGACCGGACGATGCCGAGAATGGCTTCAACCACCTGTTCGCCTACGGGCACGCGGCGCACCAGCTTCTGCGCCGCCATCAGCTCACTCGGCGACATGACCTGCCGCGCCTCGCTGCTGCGCGCGCCCGTGGTCGCCAAGAGCATCTGGCGCTCGGCCTCCAGGTCCGGATAGCCGACTTGAATCTCTACGAAGAACCGGTCGAGCTGAGCCTCCGGCAAAGGGTAGGTGCCTTCCTGCTCCAGCGGGTTTTGAGTAGCCAGGACGTGGAACGGGTTCGGCAGCTCGTGCGGGGAGCCCGCGACCGTGACGCGGTGTTCCTGCATCGCCTGCAGCAGCGCCGACTGGGTCCGCGGGCTAGCGCGGTTGATTTCGTCGGCCATCAGCAGTTGGGCGAAGACCGGCCCCTTGATGAAGCGGAAACTGCGGCGGCCGCTTTCGCCTTCTTCCAGTACCTCGGAGCCCAGGATGTCGGCCGGCATGAGGTCCGGGGTACACTGCACGCGGCGGTCCTCCAGCCCGAAGACCGTTCCGAGCGTTTCGACCAAACGGGTTTTCGCAAGGCCGGGCACGCCGACCAGCAGCGTGTGGCCGCCGGCAAGCAGCGTGATCAGGGTGTTGTCCACCACCTGCTGCTGACCGAAGATAACGTGGCCGATACCCTCGCGCACTTCAGCGAGACGGTGGCCCAGACGTTCAATCTCGCCAGCCAGACGATCAGCCTCGACCTCGGCGGTCAGCGGTGCGGTTTCGGTGGTGGTCATCTGCGGCTCGGTCTCCCTACCGGTCTGGCACTGCGCATCGGTCTAGGCCACATGCTAGAGTCTTCGTCCGCCAGGGTGACGCGAAAGGGCTGCCGAAGCTAGGCCCCGAATCGAAACCCCGACCATCATAGAGACGTAGACCTCGACTATGGCAAAGATAGGGAGGCGCGCGATGGAACGACAGTCCGCCAACTCCTCATCCGGTGACACAAAGTCGCGAGACGGCGTCGCCGGAGGCAGCCCGCAATGGCCGTCCTGCGGCGATTTCGACATGAAGATCGCCCGCGACGGCACTTGGTACTACCGGGGCGGGCCGATCGGTCGGAAGCGGCTGGTCAAGCTGTTTTCCACGGTGCTGCGCCGCGAGCCCGACGGCAGCTACTGGTTGGTGACGCCGGTGGAACGCGGACGGATCGAGGTGGAGGATGCGCCCTTCATCGCTGAAGAACTGGTCGAGAGCGGCGCCGGCGCAGAGATGACACTGTCCTTCCGAACCAATCTCGACGACTGGGTCGAAGCCGACGCCGCACATCCTCTGCGCATTGTGCATGACGCTGACAGCGGCCAGCCGAGGCCCTATATCCTGGTGCGGGACGGCCTGGAGGCGCGCCTTGCGCGCGCCGCCTTCTACCATCTGGTGGAGCTGGCCGTGCCCCAACGAGACGAAGAGGGACGGGAACGCCTCGGCGTATGGAGCAAGGGCAGTTTCTTTCCGCTGGACCCGCCGTCCGGCAGCTGACCGGTGCGGCGGTCGAGCGCCGGCTGCGCGCAGTGACACCCGGACGCCGGTCCGCCCTCACCCTCGAACCCGAGGGGACGCGCGGCGATCACGAACTCAATCCCGACCTCTACGATCCCACGCAGGCGATGAAGGCGGCTGCGGTTCTGATCCCGCTGGTAGAGAGCGCCGACGGCTTGAGTGTGCTGCTGACGCGACGCACCGCGCATCTGCGCGATCATGCTGGCCAGATCGCCTTTCCCGGCGGGCGAATCGAGCCGCAGGATGCCGACGCTTTGGCTTGCGCCCTGCGCGAAAGCGAGGAAGAGGTCGGTCTGGCCCGCGATCTTGTGGCGCCGATCGGCCAGCTCGACATCTACGTGACCCGCACCTGCTTCGAAGTTACGCCGGTGGTCGGCCGCATCGCTGCGCCGCTCGATCTGACGCTGGATCCTTTCGAAGTGGCGGAGACCTTCGAGGTGCCGCTGGCATTCTTTCTGGACCCTGCGAACCGTGAAATTCAGAGCCGCACCTACCAGGGCAAGACCCGCTACTTTTACGTCTATCCCTATCGCGACTACTACATTTGGGGCGCAACCGCGGGAATGATCAACAATCTCGTGGAAGTAATGCTCGGTGGCAGTGAAGCGGTCTAACGCAGGAGCCAATGAAGCCGCATGTTGAAGAAGCTCATTACCATTGTCCTGCCCTTTCTGTTGCCCTTCCTGCTCTATGCCCTCTACGCCGGGATGCAGCGGCTCTCGCGGCGGCAAGAGGCTGCAACCGGCCGTCCGCCGACCTGGAGCGGGGCGACGGTCGGCTGGCTGTCTCTGGCGGGGGCGCTGATGGTCGCCGCAACGCTGATCACCTTTCGTTTCGTCGGAACGCCGGCCTTTCTGGAGCCGGCGCCCATGGCCCTGCAGGCACCGCCCACCTCCTTCCCGTCCGAGGCGCGTTGAACCGCCGCCTGCCGCGCTACCTGCCCGGGCTAAGGGAAATGCCGCGTCCGGCTTGAGGCGGCCGGGGGAGGTCCTTGTGGGTTTGCCACACCTGCTCCACCCGTGCGGCGACTTCCGGCGCCATGGGGGCAGCGCGGCGCGTGTTCAGATCCACATGCAGGCTCATCCATTCGACCGTTGCGGCCAGGAAGCCATCTTCGGCGTGATACATGCGGAGGAAGATATTGAGTTTCTTCGCATCCCAGCCGAGCAGTTGCAGCGTTACGGCGATGGGCGCGTCGGGCAGCAGTTCCCGCAGGTAGCTGACATGGGCCTCGACCGAAAAGATGGTGCCGCCGGTCCTTTCCCGGTAAGCCGCATCGATGCCGATCCTGTCCATGAAGAGGTCGAAGGCTTGGTCGAAAGCGACGACGTAGTACCCAACGTTCATATGACCGTTGTAATCGACCCACTCAGGCTGCACGTGGGTTCGCTGCAGCTCCAGCGCCGCGTCGAAAGGCATCTGCAGGTATCCTCGGAAAAGCCGAATGAAAACACGAATTTTGGCTTATAGCAGCCTGTGGTGAGGCGCGCCCACCGGCGATGTCAACTTCGCCGGGCAATCGCCACGAGGGTCATCACCGTGGGCCGCCGGTCCAGGCGGCGCCAAACCAGGCTGGTATCGAGTTCGATGTCGATGGGTTCGTCGGCGACTTCCGCATTTGTCTTCTCGAACGGGTTCGGGAACCGCTCTGGAACGATGCAGGGTCCGTATCCGGCTTCGGACAGCACCAAGGCGCCAAGCGCGGTGTCGACTTCGACGGTTGAATCGAACGGACCTCTGTTCGGGTCCTTCCTGTCGATCTCCGCCATCAGAACCGGCGCCTCCGGTCGGGCATAGCGAATGACCGGCGGTACCTTGCCCGGCCGCGGGCGGGCGTCGTACTTGGCAAGTCGCTGCGTGGCAAGATGCTGCTCGGACAGGCTGGGCTGATGTACCGGTGGATGCAGAAAGGCGGCGTCAATCAGGTTCTGTTCGACTTCGGCTTCCAGCTCGGCCGACGTCCCTTCCGTCAAGCTGATACGGGCGTAGGGGTGCTCGCGGCGAAAGGCCTCGAGCAACGGCACGACGACCTGGACGGCGGCAATCTGCGTCATACCGAGGCGCAGGGTTTGCCCGAGCCCCTTCTCGGCACCGCGCGCCGCGTCGACGGCTTCTTCGGCGAGATCGAGGATGCGGCGGGCCGACTCGGTGAAGGATGCGCCGGCGGCGGTGGGTCGGACTCCCCCCCGCCCCCGGTCGAACAGCCGGACGTTTAACTGCTCCTCAACGCGGCGCAGCCGGGAGGTCAAGGCGGGCTGCGTCACGCCTAACACCTGCGCAGCGCGAGCGAAGTGCCGTTCTTCATAGAGCGCGATCACGCTTCGATAGTCGGTGAGCGAGAGCATTCGATAAGAATAATTTATCGAAACTATCGTTCAAGCATCTGGAAGCGAGAGGTTGTGCGGTCATCTCTACGTCTGTTTTCGACAGTCAGGGAGGGTTTCGCATGCTCCGGCCTCTATCCACGAGAGTTCTGGCGGCAGTGCTGGCGAGCTTCGCTTTCGGCACCTCCGCAGTCGCACAACAGCCGCCGGACTTCGAAGGGCGCTATATCGCCGCCATCTCGGACGGCGACATGCGCGCCTACGCCTACATCGACGGGCTGATCGGCGAAAAACGCGGTCCCGACGAACTGGCGATAATCGGTTTGCCGCTAGAGACTGCCGAGCCGACCGGCCGGATCGGTGTCTCCAACTCCGTGATCAACCCGGTCTACTCGATTGCGGCTTCACCCGACGGGAACACGGTCTTCGTTGCGGAAACGCATACGGCGCAGGAAGCAGGCGACCGCGTGATCGGCGACCTGCAACCCGGCACGACACTGCGCGCCATCGATGTAAGCGACCTCGCGAACCCTCGCATCCTCGACCAGGTCGAGGTCGGCCGGCGGCCGCTGGGTGTCTCGGTCAGTTCGGACGGGCAAACGCTGGTGCTCGCGACCCGGACGCCCGGCACTCCCCTGACTTTCGTCACTTATCGGGACGGCGTTTTCGGCGAAGCCCGGCAGTTTGCACTCCAGAACGTATCGCCGATGACGGAACTGCCGGATCTGGGACAGATGCCGAATCACGCCGAATGGCATCCGAGCGAGGATGTCGTCGCGGTGACGCTCAATCTGCGCAACCAGGTACAGTTCTACCGCGTCGAGCGCGACGCCGATGGGAACGTGGAAGAATTGGCCCAGTGGGGAAACTCGGTTGCCACCGCAAAGTGGCCGATGTCGGGCAAGTTCTCGCGGGACGGCCGTTTCTTCGTCTCGAACGATCTCCAGTGGGGACCGGACGTCGGTCCGGATGGCAACGGAAGCTATGCTCCGCCGTCGCAACTGACGGCGATCCGATTGGCAGAGGTCGGCACGGAAGCACCACGCCATTACGTCATGGGCGGCGTGAGCGTGCCCCAGCATGCGGAGAGCCTCGCCTTCTCGAACGACGGCAGCATGATCGTCACGCTCAATCTGGGGCAAACCTGGATTCCCGAGGGCGAACCCGACCATTCGCTCTCGACTCTGAGTCTCGTGACCTTCGACAGCGAGACCGGCTTGATGCGGCATGCCGGCGACTGGGAAATGGCAGGCATCCTGCCAGAAGGCGTCGCCTTCGATGCGTCCGACCGCTACGTGGTCGCCGGTGTCTTCGAATACGAAGGGCCGGAGCCCCGCGGAAGTGCGCTGGAGTTTTGGAGCGTGAAGCGCGAGGCAGGCCGCTTGCCACGGCTGGTGCCGACCGGTTTCGCGATCGAGACCGGCCCCGGTGCTCATTCGCTGATCGTGGTGGTTGACTGAGGTGTTTGCGGACATCGACCAGCCAAGATTTTAGCAGTCGAACGAATGGAGATTACATGCAACGGGCCCTATCGATGCGACAGACTCTGCTCTCGGTTTTCCTTGTGATGGCTTTGTCGCCGCCGACGGCGGCAGACGAACTACGGTCCTTGAGTAGCGGTTTCGATGGGCCCGACGCTCTGGCGGGTTGGTCCGAACACTTGCCGACCGGTTTTACCCGGAAGTGGCGGGAGCCGCGGATCGAGGACGGACGGCTGGTCCTGCAGCCGCTGTCCTCCGGCTGGTATGAGGACAATCAGGCGGGCCACCTCTATCACCCGGTGGCCGGCGATTTCATCGCGACCACACGCATTGAGGTAACCGGCACCGACGCCGCGCTGCCGCAGACGCCGTTCTCCCTGGCCGGGCTGTTCGTTCGGGCGCCGCGTGGCGTTTCGGCAGCGACCTGGGCGCCGGGGCAGGAGAACTGGTTGTTCTTCTCGATCGGAACGGCTGCGCCGGCAGGCGAACCGCACTACGAGATCAAGACGACGACGAACTCTCTATCGACTCTGAAGATTCTGCCGTCGCCGACCGGGCCGGTGGACCTGCGTATCGCGCGACACGGGGAACTGTTCACATTGCTTGCGCGGCAGCCTGGCGGCGACTGGCAGGTCAAGGATCAGATGATTCGGCCGGATCTGCCGGAAACCTTGAACGTCGGGCTCACGGCCTATGCCGACTATGGGTCGGTGGCGCCGATCTATCCCGACTTTCAGCGCTACAACACCCAAGGTGCCGTCGAAGAAAAGGCGGACCTGATCGCCTACGTGGACAGCTTCGCGCTGCGACGCCCGACCACAGGTCGCATCCCCATCGCCAACCTCGATGCGCCTGACTTTCTGGAAGCGATCACCGCACGTCGCGCTGACTTGCTGTCCGACTGAGAAAGGCTCCATTGGCCGGGCGCGATAAAGCGGGTAGCGTCGCTGCTGTCCTGCCCAATTGCTCCGGTTTGCGAGTTCTATGCGTTTGTTGGCCTTTCTCGGTGGCCACGGTCCGAAGGTGCTGTTCGTTGGCGTCTTCATCGGTCTGGTACTGCCCGATCTTGCGGCCCTGGCGCGCCCGCTGGTCGGCCCTGCCGTGGCCACGCTGCTGGTGCTGACCCTGTTGCGCGTGGAGTGGAGTCAGATGGCCGTCTACCTGCGACGGCCCGGACTGCTGGCGCTCTTGGTCGTCTGGCTGATGTTGGTTTCGCCGGTCGCGACCTGGGGTGTCATGGCTTTGTTGCCGGGGCCGCAGCCGCTGGAAGTCGCGCTGGTCCTGATGGCTGCGGCACCGCCGATTCTCGGCGTGACCGCCATTGCGATCCTGTTGGGCCTGGATGGTGCTCTGGCGCTGGTTATGGCGCTGGCGGCCACACTGCTCACACCGATCACGGTGCCTTTGCTGTCGCTCTGGCTGCTCGGATTGGAACTGGAGGTCAGCATTGCCGGCTTCATGGCGCGGTTGGCGCTGGTGGTGCTGGGCGCCTTCGTCCTGGCCCTCGTGCTGCGCCGACTGGCTGGGGTGGGCTGGTTCCGGGCCCGAGCCGTCTCGCTAGATGGCCTGGTGGTCCTGGTCATGCTGGTTTTCGCGATTGCCATCATGGAGGGAGTCACCGCCACGATCTTTACCCGGCCGGACGTGGTCGCCTTATGGATTTTTGCAGCCTTCGTGGCCAATCCCTTGCTGCAGGTCGCTGCGGTCCTTGCGTTCTGGTGGCTCGGGCCGCGCCGAGCTCTGACCGTTGGCCTGATGTCCGGCAATTGCAACATGGGGTTGCTGCTGGCCGCGCTGCCGCCGCAGGCCGACTATGACGTTGTGCTGTTCTTCGCTTTA
Organism: Rhodovibrionaceae bacterium; assembly: GCA_028285215.1. Classification (GTDB taxonomy): domain Bacteria; phylum Pseudomonadota; class Alphaproteobacteria; order Kiloniellales; family DSM-21159; genus Algihabitans. The sequence continues at coordinate 3,465 of JANQPZ010000330.1, read as the reverse complement.
GCACAATTGCCGATGTACATGTTGCCCTTCGTTTTGACGCCACTCTACCAAAGGTTGCTTCTGAAAGTTGAAGAAAAGACATTGTAAAACGCGTGATATCCGTAAGAGAGCTGTTTGCTTGCAGACAAAACTGCGATGCTCTTCGGAAGTTAGCCTGTCTTCTGCTGTCGGGTTATGGCCTTTTGGCTTTGGGTGTGATAGCAGCAATAGGTAGCGTCGGGCGTGAGGGGTTCTCGAAAGAACCAGTTGTTAAGCCCTAGCGGATACACTTCGGTCGGGTTCGTTGCGAAGTAGACTTCGGGGCGCCAAGATGCCGGTGCCGAAATGAGGTTGGCTTCGCGTTTTGGGGCTTTGGCGAACGGAGATCTCCGGCCTGGTGTTCGGCTGGGCGCAGCCGGTAACGTCGGGCTGGCGGTGAGAAGCGGGTTGGCTGAAAGAAGACGGGGCGCAATGCAGAATCGGGCTAGTTCGCGGGCTTCGGCCCGTTTTTTGAAGCGTTTTTCGGCGCCGGCGCTTTGCCTGGCGGTTCTGAGCGGTTGTGCCTGGGCGCCCGGGCTCGAGCAGACGAACCGCTATGCCACGGCGCCGACGAGTTCCTTTCAGCTTGCTGCAAGGGCCGACGGTGAGCTCATCGCGAGCGACATCGCGGATGTTGCTGACGTCGGAACCGGTCAGTTCGTGTCGGCCGGCGATCCATTGGAAGTCTTCAACCGCTTTATGTTCGCCATCAACGACACCCTCGACATCTTCATTCTCAAGCCTGTCGCGGTGACGTACCGTCGCTGGGCTCCGGAGTTGATGCAGGAGGTGGTCAGCAACTTCGTCACGCATTTGAGCGAGCCCGTCACCTTCGCCAACGCGCTTTTTCAGGGCGACTGGGAGCATGCCGAGACGACCGGGAGCCGCTTTCTGATCAACAGCGCGATCGGCTTTGGCATGTTCGATCCCGCCACCGGGTTGGGTCTGAACCATCGCAACGAGGACTTCGGCCAAACCTTGGCGGTACACGGTGTGCCAAGCGGCCCTTACTTGGTGCTGCCGTTGCTCGGTCCTTCCACGGTGCGCGATGCGGCGGGACGCGGTGTCGATTTCTTCCTCGACCCCTTCAGCTACCTCGCCCGCACCACCGATCGGACCGAACTGTCTGTAGGCCGCACGGCGGCTGAGGCGATCAGCTTCCGCGCTGAAAACATCGATACTCTGGACGAAGTACGCCGGGATTCGATCGACTACTATTCGCGCATCCGATCCCTCTGGCGGCAGCAGCGCGAGCGTCAGATCCGCAACGATGTTGGCGGCGGGCCGGAGATCAGCGACGCCGAGCCCGCGACGGATCCGCACCAAGTCGGCGCTCGTTAAGCCTTTTTCGTTAGGCTTCGGTTCCACCTGCCTCAGCGGGCGGGTTACAGAATGGTATCACTGTAACCAAATTGGTTTTCAGACGTCTGTCACTGTACCTGATAGTGTAGCGGAGCGGTGCGGCCTGGGCCGCGAGCACGAGAGGAAGCAATATGACTGCAGGGATCACGCGGATGTTTCGCGGCGTCGGTTTTGCCTTTTTCGCCGCGGCTCTAGCGTTCGCAGGACCGCTGGTCGCGCCGGCCGCAGCGCAGGCCGAGACGCCGGCAGAGTTCCTCGAGGACTTTTCGAACACCGCCTTGACGGAGCTCACGGGCGACGGGCTGAGCCAGGACGAGCGCGAGGCGCGTTTCGGCAGCTTGCTGGAAGAAGGATTCGACGTCCCAGCGGTCAGCCAATTCATCCTGGCCCGTTTTTGGCGCACCGCTTCCGAGCAAGAGCGCGCTGACTTCATCGTCGTGTTCAAGGATTACCTTGCCCAGCGCTTCCTGCCGCTGTTCGGCGGCGCGAGGGATGTAGAGCTGCGCTTCGGCGAAGGCGTTCCGCTGCAGGGTCGTGACGACCTGTTCGAAGTGCCGGTCACCTTCGTTCCCGCAGACGGCAGCGAGCCGGTGCGGACGATCTGGCGGGTGCGTCAGCAGGCGTCAGACTTCAAGATCCTGGACGTGCGTGCCGAGGGGGTGAGCCTAGCGGTCACGCTGCGCGATGAATACACCTCCGTGATCCGCCAGCAGGGCAGCGTTGCCGGTTTGATCGAGGAGTTGCGCCGCCTGATCGACAGCGGTCAGATCCGTCCGGTCAATCAGCAGAGCTGAGGCCGCCCAAGACAGCTTCGACAGATGCCGCGAGCAGGCTTGCCTCAGGCGGCGTCACTGCAGCTCAGCGTGTCAGGGGCTTGTATTTGATGCGGTGAGGCTCAGCGGCGGCGTCGCCGAGGCGACGCTTCTTGTCCTCTTCGTAGTCCTGGAAATTCCCTTCGTACCAGACGACCTGGCTATCGCCTTCGAAAGCGAGGATGTGGGTGGCGATGCGGTCCAGAAACCAGCGGTCGTGGCTGATCACCAGCACGCAGCCGGCGAAGTCGAGAAGAGACTCCTCAAGGGCGCGCAGGGTGTCCACGTCGAGGTCGTTGGTCGGCTCGTCTAGCAGGATGACGTTCGCGCCGGACTTCAGCAGCTTGGCGAGGTGGACGCGGTTGCGCTCGCCGCCGGAGAGCTGGCCGACCTTCTTCTGCTGGTCCGGCCCCTTGAAGTTGAAGCTGCCGACGTAGGCCCGGCTATTGACCTCGCGCTTGCCGATCGGGATGACGTCGGCGCCCTCGGAAATCTCCTGCCAGATCGTATTGTCGGCGCCCAAGGTGTCGCGGCTCTGATCGACGTAGCCAAGCTTCACGGTGTCGCCGACCCGCAGGGCGCCGCCGTCAGGCTGTTCCTGCCCTACGATCATCTTGAACAGCGTGGTCTTGCCGGCGCCGTTGGGGCCGACGATACCGACGATCGCACCCGGCGGGATCTTGAAGGAGAGATCCTCTATTAGGAGATGGTTGCCGAACCCCTTGCGCAGGTCCTGCGCCTCGATCACCAGATCGCCCAGGCGCGGGCCTGGCGGGATGACGATCTGACCGGCTTCCGGCGCCTTGTCGACCTGGGTGTTCAGCAGCTCCTCGTAGGCCTGGATGCGGGCCTTCTGCTTCGACTGGCGGGCTTTCGGCGATTGCTTGATCCACTCGGCCTCGTGGTCCAGCTCGCGCTGACGCGCCTTCTCCTCGCGGGCCTCCTGGGCCAGGCGCTTGCGCTTCTGCTCCAGCCAGCCGGAGTAGTTGCCCTGGTAGGGAATGGCGCGGCCGCGGTCGAGCTCCAGGATCCAGCCGGCAACGTTGTCCAGGAAGTAGCGATCGTGGGTCACGCAGCAGACGGTGCCGGGGTACTCCACCAGATGGCGCTCCAGCCAGGCCACGGACTCGGCATGCAGGTGGTTGGTCGGCTCGTCCAGCAATAGCAGGTCAGGCTTCTGCAGCAGCAGGCGGCAGAGCGCGACGCGCCGCCGCCCGCCGCCCGATAGCTTCGAGACCGCGGCCTCGAAGCTATCGGGCGGCGCAGCGCGTCC
>JANQPZ010000320.1 GCA_028285215.1 Rhodovibrionaceae bacterium | reverse complement strand
GGCCCGCCTCAAGGCCACCATGGCCAGACCCGCCCTGGTCGACCTGCGCAACGTCTACGACCCCGACCGCCTGCAGCAGGCCGGCTTCCAATACCTCGGGGTCGGACGCGGCGAGGCGGCCCGGACCAAGACCGAGTCAACCAGCGGAGTCAGCGCGGCATGACGGCCCACAGCTTCAACCCAACCCTCCTCCGCGAGTACGACATTCGCGGCATCTTCGGACAGACCCTCTCCGCCGAAGACGCCGTGGCGCTGGGCCGCGCCTTCGGCTCCCAGATCGCCGAGGCAGGCGGCCGCCACGTCGCCGTCGGCTACGATGGCCGGCTGTCTTCGCCGGAACTGGAGGCCGCCTTGGTGGACGGACTGGTTTCCACCGGCATGCGGGTCTCGCGCGTCGGCCGCGGCCCGACGCCCCTGCTCTACTACGCCGTCTGCGAGCTGCCAGCCGACGGCGGCATCATGGTGACCGGCTCGCACAATCCGCCGAACTACAACGGCTTCAAGATGATGCTCGCCTCGGGCAGCGTCTTCGGCAGCCAGATCCAAGCGCTCGGCGCGCGCGCTGCCGAAGGCCGCTTCGCGACCGGTCAGGGCAGCGAAGAGCCCGTCGATCTGCAGCAGGCCTATGTCGACCGGCTGCTGCGCGACTTCGAGGGGCCGCGCGATCTCAAGGTCGCCTGGGATGCCGGCAACGGCGCCGCCGGCGACGCCATGGTGGCGCTGACGGCACGCCTGCCGGGCGAACACATCCTGTTGAACGCGGAGATCGACGGCACCTTCCCGGCGCACCATCCGGACCCGACGGTCGCCGAGAACCTGGAACAGTTGATCGACACCGTACGCAGCCAGGGATGCGATCTGGGCATCGCCTTCGACGGCGACGGCGATCGGATCGGAGCGGTCGACGGCAAAGGCCGCATTCTCTGGGGCGATCAGTTGATGCTGCTGCTGGCCCGCGACGTCCTGAAGGCCCACCCCGGCGCCACGATCATCGCCGACGTCAAAGCCAGTCAGATGCTGTTCGACGGTATTGCCGAACTGGGCGGACAACCGCTGATGTGGAAAACCGGCCACTCGCTGATCAAGGCGAAGATGAAGGAAACCGGCTCGCCCTTCGCCGGCGAGATGAGCGCCCATCTGTTCTTCGCCGACCGTTTCTACGGCTACGACGATGCGCTTTACGGCGCGGTGCGCCTTCTCAACGCGCTGGGCACCTACGGCGACAGCCTGGCTGCCTTCCGGGAGTCCCTGCCGCAGCTGGTAAACACGCCGGAGATCCGCTTTCCGGTCGATGAGGCACGCAAGTTCGACATCGTCGACGAGGTGGCCGAGCGCGTGAAGGAAAGTGGTGCCGAGGTGATCGACGTCGACGGCGTGCGGGTGCGCGACGGCGACGGTTGGTGGCTGCTGCGCGCTTCCAACACCCAGGACGTTCTGGTGGCCCGCTGCGAAGCCCCCAGCGACACCGGGTTGCAGCGCCTCAAGCTGCTGCTGGGCGAGCAACTGCGCCAGTCGGGTCTCGAACCTCCGGACTTCTGAGGCCCTCTGGAACCGCCACCGGTTTGGGAGTAGGCTTACGGCTCGGGCGGATCGTCAAACCGAATCCACCCAAGCTCGTCCTGTTCTGTGCGTGGGAATGCACCTTTTCCTCTACGGCACCCTGCTGGACCCCGACGTCCGACGGATCATCCTGCCGCACCTGCATCGCACTCTAGAGCTGCAGCCTGCCGAACTCCGCGGCTTTCGTCGCGTCGCGGCGCGGGACGGCGATTACCCCGTCCTGATCCCCCATCCTGCCGCGCGGGTCCGTGGCCATCTGGCCGAAGGCGTCGACCTGCCCGGTCTGGCCCGCGCCGCCTACTTCGAAGGCGCACTTTACCAACCGGCCCTGCGCACCGTCCGGAACGCAAAGAACCGCAGCGTGCAGACCTGGTTGTTCCTGCCGACCGACGCCCGCCGCCAGGGCAGCCGCAAGGCCTGGGACCTGCGTCACTGGCAACGGCGGCGGAAGCGCCGACTCCTGCTGATCGCCAAGCAGTGGATGGCGGAGTTCGGCGCCAAGGGCTTTTCCGGCGGCGACCTGTCATGGCAAGGCCGCCGCACGTTGCTGCGGCTGGCACGGGAGACTGAGGGCAACACCGTCGGCCAGAAAACCATCCGCATCGACCCTGCTTGACGGTCGATGTCGAAGAGAGGCCGTAGATCCTTCCGCTGCGGATCTCCGTGTTTCGGGCCATTTTGCAGACCACTTTACGGCGCCTTAACCCTGTTCCGGCATTCTTCGCAGTTGCAGAGATATGATCGAAGGAGGCGCTCGTCGTGTCTGCCGAACATCAGCCCGACTCCGCTACGTCCTCTCCAAATGTCGACGACGGACTGATGGATCGGATCGCAGAGGCGGCCGGCGGCCTGTCGCTCGAGTTGGTCGATGTGGCCGGCGATATCGAATCCGCAGCGACGACCTTCGGTACCCAGGTCGAGGCCTTCGGCAAGCTGCTGACGAACGCCGAGACCGTCAGCGCCCAGAACGCCAAGATCGCAGAAGCCGCCCAGACGGCGAACAGCAGCGCTGAATCCGCCAGTTCGGAGGTGGAGTCTTCGCGCGGCGCCATCGAGGGCTCCCTCAGCGACATCCACGCGCTGGTCGAGGCCGTAGGCGTGATCGAACAGCAACTGAACGGCCTGCAAACCGCGCTGGGCGAGGTCGGCAAGGTTGCCGCCGACATCGATGCCATCGCGCGGCAAACCAATCTTCTGGCCCTGAATGCAACGATCGAGGCGGCCCGCGCCGGTGCGGCGGGCAAGGGCTTCGCGGTCGTCGCGGGCGAGGTGAAGGCCTTGGCCGCGCAGACCAGCGACGCCACCGCGCAGATCGACAGCACCTTGAAGGGCCTGACCCAGCAGGCCGAACAGCTCATACAGCACGGTGCCGAGAGCACGGCCCGGGCGCAGAACGTGCGCAAGGGCACCACGACCATCGGCCAGGTCGTCGATACCGTCGCGGCCGCCGTCGAAAGCATGCGCCGCGAAACCGGTGATATCGCCCAGTCGGCCGGCGAGATCGAAACGCGCTCCGGCGACGTGCTGGCCACCCTGACCGCCATGTCCAGCGAAGTCGGCCATGCTCGCGACAGCCTGGGCGTGGCCCGTGAGCGCATGAATCGCCTCTCGGCCACGGGCGAGCAGCTGGTGGACCTCTCGGCGCACAGCCTGCAGAACACGCTGGACCGGCCCTTCATCGAGCGGGTCCAGGCGGAAGCCGCCAGGATCGCAGCGGCCTTCGAAACCGCCCTGGAGGTCGGGGAACTGAGCGAAGCCGATCTCTTCGATCAGGACTATCGCCCGGTGCCCGGCAGCGACCCGCAGCAGGTCGTGACCCGCTTCACCGACTTCACCGACCGGGTCCTGCCGCCGATCCAAGAGCCCGTTCTGGCCTGGGATTCGCGTGTCGTCTTCTGCGCAGCAGTGGACGCCCGAGGGTATCTCCCGACCCACAACGCGAAGTTCGCCCAGCCCCAAGGGGACGATCCGGTCTGGAACAACGCCAATTGCCGCAACCGCCGCATCTTCGACGACCGCGTCGGACTGGCGGCCGGACAGAACACCAAGCCGTTCCTGCTGCAGACCTACCGCAGGGACATGGGCGGCGGGACCTTCATGCTGATGAAGGACCTCTCGGCGCCGATCCGCGTGCGCGGCAAGCACTGGGGCTGCCTGCGCCTAGCCTACAAGCCCGATTAGAGCGCGATCGTCTCAGGTGGAAGCGTTTCGTTTCCACCTAAGGCGTGAATCCTACTCTAGCTCCGGCTGGCAAAGCGCTGGAACCCGGCCGCAGCCGGCGGTGCACCACGAAAAAACGGCCCGGGCGTCCAACCCGGGCCGTTTCGCCTTTCGCTGTCGTCTTTTCGACCGCCAGAACGCGATCGTCTCAGGCGCCGTCGCGTACGACCAGGCAGGGCGTCGAATGCTGCCGCTCGAGCAGGCGGCAGGCCTCGAGTGCCTTGGTCTCGGTTTCCAATCCGGTCAGGCGGGCACGGAACAGGGTATCCCCATCGTGCTCCGTCGGCTGCACCAGCACCTGAGCGCCGGTGAGAAGCTGCGGCATGCGCTGCACGGCCGAGGCCGCGGCACCCTGGGCCAGTTCGTAGCGACCGAAAGCAC
>JANQPZ010000242.1 GCA_028285215.1 Rhodovibrionaceae bacterium | reverse complement strand
CTTGATGAGCCGCCGCCTGTTACTCGCGTTTGCGACGGCCCATCAAGCGAAAGGCCGCCGGCGCCAAGACCACGATCAGGACGATCCGCACGATGTGATGAGTCGCGACGAAGGCCGCATCGGCGCCGAGCGCGATGGCGATCAGACTCATCTCCGCAAGGCCGCCCGGCGCGAAAGCCAGCACGAGCGCGCGCGGATCGAGCTCCAGCGCCAGGCTTAGGCCGCCGGCGAAGATCAGCGTGACGGCAACCAGAATCGCGGTGGCCCCGAGCGACTGCACCAGGGTCTGAAGCACCAGCCGCAACTCCGTTCCGGCAAAACGGGCCCCGATCGCGGCCCCCACCGCAACCTGCGCCGCCGAGACCAGCTCGACCGGCGGCGCCGCGTCCGTCCAGCCGGCCAGATGGACGATCGCGCTGACCAGCATCGGGCCGACCACAGCGGCCGCCGGCACCTTGACCGCCCGCGCCAGGACGAAGCCGACCACGCCGCAGAGCGTCAGGATCGCCAGATCGGAGACCGGGATACTGGCGATCGGCAGGCCGGCGGCCGGGCGGCTGCCCGGCTCGAACTCCTCCAACCAGCGAAAGGCGAAGGGAATGGTCAGCACCACCAGCAGGAGACGCGAAGCATGCGCCAGGGAGATCCGCCGCGCGTCGCCACCCATCTCGCCGCCCACCACGATCATCTCCGACAGGCCGCCGGGCATGGCCGAGAAGTAGGCGGTGATGGGGTCGTAACCGCAGACGCGCCGGAAGTAGAGCAGGCCGGCCCCGCCCGCGACGGCGATGTAGGCAAAGAGCGACAGCAGACTGACGACCCACTCGTTCAGCCGCGCCAGGATCTCGGGCGTGAAGCCGCTGCCGAGCATCACCCCCAGGACCGCGACCATCACCGTGCGCAGCGGCTGCGCCATGGCGATCGGCGCCCCGGCAACGGCGGCGACCGTCGTCGCGGTCATGGCACCGATCATCCAGGGCAGCGGCAGGCCAAGCGCCGAGGCGGCCCAGCCGCCAAGGCTCCCGAGCAGCAGCGCCAAGGCGATCCCGGGCGCCCGCTGCTTCAGCGTCTTGACGGGCGCCGGGCGCGGTTCCGGATCTGGTTCCGAAGTGGAGGGCGGATTGGAGGGCGAGTCTCTCACTCCGCCGCGCCTAGGCGGCCGAAAGCTGCTCGGCGACCAGACGCTCCGTAAGGCGATCCATGAAGCGCTCGCAGAGCGCCACCTGTTCCAAGGCGATGAACTCGTTGGGTTTATGCGCCTGCTCGATCGAGCCCGGACCGCAGACGACGGAGGGCATCGCAGCCTCGTTGAACAACCCGGCTTCGGTCCCGAAGGCGACCTTGCTGGTCGCGTTCGCGCCGGTCAGCGCCTTGGCCAGCGCCACGACCGGGTGCTCGAGCGGGGTGTCCATCGGCGCGATGGTCGACATCTCCGCGAAGCTGAAGCCCGTGCCCGGCCGGCGCGCCTGCATTTCCGGTTCCAGCACCTCGCGGGCGTAGGCGACCACCTCCTCATACAAGGGCGTGGAGTCCTCCTGCGGCAGATTGCGGAACTCGAACTCGAAGCTGCAGTCCTTGGGTACGATGTTGAGCGCGGTTCCGCCCTGGATGGTGCCGGTATGGACGGTGGTGTGAGGAACATCGAAGTCGTGGTCGAAAGGGCCCTCGACCTCCTTGCGGCGCGCCATCTCCTGCAGCTTGACCACCAGACGGGCGGCGTAGTCCACGGCGTTCACGCCGGTCGGCGCCAGGGAGGAGTGGGACTCGAAGCCGCGCACCTGGCACTCGACCGAGATCTTGCCCTTATGGGCGTTGATCACCTTCATGTCGGTCGGTTCGCCGACCACCACCAGGGCCGGCCGCACCGGCAGCTTTGCGAGACGGGCCAGCATCGGGCGGACGCCCAGGCAGCCGACCTCCTCGTCGTAGGAAAAACAGAAATGCACCGGCGTCTTCAGGTTCGCCCGGGCGAACATCGGCGCCTTGGCCAAGGCCACGGCGACGAAGGATTTCATGTCGCAGGTGCCGCGTCCGTAGAGCTTACCGTCCTTCTCGACGATCTCCCAGGGATCGGTGTGCCACTCCTGCCCGTCCACCGGCACCACGTCGGTGTGGCCGGACAGGGCAATGCCCGGACGGTCGGCCGGGCCGAGCGTGGCGTAGAGATTGGCCTTCTGGCCTGTCTCGTCGTAGATCAGCTCGCAGCTGGCCCCGAGGTCCGCGAGGTAGTCGCGGACATACTCGATCAGACCGAGGTTGGAGTTGCGGCTGGTCGTATCGAAGGAGATGAGTTTGCGGATCATCTCCAGCGAAGCTTCGGAAGGACGGGCCATGCGGGATCTTCTCTACCGTTGTGAGTGTCGTCGGACGTTCGATTATGACGATTTATAGCAGCCGCTGGGGAAATGTGCAGCCGGTCCCGGCTGGGTCCGGGCAGGGCTACGGCAAGTTTCTGGGGGACCCCGCTGCCAGCGGCTCGGCTTCCGGCGGGCGCTGCAGCAGGCTGAACGGTGTCGTTTCACTGCGCGCCTCGGCCAGCAGCCACTCCCGGAAGGCGGCGACCTTCGCCCGCTCCGCCATCTCCGGGCTGCAAACGATCCAGTAGGCGAAACGGGTGCGCAGGCGGGGGCCGAAGGGGCAGACCAGGCGTCCGGCGCGCAGATCGTCGCACGCCAGGGACAAGCGTCCCAGCGCCACGCCCTCGCCGGCCATGGCCGCTTCCAGGACCATCGCCATATGCGAGTAGCCGGGGCCGCGCTCCGGATCGATGTCGCTTCGTTCGAGCCCTGCCGCCCGCAGCCAGACCCGCCAGTCGGGGCTGTCCGCGGTCCCGCTGACTTCGTCGTGCAGGAGGGTGTAGTGCCGGAGATCCTCCGGCGCCCGCAGGGCCTCGGGTCCCTCGCAGAGGCTCGGCGCACAGACAGGCAGGATTTCGTCGCCCATCAGCCAGTCGACGCGCAGGCCTGGATAGTTGCCCGAGCCATAGCGGAGGCCGATGTCGATCTCGTCCCGTTCGAAGTCCGTCAGGCGGTCGTCGGCCGAAACCAGCACATCGATCTCCGGATGCTCGCGCCGAAAGCCGGCAAGCCTCGGCAGCAGCCACTTGGAGGCGAAGGAGGCCAGGACGGAGACGCGCAGCGGCCCGCCTGCCTCGGCCTGCCGCAAGCGCCGTGTGGCGGCGTCCAACAGGTCGAAGGCCTCCCGCGCGGCCGGCAAGAGGCTGCGCCCCGCCTCGGTTAGGGCCAGCGCGCGGTTGAGCCGGCGGAACAGCGCCACGCCCAGATGCTCCTCCAGCGCCTTGACCTGGTGACTGACCGCCGCCTGGGTCACGGCCAGCTCCTCGGCCGCCTTGGTGAAGGACAGATGGCGGGCCGCGGCCTCGAAGGCGCGCAAGGCGTTGAGCGGGGGGAGACGACGACGCATAGCTGCGTTGCTCACCTGCAAATTATCTAATGTCACCCCTCAAGTAACATCGTTTGCGCAAAGGGCTCAAGTATCCCAGATTCTCTCTCACAGATAAGGACCTCGAGGGCTGTTCCTCCCGTCCGCAGTCATGAGGAGATTTGTCATGACGATGTCGATTGCAACCTTCCGGCGGCAGGGCCACTACAGCCCCGCCACCTATTGCAGAACGCCCTCCCGGCGGCCACAGACTTCCAGTCTGGCCGGCAAGCTTCTGGACGTGCTTTTCAGCTGGCAGGAACGCGCCAATCAGCGTCACGCCCTGGCCCAGCTGGACGACCGGCTGCTGCGCGACGTCGGCCTGGATCGGGTCGATGTCGACCGCGAAGCCGCCAAGCCCTTCTGGACGCCTTGAGGGATAGCCTCCCTCTTCGCTTAAAGAGAAAAGCGGCCCGCGCACAGGCACGGGCCGCTTTTCTCTTTAAGCCTGCCGAGAGCGCCTAGTTTCGGCGCCCCCGATCGAGATGCCTCTCGGTCGGGAGGCCGGCCGAGCGTCGGCGCGTCACTCGCTCATCACCTGCTGTTTGGCGACCTCGAGCAGTTCGTCCATCTTCTTGCGCAGCTTGTGCTCGGAGATGTCGACGCCCTTGTCGGTCAGATCGCCCATGACCTTGCGGTAGACGTCTTCGTGGCCGACCTCCTCGAAGTCGGCGGCAATGACCTCCTTGGCATAGGCATCCGCCGCCTGACCCGTGATATCCATCATCTCGGCCGCCCAAAGACCAAGCAGCTTGTTGCGCCGCGCCTCGACCCGGAACTGCAATTCCTGATCGTGCTTATACTTGTCTTCGAACGCCTTTTCGCGATCGTTGAAGCTCATGCCTGCGCTACCCTTGCTCTTTCCTGCGGCTGATGGGCGGCGGCCGGTTGCCGCCGCGGGGTGGGCGCCGTTATAGCCCCTGGACCGCGACAGGTGAACCGAAACCGCATAGTCGTTATCATCGCTCATCGCATGTGTACCGTCATCCTTCTTCGCCGCCCCTCCGCCGCCTGGCCGGTCATCTTCGCGGGCAATCGCGACGAGATGCGCGATCGCCCCTGGCGCACCCCCGACCGCCATTGGCCGGACCGGCCCGAAGTGCTCGCGGGCCAGGACGAACTGGCCGGCGGCTCCTGGCTGGGTGTCAACGAGCACGGCCTGCTGGCCTGCATCCTGAACCGCTACGGATCGCTCGGCCCGGCCGCCGGCAAGCGCAGCCGGGGCGAACTGGTGCTGGAAGCCCTGGATCACGCGGATGCCGCCGCCGCGGCTGAAGCGCTGGCGCAGCTGGAGCCGGCGGCCTACCGGAGCTTCAACCTGGTGATCGCCGATTCCCGGGATGCCTTCTGGCTTCGTCACCTCGGCGAAGATGCCGAGAGCGTCGTGGTGCAGCCCCTGCCGCCCGGCATCTCCATGATTACGGCAGCCGATCGCAACGATACCAAGAGTCCCCGCATTCGCCACTTCCTGCCGCAGTTCCGGCAGGCCGCTGCGCCGGACCCCGAGGCTGGCGACTGGGGCGCATGGGAAACCCTGCTCGCCAGCCGGGAACACGACCCGGCCGTCGGAGCGGAGGGCGCCATGAACGTCGCCCTGCCCAACGGTTTCGGCACGGTATCGAGCTCGCTGCTCGCCCTGCCCGCGCCCGGCTCGAACGGGGGCATGCCCCTCTGGCGCTTCGCGGCGGGCCCGCCGGATGTGGCGGCTTACGAGACGGTCGACCTATAGGCGCGCACGCCTACGGCAGATTGTTTCTCCCAATGGGGACTGCTATATGGGAGGCCTTCTCCTACGAGGGATAGGCCGATGAGCGACCGGCCGGGTTCTTGCGCGGAACCTGCGGCCGGCGAGGGCGCCGGGCTTCCCCAGGTCGGACGTAACGGGATGCGACGCAGACGGATCTACGAAGGCAAGGCCAAGGTTCTGTTCGAAGGACCCGAGCCCGGCACGCTGGTGCAGTACTTCAAGGACGACGCCACGGCCTACAACGCCCAGAAGAAGGGCGTCATCACCGGCAAGGGCGTCCTGAACAACCGCATCAGCGAGTTCTTCATGCTGCGCCTGGCGGAGATCGGCATACCGACGCACTTCGTGCGCCGCCTGAACATGCGCGAGCAGCTGGTGCGTCAGGTCGAGATCATTCCGCTGGAGGTGGTGGTCCGCAACGTCGCGGCCGGCAGCTTCTGCGAGCGCTTCAAGACGGAAGAGGGAACGGCGCTGCCCCGGTCCATCGTCGAGTACTACCTGAAGAACGACGAACTCGGCGATCCGCTGGTCACCGAGGAGCACATCACCGCCTTCGGCTGGGCCGCCACCCAGGACCTGGACGACATGCTGCACCTCGCCCTTCGGATCAACGACTTCCTCTCCGGCCTGCTGATGGGCGTCGGCCTCAAGCTGGTGGACTTCAAGCTGGAGTTCGGCCGGCTCTGGGACGAGGAGGAGCAGATGCGCATCGTGCTGGCCGACGAGATCAGCCCCGATTCCTGCCGTCTGTGGGACCTGAAGACCAACGAAAAGCTCGACAAGGACCGCTTTCGCCGCGACCTCGGCAGCGTGGCCGAGGCCTACCAGGAGGTGGCACGGCGGCTGGGTGTCCTGCCGGAAGCCGGCCCGGTCGATCTTCAAGGCCCCAAAGTCGTCCAGTAGAGCGCGCGCCGTCGTGACGCCCCCTGAGCCAAAGACCGATCCAGCCCCCACGAGGCGCGGTCTCGCGCTGCTGCTGGCTGCCGTCGGCGTGATTCTGGCGGTCACCGCCGGTGGTTCGCTGTGGATGTGGCAGCGACTCGACAGGCTGGAATCGGCCCGGCCCGGACCGGCGGCGGACATGAGCGCCGCCTGGTGGGGCTTCGCTTTGGGCGGCTTGATTATTCTGGGCGTGATCGCCTTCTTCGTCCGACTGACGCTGCGCGGCTCCCGCCAGCGCCAGTGAAGCGAAGGCCAGTGAACCGCCGGCCAGTCAACCGACGGCCAGTGAACCGACGGCCAGTCAAACGGCAGCCAGTGAACCGACGACGAGCCGGCCGGGGCTAGTTCACCGGCACCTACCGACCGACACCTATCACCCGGCGGGGCGTTGCGGGGCCACGGCCTCATCGCTAGTCTCCGCGCCAAATCGCAGCAGCGGAGTCTCCCATGAAGGCGCGCGTCCACGTTACCCTGAAACCGGGGGTGCTCGACCCCCAGGGCAAGGCCATCGAGCATGCGCTCGACACGCTCGGATTCTCCGGCGTCGAGGAAGCGCGCCAAGGCAAGCTGATCGAACTCGATTTGGCCGAATCCGATCCCGAGAGGGCGCGCGCACAGGTCGAGGAGATGTGCCGCAAACTGCTGGCCAACACGGTGATCGAGAACTACGCGATTGAGCTGGAGGCCTGAGGGGCGGTCAGGATGAAATCGGCTGTCGTCGTCTTTCCCGGAACCAACCGCGACAGGGACATGGTCCGCGCCCTGGAAGGGGCTTCGGGCCAGTCCCCGGCCCTCGTCTGGCACAAACACAGCGAAATCCCCAAGGTCGATCTGATCGTCCTGCCCGGCGGCTTCGCCCACGGCGACTATCTGCGCGCCGGCGCGATGGCGGCCCGCAGCCCCGTGATGCGCGAGGTGGTCGCGCGCGCGGAGAGCGGCGTCCCGGTGCTAGGCGTCTGCAACGGCTTCCAGGCCCTGACGGAAGCCGGCCTGCTGCCGGGTGCATTGCTGCGCAACGCCGACCTCAGGTTCGTCTGCCGCACCGTGACTCTGCGGGTCGAGAACACGCAAACGCTCTTCACCGGGCGCTTCGCAGCGGGCGAGACTTTCGACACCCCGGTCGCGCACATGGACGGCAACTACTTCATCGATGACGAAGGCCACAGGCGCATCGCCGGCAACGACCAGATCGCCTTTCGCTATGCCGACGGCGCGGCGGCCGGCCCCGCCAACCCGAACGGCGCCCTGGACGACATCGCCGGCGTGTTCAACGAAACCAAGACCGTGCTCGGCCTGATGCCGCATCCGGAAGACGCCACCGACCCGCTGCACGGCGGCACCGACGGCCGCAAGCTGTTCGACGGCATCGTGGAGGCCCTGTCGTGACCGAGATCATCGCCGAGATCACTCCTGACATCGTCGCCGAACACGGCCTGAGCGCCGAGGAATACCAGAAGGTCCTGGAGATCATGGGCCGGGTGCCGAACCTGGTGGAGCTGGGCATCTTTTCCGTCATGTGGTCGGAGCACTGCTCCTACAAGTCCTCCAAGCGCTGGCTGAAGACCCTGCCGACCGACGGCGCGCAGGTGATCCAGGGGCCGGGCGAGAACGCCGGCGTGGTCGATCTGGGCGACGGCCTGGCCGCCATCTTCAAGATCGAGAGCCACAACCACCCCAGCTTCATCGAGCCCTACCAGGGCGCGGCCACCGGTGTCGGCGGCATCCTGCGCGACGTCTTCACCATGGGCGCGCGGCCGGTGATGAATCTCAATGCCCTGCGCTTCGGCGCGCCGGACCATCCCAAGACCCGTCATCTGCTGGCAGGCGTCGTCGCCGGCATCGGCGGCTACGGCAACTGCGTCGGCGTGCCCACGGTGGCCGGAGAGGTGAACTTTCACCCGGCCTACAACGGCAACATCCTGGTCAACGCCATGACGGTGGGCCTCGCCCCGACCGATCGCATCTTCTACGCGAAGGCGGTCGGCGCCGGAAACCCGGTGGTCTACGTCGGCTCCAAGACCGGCCGCGACGGCATCCACGGCGCCACCATGGCCTCCGCCGAGTTCGGCGCCGACAGCGAGGAGAAGCGCCCCACCGTCCAGGTCGGCGATCCCTTCACCGAGAAGCTGCTGATCGAGGCCTGCCTGGAGCTGATGGCCACCGACGCCATCGTCGGCATCCAGGACATGGGGGCGGCCGGCCTGACCTCCTCCTCCTTCGAAATGGCCTCCAAGGGCGGCATGGGCGTCGAGCTGGAGCTGGACCGCGTTCCGCTGCGCGAGGTCGGCATGACGCCTTACGAGATCATGCTGTCCGAAAGCCAGGAACGCATGCTGATGGTGCTCAAGCCGGGCCGCGAGGCGGAGGCGCGGGCGATCTTCGAGAAGTGGGACCTGGACTTCGCCGTGATCGGCAGCTTGACCGAAACCGGCCGCATGGTCTTGCGCTGGCACGGCGGCGTCGTCGCCGACCTGCCGATCGACCCGCTCGCCGAAGCCGCGCCGGAGTACGACCGCCCCTGGGAGCCGGTCGAACCGCCGGCAGCGCTGGACGAGGCGAACTTCCCGGAAGAAGGCGATCCGCTCGACAGCCTGGAACGCCTGCTCGCGACCCCCGACCTCGCCAGCCGGCGCTGGATCTGGGAGCAATACGACCACCTGGTGATGGGCGACACCGTCGAGCGCCCGGGCGGCGATGCCGGCGTGATCCGCATTGGCGACGGTCCGAAGGGCCTGGCGGCCACCACCGACTGCACGCCGCGCTACTGCCTGGCCGACCCGAAGACCGGCGGCGCCCAGGCGGTTGCCGAGGCCTGGCGCAATCTCAACGCCGTCGGTGCCCTGCCGCTGGCCGTGACCAACAACCTGAACTTCGGCAACCCCGAGAAGCCGCAGATCATGGGCCAGATCGTCGGCTGCGTCGAAGGCATGGCCGAGGCCTGCCGGGCGCTGGGGACTCCGGTCGTCTCCGGCAACGTGTCGCTCTACAACGAAACCGACGGCCAGGCGATCCTGCCGACCCCGGTGATCGGCGGTGTCGGCCTGCTGCCGGACGTCGCCCAGGTGCCCGGCATCGGCTTTCGCGGCGAGGGCGAGGAGATCCTGGTGATCGGCTGGACCACCGGCCATCTCGGTCAGTCTCTCTACCTGCGCGAACTGTTCGGCCGCGAGGAGGGCGCTCCGCCGCCGGTCGACCTGGAGACCGAGAAACGCAACGGCGACTTTTTGCGCGGCCTGATCCAAGCCGGCCGCCTCTCCGCCTGTCACGACGTCTCCGACGGCGGTCTCCTGGTGGCCCTGGCCGAGATGGCCCTGGCCGGTCGCGGACCGCAAGGGCCTGTCGGCTGCAGCCTGACGGTCCCGGCGGGAGTAGCCTCACTTGCCGGCTGGTTGTTTGGAGAAGACCAGGCGCGCTACATTGTGACTGCAGAAGCTGCCATGCCCGTTCTGGAGGCAGCGGAGATGGCGGGCGTGCCGGCACAGACCATCGGGCGAACCGGGGGCAGCGAATTGACCGTCGAAGGTTTCGGCCATATCTCGCTGGCACGGCTGCAAGCGGCCCACGAAGACTGGTTGCCCGGGCTGATGAGCGGCGAGCGGGCGGAAGCGGCCCAGTAGAGCGGTCCAGTACAGCGGCCGGCGCCCTGTTGCAGAAAGAAGGTAGAGTCACGCAATGCCGATGAACGTGGGCGAGATCGAGCAGTTGATCAAAACGGCGATGCCCGATGCCAAGGTGACGATCGAAGATCTGGCCGGCGACGGCGACCACTACGCCGCCTACGTCGTCTCTGAGGCCTTTCGCGGCAAGACCCGGGTGCAGCAGCACCAGATGGTTTACCAGGCGCTGCAGGGACGCATGGGCAACGAGTTGCATGCCCTGGCGCTGCAGACGACAGCCCCTACGGACTGACTGAAGGCCAGCGATCCCAGACGGCGGACGCCGGCGAAAAAACGGACCCTTCCAGGGACACCCCCCAACTCGAGACCAAGGAATCGACAGGAGATGACCGACAACCCCGTTTTCGAGCGGATCAAGCAAGACATCAGCGCGAACGACGTGGTGCTCTTCATGAAGGGCACGCCGGTCTTCCCGCAGTGCGGCTTTTCCGCTGCCGTGGTGCAGGCGCTGAGCCATCTGGGCGTGAAGTTCAAGGGCATCAACGTCCTGGAGGACCCGGGTCTGCGCGACGGCATCAAGCAGTTCTCCAGCTGGCCGACCATCCCCCAGCTGTACGTCAAGGGCGAGTTCGTCGGCGGCTGCGACATCGTGCGTGAGATGTTCCAGAGCGGCGAGCTGACCGAGCTGCTGTCGAGCCACGGCATCGACGCGCGCCCGGCGGCCTAGCCCGGCGCACGCCTGCCGCCCCGCTGCCTTTGCATGCGGGGCACATCATCTGTGAAGTGAAGGAGAGCTGGCATGACCGCCTGCATCGTCGGCTGGAGTCACGCGCCGTTCGGCAAGCACGAGGATGACGACGTCGAGTCCCTGGTCGCCAAGGTCGCGACCCAGGCGGTCGCCGAT
>JANQPZ010000225.1 GCA_028285215.1 Rhodovibrionaceae bacterium | reverse complement strand
TCTCGACCGCCGTCTTTGTGCTGTCTGTGCTCATGCGGCCTGGCGCTGCCGGCGCGTCTCGGCGACCAGATCGACCCAGCGCTCGGCGAAGCTCTCGGCCCAGCGGCGGGCGCCGAGATGGTGCTGCCGCACCTGGTCGTCGAAGGTCTCGAAGAAGCCCGCCGGCGCGTCCTCCGCATGCTCTGCGAAGGCCATGACCCACTGGCGCAGCGTGTCCACCGGCGCCTCGCAGTGGAACTGCAGGCCATAGGCCAGGCGGCCGATGCGAAAGGCCTGGTTGGTGCAGACACGGCCGGTCATCAGCAGCTCGGCCCCCTCGGGCAGGTCGAAGCTGTCGACATGCCACTGCATCAGGGCCGGCTGCGGCTCCAGCCCGCGCAGCAGGGGGTCGGAGAGACCGGCCGGCGTGGTCCGCAGCGGCGTGAAGCCGATCTCCAGCGACGGCATGCGCCACACCGTCGCGCCCCAGGCCCGCGCCATCAGCTGGGCGCCCAGGCAGATGCCCAGCACCGGCCGCCCCTCGGCTTCGAAGCCTCGCATCAGCTCGACGAGCTGGGGCAGGTAGGGGTGCCCGGCGTCGTCGTCGGCGCTCATCAAGCCGCCCAGCACGATCAGGCCGTCGTAGTCGCCCGGCACGTCGGGAAGCTCGGTCTCTACCGTCGGGTCGGCCGAGTGGCGAGCGTCCGGCGCCAGCAGCGTGTCGTAGTAGCCGCCGCGCCGCAGGATCGCCGTGCCGAAGGAGCCGGCCGGGTCGTGCCGGTTGTTCATGATCGTCAGAATGCGCACGTCCGCTCCCGCTGCACCGCTGCCCTAGTTCGCCGCCTGCTTGTCGCGGTGATAATCGAAGGTGGCGTTGATCATGTCGAGCAGATGCTGCAGACCGGTCGTCGGCGGGTACTTGGCCGGGCGATCGGGGCCGCAGCAGGTCTCCAGGCAGGAGACCTCGGCATCGTGGTCGGGGTCGAAGAAGAAGGGCAGGGAGTAGCGTTCGCGGCCCGAGGTGTTGATCACCCGGTGCTGGGTCGAGGCGAAGATGTCGTTCGTCCAGCGCGCCATCATGTCGCCGATGTTGACCACGAAGGAGTCCGCCACGAAGGGCGCGTCGATCCAGTCGCCGGCGGCGTTGCGGACCTGCAGCCCGCCGATCTCGTCCTGCGCCAGGATGGTCAGGCAGCCGAAGTCGGTATGGGCGCCGGCGCCGATCTGCGCTTCGCTGATCCGGCCCCGCTGCGGCGGATAGTGCAGCGGCCCGACCGTCGCCATGGGCAGCTCGAGGTCGCGGTCGAAGTGATCTTCCGGCAGCTCCAGCGCCAGGGCGAAGGCCTGCATGAGCTGCCGGCCCAGATTATTGAGACTGTCGAAGTAGCTCTGCAGCGTCTCCTGGAAGCCGGGCAGGTCGCCCGGCCACTGGTTGGGGCCGTGCAGTGGCGTACCGGTGCGGACCCGCGGATGATCGCGCGGCAGATCGCGCCCGATCTTGATGCCTTCCTTCAGGTCGCCGCCCTGGGTCTGCTTTTCCGGGTCCAGGTTCTCGCCGCCGAGCTTGAAGTAGCCGCGGTGGCAGGCCGATCGCTCGATGTCGATCTCCAGCTTGCGCGCCAGCGGCTGGTCGAAGAAGCGCTTGGCCTCGGCGAAGGCGGCCGCGCGCAAATCGGCCGGCACGCCGTGATTGACGATGTAGAAGAAACCGATGTTGCGGCAGGCCTCGCCGATGCGGCGCGCAACCTGTTTCCGCTCGGCGGGTCCGCCGGTCAGGAAGCCGCCGAGGTCGATCGCCGGCACGGCGTCGAGCGGGATCCGCGCGGCGAGCAGGGCCGGGTCGAGAGCGGCCGCAGCCGACCGCGCGCGTCCGGAGGGATCAGGGCTCTCGGTCATGGCCTGGTATCCTGCAAAAGTCCGATGATCTGGAAAGTACCATGCAAGACTTGGCAACTCCAACATTCGAAGCATTGAGGAGGAACCTTCCCATCTGTCATAACCTGCGTCGCAGAGCGCTAGACCGGCAAGCGGTTGCGCGGGCGAAGCGGTGCATAGCCGGCATGCGCCGAGTGGGCGTACGGCGGGCGTACGCCGGGCGGACGGCAGGACGGACGGGGAAGCGGCATGGCCGAAACGGCGGACAGAATGGCGAAGACAGAGCCGGGCCGCAGTCGACGAGTGAGCAGTCGGGGGGAGAGCGGCCGGGCGCTGCTGGGCGTCGATCTCGGCGCCGGCAGCCTGAAGGCCAGCGTGATCGCGCCGGACGGGCGTCTGCTGGGCGAGGCGGCGCAGCCGGTCGCGACGCAACACCCGCAGTTCGGCTGGGCCGAACAGGACCCGGAGTCCTGGCTGGCCGCCTTCAACACGGCGGTGCCGCGGGCGCTTGCCGCCGCCGGGGTCGCGTCCGGCGACATCGCCGGCATCGGCCTTTCGGCCGGCGCGCACATTCCGGTCCTGCTGGACGCGGCCGACCGGCCGCTGCGTCCGGCGGTCCTCTGGTCCGACACCCGTGCGGCGGCGGAGGCGGCGGCGCTGCACGACGAGGCCGGCGATCTGATCCTCGCGCGCTCGCTGAACAAGGCCAACGCCACCTGGTCGCTGCCGATGCTGGCCTGGATCAAGCGGCACGAACCGGAGGTGGCGGCCAGGACCCGCAAGCTCTGCCTGGCCAAGGACTACCTGCGGCTCCGTCTGACCGGCACCTGGGAAACCGACTTCTCCGACGTGATCGGCGCCCTGATGGCCGACCTGCGCAGCGGCGGCTGGTCGCCGGAACTCTGCGCCCTGATCGACTGGCCGATGGACACCCTGCCGCCGGTGGTGGCGCCGACCCAGGTGGTCGGCGGGGTCACCGCCGCGGCGGCGGAGGCCGCCGGGCTTGCGGCCGGCACGCCGGTGGTCTGCGGCTCCAACGACACCACGGTGGAGTTCTTCGGCATCGGCGCGGTCGAGCCGGGCATGGGGGCGATCAAGCTGGCCACGGCCGGGGTGCTCTTTTCCGCCGTGGACCATCCGCTGGTGAACCCGCCGATCTCCTGCTATCCGCATATTCTGCCGGGCCTCTACTACACCGCTACCGGCACCAACTCCTGCGCCTCTTCCCACCGCTGGGTGCGCGACACGCTGTTTCAGCCGGGCGGCGGCACGGCCGACGGCGCGGCGGTCTTCGCCGAGATGGACCGCCTGGCCGGGACGGTTGCGCCCGGCAGCGGCGGCCTGCTGTTCCACCCCTATCTGCAGGGCGAGCGGGCGCCCTATTGGGATCCGCTGCTGCGCGCCGATTTCGTCGGCCTGACCATGCAGCACGGCCGGGCGGAGATCGCCCGCGCCGTCTACGAGGGCATCGCCTGTTCGATCCGCGACCTGGTCGAGCAGGCGCGCGGCCTGGGGCAGCAGGTGGGGGAGGTGCGGCTGATCGGCGGCGGCGCCAAGTCCGCCGTCTGGCGCCAGATCATCGCCGACGTCACCGGCCTGTCGCTCTCGCTGCCGGGCAACGGCGACGCCTCCTTCGGCGCCGCCCTGATCGCCGGGGTCGGCGTCGGCCTCTTCCCCGACCCGCGCGCCGCCGTCCAGGCCTGCGTCACCACCGTCGCCCGCGCCGAGCCCGACCCCGCGCGCCAGGCCGTCTACGACGAGCTCTTCGGTCTCTACCGGGAGACCCAACAGGCCCTGGCGCCGATCAACCACAAGCTCCACGCGCTGGCCGGTCCGAAGGCCTGAGCGCAGTCGCCTTCGAGGCGATTGTCGGGACCGCGCCGGCGGCGTAGGCTCCGCGGCGACTCCCACCCCAAGCGAACGAGGTTTCCCATGGCCGCCGTGCTGTCCTTCGACGATCTCAAGTCCCGCGCCGCCGGGCTGCAGTTCCGCAGCCAGGCCTTTATCGGCGGCCGCTATGTCGACGCTGCCTCCGGCGAGACCTTCGACTGCATCAGCCCGGTCGACGGCCGGGTGCTGACCCGGGTCGCCGCCTGCGGCGCGGAGGATGTCGACCGCGCGGTCGCGGCCGCCCGTGCCGCCTTCGAGTCCGGCGCCTGGCGCGACATGGCGCCGGCCCGCCGCAAGGCCAAGCTGCTGAAGTTCGCCGAGCTGATCAAGGCGCACCACGACGAGCTGGCGCTGCTGGAGACCCTCGACATGGGCAAGCCGATCGGCGACTCCCATGCCGTGGACGTGCCGGCGACGGTCAACTGCATCCGCTGGTACGCCGAGGCCGCCGACAAGATCTACGACGAGGTGGCGCCGACCGACCCCAAGGTGCTCGCCATGATCCGGCGCGAGCCGGTCGGCGTGGTGGCCGCCATCGTGCCCTGGAACTTCCCGATGATCATGGCGGCCTGGAAGATCGGCCCGGCCCTGGCCACCGGCAACTCGCTGATCCTCAAGCCCGCCGAGCAGTCCTCGCTCAGCGCCATCCGCATCGCCGAGTTGGCGGCCGAGGCGGGCATTCCCGAGGGCGTCTTCCAGGTGGTGCCGGGCCTGGGCGAGCAGGCGGGCAAGGCGCTGGGCCTGCACCCCGACGTGGACGCCATCGCCTTCACCGGTTCCGGCGAGGTCGGCAAGCTGCTGCTGCAGTACTCGGGGCAGTCCAACATGAAGCGGGTGGCGCTGGAGTGCGGCGGCAAGACCCCGCACATCGTGCTGGCCGACACCAGCGACCTGGACCAGGCGGCCGAGGCGGCGGCCTGGGGCATCTTCTTCAATCAGGGCGAGGTCTGCAACGCCGGCTCCCGCCTGCTGGTGCAGGAGTCCATCAAGGACGCCCTGATGGAGAAGCTGCTGAACATCTCCCGCGGCATCAAGGTCGGCAATCCGCTCGACCCCCAGACCAAAATGGGGGCCATCGTCGACCGCGCGCAGATGGACAAGGTGCTGCGCTACATCGGCATCGGCCAGCAGGAGGGCGCGCAGCTCGTGCTCGGCGGCCAGCAGGTCCAGACCGCCGAAGGCGGCTACTACGTGGAGCCGACGGTCTTCGACCGGGTCGACAACCGCATGACCATCGCGCAGGAGGAGATCTTCGGCCCGGTGCTCTCCACGCTCACCTTCAAGGACGCCGAGGAAGGCCTGAAGATCGCCAACGACACGGTCTACGGCCTGGCCGCCGCCGTCTGGACCAAGAACATCGACACGGCGCACAAGATGGCCCGGGGCCTGCGCGCCGGTTCGGTCTGGATCAACTGCTTCGACGGCGGCGACATCACCACGCCCTTCGGCGGCTACAAGCAGTCCGGCTTCGGCCGCGACAAGTCGCTTCACGCCCTCGACAAGTACACCGAGCTGAAGACCGTCTGGATCGAACTGGGCAGCTAGAGCGCGATCGCCCTCTAGATCCATCATGAGAGTCGGAGTCACGCCCTAGGTGGGATCGCACGAGCGATCCCACCTAGGGCGATCCTGCTTTAGGCGGAAGCGAAGCACTTCCGCTTGGGATGAGAGTCGCTCTCTAACCTTATGATTTGATTGGTATCACGGCCGCCCGGTTTGGCCGTCCAGCGTCTGCAGCGGGCCGTAGAGCTCCGGCCGGCGGTCGCGGAAGAAGCCCCAGGAGGCGCGGGCGCCCCGGATCGCCTCGAGGTCGAAGGTCGCGGTGATCACGCCCTGCTCCGCCTGGGCTTCCGCGACCTTCGCGCCGGTGGCGTCGGCGATGAAGGAGGCGCCGTAGAAGCGCAGGGTCGCCGCCTCCGCCTGCTCTTCGCCGATACGGTTGCTGGCGACCAGCGGCACCATGTTGGCCGCCGCATGGCCTTGCATGGCGCGCTGCCAATGGTCCTTGGAATTGAGGCTCGGGTCCTGCGGCTCGCTGCCGATGGCCGTGGGATAGAACAGGATCTCGGCTCCTTGCAGCGCCATGGCGCGGGCGCATTCCGGAAACCACTGGTCCCAGCAGATGCCGGCGCCGAGCCGGCCGTAGGCCGTGTCCCAGACCCGGAAGCCGGTGTCGCCGGGGTTGAAGTAGAACTTCTCCTGATAGCCGGGGCCGTCGGGAATGTGGGACTTGCGGTAGAGCCCCAGCACCGCGCCGTCCGCATCTACCATGGCCAGCGCGTTGTAGTGCGCGTTGTTGGCGCGCTCGAAGAAGCTGACCGGCAGCACCACCCCCAGCTCCTTGGCCAGGGCCGCGAAGCGCGCGATGACGGGGTTCTCCGCGAAGGGCCGGGCGAGGGCGAAGAGCTCCTGCTTCTGGTCCGGGCAGAAATAGGGCGTCTCGAACAGCTCCTGCAGCAGGATGACCTGCGCGCCCCGGGCGGCCGCCTCCCGCACCAGCCCCTCGGCCCGGTCCAGGTTGGCGGCGCTGTCCCAGGAACAGGCCATCTGGGTCGCGGCGACGGTGATCTCGCGTGGCATGGAGAGTTCTCCCAAGGGACAGGCGCAGCCTGCGGCTGCAGTTCACATCCGCGCCCGTTGAGTTGTTAAGCACCGGCGATCCCAGCGAACGCGCGGCTGACATCGTCCTTTGCGCCGCCTTGCAGGCAATGGCCGTGCGCTATGATGAGATTATCGAAATCCCAGCCGAGAATCTTCTCGACGCTCCGCCGTAGAGCCGTCTTGTCCCGAATGCTGAGTTTCACGTCCAGGGGCACACCGCCGTCTTTGCCCAAGATGCCCGCCATCCTCTTGATGCCGCGCCAGATCCAGGCTTCACCGGCGGCTTCGTGTTTCTGGATCCAGTCCGTGATGATGAGCGTCCTGGAGGGTTTGTGCAGAAAGGCGACCTCATCGAGAAAGGAATGTCCTTCGATCGCGCAGTGATCGATTTCGCTGCTCCAAGCGGGTGCGAGGTCGTTCGTCAGCAGCGCATCGACAGCGATATCGGGATGACGTCTGTTGAACCCCGGCGAGGCCCAAACCTTGGCGGAGGGGTAGAGGGCCTTCCAGGGCTCGATGCCGAGGCTGTGGATCTTGTTGGGCGCAACGAGATGCTCGACCGGGCCCAGCTGATCGACGGCGCTGCGACGTTCCGGCGTTGGCCGCACGGGGGAATGAAGCCATACCCCTCCCGTCTCCATCCGGACGACCGTCATCCGGGTCGTGAACGGCACGACCCCGTACATGCGGACATCGTCGCCCGGCAGTGCCCAGATGTTCGGTCCGAAAGACTGCATGTGACCGACGACGCGGACTATTCGGTTGTCTAGAGCGCGATGCCGAGGTCCTTGGCCGTCAGGTCGAGACAACGACGCGCGGTCTCGACCAGCGCGTCGATCTCCGCTGTCTCGATGATCAGCGGCGGCGAGAGCACCATGCCGTCGCGCACCGCCCGCATCACCAGTCCGTTCTGGAAGCAGTGGTCGCGGCAGAGCGTGCCGACCCGGCCCAGCGGCTCGAAATGCTTGCGGCTCGCCTTGTCCTCCACCAGCTCGATGGCGCCCAGCAGGCCGAAGCTGCGCACCTGCCCGACCAGGGGATGGTCGCTCAGGCTTTGCAGGCACTCCGCCAGATAAGGTCCTGTTTCGTCGCGAACTTTCTCGACCAGGCCGTCGCGCTCGATCAGGGCGATATTGGCCAGGGCGACGGCGCAGGCAACGGGATGGCCGGAGTAGGTGTAGCCATGGGCGAACTCGCCTTCGCCGGATTCCAGAACCTCCCCGACCTTGTCGGAGACCAGGACGGCGGAAAGCGGCACGTAGCCGGAGGTGATGCCCTTGGCCAG
>JANQPZ010000210.1 GCA_028285215.1 Rhodovibrionaceae bacterium | reverse complement strand
TTCGGCGGCGGTGGCGATGGTCACCCGCTCATGGCAGATGACCGTGGGCTCCGGGGTGCAATCGCCGTCGCCGTTGCCGTCGCCATCGCCATCGCCGTCGCCATCGCCATCGCCATCGCCATCGCCGTCGCCATCGCCGTCGCCGTCGCCGTCGCCGTCGCCATCGCCGTCGCCGTCGCCGTCAGCGAAAGCAGGCGCCGGCGCAAGCAAAAGCGGAGGCACGCCCAACAAGGCAACAGGCTGGAAGAGGATCACCGTGAGCAGGCAAACGCCCGTCAGCAGGCGCCGCCGACGCCCGCGAGGTTTCGATATCGCAACTTCGGCGGTGACCAGCGTCGTGGTCTCCTGATGATCGAAGCGGCATTTGGGCAGCGACATGGCAAGGTGTCCCTTCGTGTAGTGCGACGGGTGACAACGGATGACTCCACATCTCTAATCCCGGCGCCTTTTTTATGGCCAGGAAGACAGAGCGATCCCGCCGCCGATCGAGCGGTCTATTCACGCCAAGTAGATACTTGGGAATAGATCCGCCCTCTGGCACGTTGTTCGGGCAAAACCACCAGACCGGGTGCAAGAGCCGTGAAGCGAGAGCAAGAGATAAAAAAGGATCTTATCGAACTGCTGCCGCGCTTGCGGCGCTTTGCGATGACCCTGACAGGCTCCCAGGACGAAGCAGACGACGTGGTGCAGGCGGCTTGCGAGCGCGCACTGAAGCGCTTGCACCAATGGCAGGAAGGCACCCGGCTCGATTCCTGGATGTTCCGGATCGTTCAGACGGTCTGGATCGACCGCTGCCGAGCCGAAAAACTGCGCCGCCCAGCCGGCGATCTCGATAGCGTCGCCAGCGTCGCCGGCGAAGACGGTCGTGCCGTTGCCGAATCGCGGATCGAGCTGGCGCGTGTGCGCAAACTGATCGCCCGCTTGCCCGAAGAACAGCGTGCCGTTCTGTCTTTGGTTTCCATCGACGGCTGTAGCTACCGCCAAGCGGCGGAATCCCTGAACATCCCGATCGGTACAGTCATGAGTCGGCTGGCGCGCGCACGGCGGGCGCTGGCCGAGGCATTGAAAGGCCCCGACAACAGTCCTTGGGGCGAAGTTGCAGGAGTTTAGGTATGACGAATGCAAGCCAACTGCTGAGCGACGAGCGACTGGTCGCTTACGCCGACGGCGAACTGCCGGAGGCCGATGCGCTGGCTCTCGAAGAAGCGCTGTCGAACGATCCGCCCGCTGCGGAGCGCCTGCGCGCTCTGGTGGAAGCGGGCGAGATGGCGCGCCGCGCCTTCGCCGAGATCGTCGAGGAACCGGTGCCGGAGCGGCTACGCACGGCCGTCATGGAGGCAGACACCAGCGCCTCCCCCGAAGACGATGCAAGGCATCCAGAGGACACTAAGCCTGCCGACAATGTTGTGCGCCTTCCCCAGCGCCCGGCAAGCAGGCGATCGACCTGGCAGCCCGTCGCCTTGGCAGCCTCCCTGGCCGTCGCGGTCGCGGCCGGTATCTTCACCTGGCTGCCGGGCGGCCAGGACGGCGTCGGTTTGACCCCGCAGCTGGCGGACGCGCTGTCGCACACGCCGAGCTACGAGCCGGTACAGCTTGCCGAGGGTGACCTGACGATCTTGGGCAGCTTCCGCAGTCAAGACGACCGCTTGTGCCGGGAGTACGAGCAACTGTCCGGTGACAGCGGCGAACGCGGGCTCGCCTGTCGCGCGACAGGCGACAGCGACTGGCAGTTGGTGGCGAGCAGCCCCATTCCGCCGGCAGACCAAATGCAAGACGGCACCTTCCGACCCGCCGGAACCGAAGACAGCGACCCCGTTTCCGCAGCCGTCGAGCGCTTGCAGGCCGGCTCCCTTCTCACGGCCGAAGAGGAGCAGCGCGCACTCGGCTTCTAGCGTAGGAGTCACGTCTCAGGCGGAAGCCAAACGCTTCCGCCTGAGACGACCGCGTTCTAACGGAGAGGGTCGGCGCCGGCCGTGTAGGCGCTATTCGGCAGCGTCGTCGTCTCGGTGCCAGCGCGCGGCGGCCGCATCGTCGCTGCTGCGCGCCTCGACCCAGTTGGTGCCACCGCTATGGCTTTCTTCGACCTTCCAGAAAGGCGCCTTGGTCTTCAACCAATCGATCAGAAAGTGGCAGGCCTCGAAGGCGGCCTCCCGGTGGGGGCTGGCGCAGGCGACGAGCACGATCTGCTCACCCGGCTCCATCCGGCCGTAGCGATGCACGATCAGCGAGGCCTCCAGAGGCCAGCGGGCCTGCGCCTCGGCTTCGATCCGCTCCAGCATCCGTTCCGTCATGCCGGGATAGTGCTCCAGCGTCATGGCCGCCAGGTCCGGCGTCTCCGCCATGTCGCGCACCAGGCCGACGAAGGAGGTCAGCCCGCCGACTCGCCGATTGCCCGCAGTCAGCGCCGTCAGTTCGGCCCCGAGATCGAAGTCCTCACGCTGCACCCTGACGGTCATGACCACCTCCTCATCCGCCTGTGACCGGCGGAAACAGCGCGACTTCGTCGCCGGGTTTCACCGGATCGCCAGGCCGCGCATACTCCTGATTGACTGCCACCCGGATTGCAGCGCGGTCGGCCAAGGCCTCGGCGAAACCGCCGCCGCGGCCCTCCAGCCAGCTCAGCAGCTCGGCCACGGTGGCGACCTCCGCCGGCGGCTGCACCTCTTCCTCCGCACAGCCGGTCTTCTGCTTGAGCCAGGCAAAGTACAGCAGCTTCACGGGTGCGCTCACGGGGTGACCTCGCTAAAAGGCAGAAAGTCGACGATTGCGCCGGGCTCCAGTCTGGTCAAGTCCTCCGGTAGCTCGACCAGCCCGTCGGCCTCGACCAGCGACGACAGGATGCCGGCCCCGTCGCGCGGAAATTTGCGGGCCACCAGCCGCCCGTCGCCGTCCAGCGAAAGACGGGCACGCACCCACTCGCGGCGGTCCTTCTTCTTCTTGTGATCGAAGTCGGCGGTGACGGCGAAGCGGTGCGGCGGTTCCACCTGCCCGCCCATCAGGCGCAGAATCATGGGCCGCACCACCGCCAGGAAGGTCACCATCGAAGCCACCGGGTTGCCCGGCAAGCCGACGAAGGGCGTCAGCTCCACCTGGCCGAGCGCGATCGGCCGGCCGGGCTTGATCGCCAGCTTCCAGGCGTGCAGTTGGCCCTGGGCTTCGACGGCCGCCTTGACGTGGTCTTCCTCGCCGGTAGAGACACCGCCGGAGGTCAGAAGCAGGTCGTGATCGGCGGCAGCCGCGCCCAGCGCAACGATCACGCGCTCACGATCGTCGGGCAAGATGCCGAGATCGGAGACCCGGCAGCCGAGTCCCTGAAGCAGGGCGCCGACCGTATAGCGGTTCGAATCGTAGATACATCCGGGCTTCGGAGCTTGCCCCGGCTCCTGCAATTCGTCGCCGGTCGAAAACAGCGCAACCCGCAGACGGCGCGAAACCTGCAGGTCGGTGCGTCCGGCCGCTGCCGCCAAACCGATGTCCTGCGGCCTGAGCCGCTGGCCGGAATGCAGAACCGTTTCGCCTGCCGTAACATCCTCTCCGGCGAGGCGCCGATTGCTGCCCTGCTTGATGCCGGGGCGGATCACGACGGTATCGCCCTCCAGGCTGCAATCCTCCTGCATCATCACGGTATCGGGCCCGTCGGGCATCAAGGCGCCGGTGAAGATCCGGACTGCCTCTCCGCGCCCGGCCGGCCGGCCCAGCGGATGGCCGGCGGCCGCACGGCCCGTGATCGGCAGACGGGTCTCCGCATTGGGGTCCAGATCGGCGAAGTGTACGGCATAGCCATCGACGGCTGAGTTGTTTTCGGCTGGGACAGAGACGGAGGCCACCACGTCCTCGCGCAGAACACGGCCCAGAGCGTCGGTGAGCGCCACGCCCTCGACCTCGCTGACCGTGCCGATGCGTGCCTCCAGCAGCGCCAGTGCCTCATCCAAGCGCATCAGGCGCCCACCGTGGGCGAAGCAGTCGTCGCTGAGCTGCGCCATCAGGCCACGCCCTCGCGGCGCGCGGCGCCCAAGCGGCAATGACGCACTACGAAGTCGGCGACAGCCTCGGTATCGTTGAGATCGAGCAGCGGCCGGTCTGTCTCTGGTACGGGCCCGTCGCTGGCCACCGCAACGATGTTCGGATCATCGACAGCCAGCAGCGGCTTCCCGACACCGCGGCGAAAGACCTCGATCTTCTCGTGACCTTCCTTCTTGAAGCCCTCGATAATCAGCAGATCGACCTCGGTCATGTGCGGGATCAGGTCTTCCGCACGGGGCTCCGGAGCGCCTCGGTGCTCGTGCATCAGGGCCCAGCGATTGGCGGAGGTGACCATGACCTCGGTCGCGCCCGCCTCACGATGCTCGTAGGAGTCCTTGCCCGGCTTGTCGACGTCGAAGGCGTGGTGCGCATGCTTCATGGTCGAGACGCGGTAACCCCGCGCGACCAAGACAGGGATCAGCCGGCAGACCAAGGTGGTCTTGCCGCTACCGCTCCAGCCCGCCAAGCCGATAATCCTCATCTCGGGTCTTTCCGCCCGTCGTTCCGCATGCCCTCGACCCATCCTTCAGGGATGCCAAATGCCCGCGCAATGTATGACTATGCCGGGACCGCACAAGTCAACCTGGCAGGGGTTAGGGTTAAGGACTGCTTGAGAGCGCCGTGGGTCGTCGAGACCGCTACGGCGCGTGGCGCGGCTACCCCGTCTGCATGTGCTTCAGGCCACGGACCAGATAGTCCCAGCCGGTGATCAAGGTCAGACCCGCCGCGATCCACAGCAATACCGCGGCCCCCAGGCGGAATTCGGGGGTCAGCATCGGCGCCAGGATCAGTAGAGAGAGTGCAGCGAGCTGCGCAGCCGTCTTCCACTTGGCCAACCTGCTGACAGGCATCGGCACGCTGAGCTCTGCCAGGTACTCGCGCAGGCCCGAGACCAGGATCTCGCGGCAGAGGATGACGATGGCCGCCACAACGGCCCAGCCGGTTATGGCGCCGTTGGCCACCAGCATGACCACCACAGCGGCAACGAGCAGCTTGTCCGCAATGGGATCGAGGAAACGGCCGAGCGGCGACACCTCGCCGCGGGCACGCGCCAGCTTGCCATCCAGCCAATCCGTGAAGGCAGCCGCCCCGAAGAGTCCGAAGGCGACCCATCGCGCCACCGCCGAATCCATGTACAGCAACGCCACCACGACCGGAATCGCAACGATCCGCGCCAGCGTCAGCAGATTTGGCAAAGTCGTCAACATGCTCGTCCGCACCCCCAAGTCGCCCTTCTAACATAGAGCGCCGAGGGTTACAGAGGCACGACGTTCGCTGCGGTCCTTCCCGTCACAACCACTTGCCTGTCACGCCCACTTGGCAACGATAGCCGAAAGGACCGCGCCGATTGCCAAGACGATGAGCGCGATCTGGTAGTCGGCAGCCGAAACCACCACCGCAAAGGCAAGGGGCCCGAGCAAGAACCCGCCGAAGATTCCGATGGCGACGACGTTCTGAACTTCGGCCACGCGATCCTCGGGAGCGGCTTCAGCAGCTTCGGCGAGCAGAACACCGTTCCAACTGCCCGCCACGAAGCCCGCGGCCAAGACGATCGAAACGATCGCCAAGACCGACGCCCCGGCGGTCAGGAACGCCAGGGGCACGACGGCCGTCGCGGAGGCTAGGCCGAGGACGGGCAGCAGGTTTGCCTGAAAACTCTGCCGATCCCCAATCCAGCCACACAGAATCCGGCCCGGAATGCTCGCTGCCTGGAAGGCCGCGTAGAGGCCGCCGGCGAAGATGATCGAAAGGTCGAGCTCCGTGACGAGATAGGTGACGAGAAAAGCGTTCAAGCTGCCCTGAACGAAGGCAAGCAGCGCACCCACGGCGATCAGCCGGCGAAGAGGGTCGCGCCGGAGCAAGGCCAAAAAGACCTGCCAAGCCAGCCCGCCCGCAGGGGCCTCAGTCCGACCTTGGCTGCCGACAATGCGACTGGTCCGAGGCGCCGATAGCGCTACGCACACCAGGGCAACGACGCCAAGCGTGGCGGCGGCAAGCAGCGCCACCTGCCAGGTGAAGGCGGCCGCCAAGAAGGGCAGCCCCAGTCCGGCGAGCAAGGCGCCAAAAGGCGCACCAGCCTGCTTGACGGAAAAAGCCAACCTCCGCCGCCGCTGCGGAACCGCCCCCTGCAGCAGCAGGCCGCTTGCCGGCGCATTCGTGCCGAACCCCAGACCGACCATAAGGCCGGCAGCCAGCATCAGCCACCACTGCTGGCTCAGCAACAGCAGCAGACCTGCCGCAGAAACCAGACATCCGATCTGAAGCGTCCGCTCTGGTCCGGTCCGGCGGACCAGCCCGGCGCCACAGAGATAGAAGAGAATGGCGCCGGCCGCAGCCGCGGAGGCGTAGTAGCCGACATAGGAAGCCGGAACGCCGGCACTGGCAGTGATCGCCGGCCCCAGGACCGGTACCGCCATGTCCATTACGCTGGTCGCGACCTGCACGGACAGCGCGATCGACAGAGGCCGGCGCCAGTCGGCGCTAGGTCTGGCGCCGGCGTTTCGCATCGGCCGCGAGAAGCTTGCGCTGACGCCTAGAGCGCGCTTCACGTCTTAGGTGGGATCGCACCAGCGAGTCCACCTAAGACGATCCTGCTCTAGGTCCTGTAGACACGCGATCCGCTGGAATAGGCGATCATCATGACCGCAGTCTGGGAACCGAGGTTCCGGGTCTGATGCACGACCCCAGCCGGGATGAGAAGAGTGTCACCGGCTGCGAGCTCGATCCAAGCCTCTCCCCTCCGCTGAAGAATGGTCCCGGAGAGCACATGAATCGCCTCTGTGCAGTCGGGATGGTGATGCGCCTCCGAGGTGATGGCCGGGTCGATCGTCATCTTCGCCAGACTGACGTCCGCGCCGGGTTCGATCGCATCCTCCATCAGCCAGGTCATGGTGACGCCAGACGACGTCGAGGTGTCTGATTTCGCTTGGGCGGACATTCGCCACCTCCCTGAAAGACCGGCTTTAAGGGTAGCTTGCGGCAACCGTCGGGTCGATCCGTCGTGAAGCGGCTTGGCGCTCAAGGCGCGCCGTGAAAATGGTCATAGACCTTCTTGGCCACGGCTTTGCTAATACCCTCCACGGCCTCCAGGTCGGTCAGGCCCGCCCGCTGGACAGCACGGGCCGAACCGAAATGCAGCAGCAGCGCTTTTTTGCGTTTGGCGCCGATGCCGGGCACGCCGTCGAGCGCCGAGGTCAGGCGCGCCTTGCTGCGACCAACCCTGTGGGTCCCGATGGCGAAGCGGTGCGCTTCGTCTCGCAGGCGCTGAATGAAGTAAAGCACGGGGTCCCGTGGCTGCAGCAGGATCGGCGGTCGTTCCGGCAGGAAGATGCGTTCGCGCCCGGCGTCGCGGTCGGGCCCCTTGGCGACGCCGGCGACGGCCAGATCCTCGATGCCCAGATCGGCGAAGACCTCCAGCGCCACGTTCAGCTGACCGCGGCCGCCGTCGATCAGCACGACATCCGGCCACTGACCCTGGCTGCGGTCTGGGTCCTCCTTGAGGGCACGGGAGAAGCGTCGGGTCAGCACTTCCCGCATCATGGCGTAGTCGTCGCCGGCAGCCGCCTGCTGCTTGATCGCGAACTTGCGGTAGGCCGTTTTGCGGAAGCCCTCGGGACCGGCGACGATCATCGCGCCGTAGGCGTCGCTGCCGCCAATATGGCTGTTGTCGT
>JANQPZ010000206.1 GCA_028285215.1 Rhodovibrionaceae bacterium | reverse complement strand
CGCCCTGCGCCGCCAGACCGAGGACGGACTGCAACCTCGGCAAGTCGGTGCGCGAAGCTTCGCGCTCCAGACGGGCCATCGTCTGCTGGTGGGGCGCGACCTCGGCGCACGCACGCACTATGCCGGCGCACTGGTCGAGGCCCTGGCTTGGGCGCTGGGCGCGGCCATGCTGCTGGGCGTGGCCGGCGGCTGGCTGATCAGCCGCAATGTCGCCCGCCGCGTCGGTCAGGTGACGGCGACCAGCCGCCAGATCATGCGCGGCGACCTTTCGCAGCGCATGCCCAAGGACGGCAGCGGCGACGAGTTCGACCGCCTGAGCGACAGCCTCAACGCCATGCTGCAGAGGATCGAAGAGCTGATGACCGGCCTGCGCACGGTCAGCGACAGCTTGGCGCACGATCTGCGTTCGCCGCTGACGCGCCTGAAAGGCCGGATCGAGTTGGCGCTGCGCGGTCCGGAAGATACCGACGCCTATCGCGACGCCCTGGAGCGCGCCCTGGCCGAAGCCGACCATCTGCTGGCGACCTTCAGCGGTCTGCTGTCGGTGGCGCGCGCCGAAGCCGGTGCGGCCAAGGCGCAGTTCGAACTGCTGGATCTGGCAACGCTGGCCGAGGAGATCGGCGAGCTCTACGAACCGGCCGCAAGCGATGCGGGCCTGGCCTGGCACAGCGATATCCAAGCGCCCGCTCCGGTGCTGGGGCACCGCCAGTTGCTTGCGCAGCTGATCTCGAACCTGCTCGACAACGCGATCAAGTACGGGGCCGGCGGAGGCGCCCTACAGCTCTCCGTCCAGGCGTCGAACGGCGCCGTGGAGCTCGCGATCGCTGACGGCGGCCCCGGTATTCCGGCCGCAGATCGCGAGACAGTGCTGAAGCGCTTCGTGCGGCTCGACGAAAGCCGACGCGAACCGGGCAGCGGACTGGGGTTGTCTCTCGTCGCAGCCGTAGCAAAACTGCACGATGCCGATCTGGAGCTGGAAGACAACGCGCCAGGCCTGCGTGTCCGCCTGGTCTTCGAGCGGAGCCAGGCTGCTACGGACGCCTGAAGCAGGCTCCCTGGAACCGGACAGGACTGCGCTCGGCGCGGCCGTCGGCGGCATCGGCATGCTGCTCGCGCTTCTGCTGAGCGGCGTACCGGCCGCCCCGGTTGCAGCGCAAACGCGGGTCGACCTGGAACTGGTTCTGGCGGTCGATGCCTCCGGCTCCGTCGACAGTGCGGAGTACGAACTGCAGATGCAGGGCATCGCCAGCGCACTGCGGGACCCGGAGGTCGCGGCGGCCATCGCCAGCGGACCGTCAGGTGCCATCGCCGTTACCGTGATGCTCTGGGCCGAAGCGAACCGTCCGAAGCAGAGCCTGCCCTGGGCAAAGCTGTCGGATGCCGGCAGCATCGAGCGCTTTGCCGCCCAGGTCGCCCGCATGCCACGCCGCCTCCCGGCCGGCGGAACGGGCATCGGGAAGGCGATCCAGTACGCCGTCTGGGAGATCGATCGCAACGACTACATCGGCACGCGGCAGGTGATCGACGTCTCCGGCGACGGCCGCGAGACGGCCTTTCGGGAGTTCAGCCTGTCCGCGCGCCAGGGCCGAAGCGTCGCGGTGCTGAAGGGGATGACCGTCAACGGACTGGCGATCCTGAACGAGGTGCCCGACCTCTCAGCCTACTACGAGGCCGAGGTGATCGGCGGTGCAGGTGCCTTCGTCGAAGTGGCCAGGAACTATGAGGACTTCGCCCAAGCGTTGCGCCGGAAGCTGATCCGGGAGATCTCGTGGCGCCCTAACATCAGCCGTCCTGCCGAGCCGGCACCCTTGCGCCACATCATGGCGACTCGCTTCGACACACCGTAAATCGCGACTGTCATGATAAATTCACACAGCCTGAGCCTGGGAGATTTCGAGGCTGCGGCAAAGGTCGCAGCGGGGCGGTCGCTGGCGGATCTGTACGTCGAAACGGGACTTCCGGCAGGCCCGTCCCGCTGGATGCTGGCGGTCGGCGAAGTTCGCCTCCCGCTTCGGCTCTTTGTCGCAATTGCCCTAAAAATCAAGAGGTTGGAGAGCAGCGCGCCGACCTCGGAAGAGGCCCGCCTGTTGGCCGAGACGGCCGGCCTCAAGCCCTACGACGGCCATCTGGCCGAAAGCCCACTGCGCACCGGTTGACCCCTCCCATCGACAGATAACCCCTGATGCCATGTGGATGAGCATCGGCCTCGCGCAGGTGGAATTGACTTGGCGCAAGGCCTACCTGAACCATAGTTGGTCGTATGGTTATGGAGCGTGGCAGTCTGGGTGGCATGCTGATCGCTCGGTCGTAGATCGCAGGGCTGGCTCTCAGGAGGTTAAAACCAGAAGGATGAATCAGCTCAACGCGTCCGACCCCTTCACCGAAGTCGTGACACAGCCTTTGGACGTCGACGGATCGCCAGCCGGCTTAGCTCTGTCGCTCGGGCACAATATCGTCTTCTTCACCACCGAACCCGATCTGGCCGCCCTCGACGGCGTGAGTTTTTCGTCGCTGGCACAGCTCACCGCGCGAGTCCGGCACGTTCGTGCGCGCCGGGCTTAGCCGTCTCGCCGGTTAAACCTGTCGGTTGGACACTTGGCGTGGCACACGCGAGGTGTGCTTCTTGGCTGGCGTTACGCAGCCTGCGCCGGTCCGGGTCCATCCGAGCACGGCCTTCATGACGGGACCAAGGTGTTCGGGTGCCTCGTCCAGAAGTCTCCTCGCGGCGCCGGAGAGAATAGCGACACCTCCCGAGAGGCTCTGCCTTCAACAGTCGTGCCGAGGAGCCTTGGCATATCCCGAAGCCGCGCGGCCGGCAGCGGAAAAACGAAGCCCCCCGAACACAGCCCCGAACAAAGATCGCCGACGTCTTTCCATGAAGATGCCCCAGTATTAAGACGCAAGGCCTCTTTCCTCGCCGACGAACCGCGCTATAAGCTGCAGCACAGTAACCGACACCACCTGCTGGGAGCCCTGGGAAGACATGACCACCCGTGCCAAGAGCACCAAAGCCAAGACGGCCAAAAGCACTGCGACGTCAGGCGGTAGGAAGACAACGACAGCCGCCAGCAAAGCGAAGACCGCAGCTCCAGCGAAAAGCCCCGCCGCTAAACGCACTCCAGCCAAGCGTGCCGCAGTGAAGCGCGCGCCCGCCAAACCGGCAACACGACAGTCGGCGTCGACGACATCGGCGATCGAGGCGCCGGACAGCATTCTCCACAGCATTGCGGCACGGCGTCTGCTTGGCGGCAGTTGACCACGAAGCTTCGGTGCCGGCACGCCGATGTGGCGGTCGGGCTGCCGGAACGCCAAGTGTCTTACCTACGCTCTCGCCACCGAAATCTGCGGCTCGTGATGGACGGGAAAACTGACCGAGCGGGCAATGAAGCAATTGGCCGCGGCTTGAGCGTGCAGCGCTTTGGCTAACTCGGGATCGCCCCCTGCTGCGATCGTCACCTGCGGGCGTAGCAACGCCGAGACGAACTGCCCCCCGCCGCCGCGTTCCAGCGCCATTTCGGCAGTCGCGTCGTCACGATAGTCGAGGACGGAGATCTGCGACTGAGAACAGAGGTGGAGATACCACAGCAGATGGCAGCCGCTGAGGGCGGCGAGCAAAAGGTCTTCGGGGTTGTGCCTGCTGGCATCGCCGCGAAAGGCGGGATCGGAAGATCCCAGCAAGTCCGGCCGCCCTGCGATCGAGATTCGATAGCCGCGTCCGTAGCTCTTGTAGTCGGTCGTCGGTCCCTGTTCGGCAGCAGACCAGGTCACCGTCGCTGCGTAGCTGTGGGTCACGGACAGCCCCTCCTCTCTCGCTAAAATGCTGCGGCAGCTTCACGATGCCTGCCGATCGAGTCATGAAAGAGTAACGAAAAAGGGCCGCAGAGACCTGCGACCCCTTTTCTACAGACTTTTGAAGCGGCGGCTCCAAAGGAGCTTTCCGAACCGACGACGACCCCATGCAGACGCGACGGCATCAGCCCTCGGCATAGGATCTCTGCCTTGGTCTCCTGGAACAGGATCGCGCCCCAGGGCGGGATCGCCAGAGCGACTCCACCCAAGGCGATCCTGTCTTAGCCGCGGCGGCTCAAGCTCTCGATAATCTTCAGCAAGCGATCGTTCTCTCCGCGCAGCCGCTCCAGCTCGTCGTGGAGAAATGCCGCCCCACCGTCGCCGCCAATCGTCTTCGAGGCAACAGGCCGCTTCGCAGCCGCCGTCTTGCGGGTCGCGGTGGACTTGCGAGCGGTTGTTGCCTTCCGCGTGGTGGCGGGCTTGCGCGTCGCAGCAGGCTTCGGTGCCGCCTTCGCCGCAGCCGGCGAAGCCTTACGTGCCGGCTTGGTCGCCTTGGTCGTCTTGACTGCGGCCTTGGCGGGTTTCTTGGCTGCTGCCGTCTTGGTGCTCTTGGCTGCGGCCTGAGCCTGCGCGGCCTTGGCGAGCTGAGCTGCCTTGCCGGAGCCCGGACGGCGTCCACGACGCGGCTTGGTCGCCGCCTCGGAGACAAAGCGCTTGAGCGCGTCCACATCGACCTTACGCAGGCGACCTTCGGATTGAGACGGCACCTTGCCCTGGTCGATCAAGCGGTAAATGTGTGCGCGAGACAGGCCGCTTGCAGCAACAGCCTCGGCAACCTTCATAAAGTTAGGCATCTCTTATCCCATAGCCAATTCTAAGATATCAAAATGATAAGTAACCGAGACATCTCAAGGCGTCACGAAAAAAATCTTATCGTGGAATACACCTTTTGACTGGCGGGTTAACCGATTTTAGACACTCCGGCCTTCGGCCCCGACAAGCATAGCTGAAAAGATGCCTGTGAAAGTCGCTATAGCATCCGAATGTCAGGGCCGAAAACCTACCGGCATTCCAACTTCGGTGCGAATAGCTGCAGCGAAACGAAAACGTCTCGACGAGTCTCTATCCCAAGGTCCCGTTAGCTGGATCGATAGGCCGCTCGCCAAATCGACGGGTCGGAGCCGTCTTCAGAAAAACCTCCGGCACCGTAGGAGAATAGCGATCATGCGGCCACGACACCTGCTCTCGACGACGATCCTGCTGCGGAACGTCTTAACCTCGTCTTAGAGCGCGATCGTCTCAGACGGAAGCGAAGCGCGTCCACCTGAGACGATCGCGCTCCAAGCCTGTGATGCGAACGGGATCGCCGCTCCTTAAGCTGGTACGAAGCCCTGTGCTGCTCGGGCGGCGGGCTCACACTCAGTTTCGGTCGGAGTCCGTCGCCTCGAGGCGCTGCATCAGACGCCGGGCCGCAGCCTGGATTCTGTCGCTATCCCGTTTGGCCGGCGGATGGCTCAGCCTTTCCCGAAAAAGAACGCGCCCGGACGCAGAGATCGCCACGACCTGGTCGGCAATGCGTGCGGCCTCGAGCAAGTCATGGGTGACCAGAACGGCGGCGAGACCGCGCCGCTCTACCAAGGCACGCAGCATGGTTTGCAGACTCCGGCGCATCTGCAGGTCGAGTCCGTTGAACGGCTCGTCCAGGAGCAGCAAGTGCGGCGCTGCAGCCAAGGCCCGGGCCAGAGCCACTCTTGCGCGCATGCCTCCACTGAGTTCGGCGGGATAGAGGCGATAGGCCTCGGCGGAAAGACCGCATTCGGAGAGAAGCCGCTCCGCCATCCGCTGGCGTTCCGGGCGGCCGGCGGCTGTCGACAAGGCCCCGAGCGCGACATTCTCCAACGCCGTCCGCCAGGGCAGCAAACGATGGTCCTGAAAGACGAAAGCCGTCCGCTCCCGTTTCCCCTCGACCCGACCCTGCGTCGGTTCGATCAGACCGCCGAGCAGACGCAGGAGGGTCGTCTTGCCGCACCCCGAAGGCCCGATAATCGCCGTCAGGCAGGCTGCCTCGACGATCAGGTCGACTCCCTGCAAG
Organism: Rhodovibrionaceae bacterium; assembly: GCA_028285215.1. GTDB lineage: Bacteria > Pseudomonadota > Alphaproteobacteria > Kiloniellales > DSM-21159 > Algihabitans. Next base: position 5,851 of record JANQPZ010000206.1, on the reverse strand, counting down.
ACCGGACGCCCGCCAAGTTCGACGCAGGCTGCCGTCACGGCGGCAAGCGCGTCTGGTGTCGCTCCGCCAGGCTGCGTTGCAAAAGACGTCATGATGCGGACTGCCGCCTGCTGCGCGCCGTCTCGTCCCGCCAGGGCTCCAGTCGGCGATAGAGCGGCTGGATCAGGCCGTACTGCACCGCCAGGAAGCTCCCGACGGCCAGCAGGATCCAGGCAAAGCTCTCGGCGGTATCGAGGTTCGACCTGGCGATGGCCAGGCCGGAGCCGAGACCGCTGTGCGCGCCCAGCAGCTCGGCCATCACGGCGACCTTCCAGGCGATCCCAAAGGCCGTCACCATCGCGGGCAGCAGGTAGGACAGAAGATGAGGCAGTATCACTTCCTTCAGAGACGCGGAAAAGCTCAAACGAAAGCTCTCGGCCATCTCGACCAGAGCCGGATCGATCGTTCGCATACCCTGCAGCGTCGCAATGAAGACGATAGGTATGAGCGCGACCGCGATGGTAAAGATCACCGCCTGTCCGCCGAGTCCGAACCACAGCAGCGACAAGACCACCCAGGCGATCGGCGGAACGGCAAGCATCATCGAAAGAATGGGCCCGACCGAGAATCGTAGCGGCGCGGAAAGGCCGGCCGCCAGTCCCAAGGACGCGCCGATCGTTACCGCGGCGACGAAACCGCCGAGCACCCGAAGGGCCGTCTCCAACAGATACGGCAGTGCAAGCCCATCGACCAGGATGCGGACCAGGGCCGATAGGGTGTCGAACGGCGACGGCAAGGCAATGGGGCTGAGTGCGAGACTGCCCAACCACCACGCCACGAGCAGCGCCAGCAAACCGGCGCCGCTCCAGACGGCCTGCTGCAGCACCCCCGGAGAGGAGGTGGCCTTAAGCTTGGATATCGAGATAGAAGCCGTCATCGGGAAGTCCGCCTCCGATCAGTGCCGCGGAGTCTCCGGCCAGCTCGCCGTAAAGGCGCTCCAGCGCGCCGCGCGCCTGGGCGGGCGTCCGCACGGAGAGGTTCATGAAGGGAATGGAACGCTCCAAGATCGGCTGGCGCAGACCGAGATAGTCTTCTCCGAGCCGCGCCGCGGAGGCGGGGTTGTTCCGCACCCATTCGGTCGAGCTGCGGAGCTCGGCAACCAGCCTGTTCGGCAGGTCCGGAAAGCGATCGCGCAGGCTGTCCCGCAAGATCAGAACGGCCATGGGAATGTCCAGTCCATCGCCGCTCGTCGCGGCGTAGAGTTCCTGAAAGTCCAGCGCGCGGACGACGGGAAGGGATTGTGCGATCCCGCGCATGATCGAAGCCGTCGCCGCCGGTTCCTGGAGAACGGCGAACTCGGCCTGTCCCGCCAGCAGAAGCTGGGCGGCCTCCAGGGGGGTGGCGGCATACTGCACGTCAACATCGCCGAGGCTCATGCCCCGCGCCCGCAGCAGTACCTGAAACACACGGTCGGGCATGTCCCCGCGAAAGGGCACCAGAACGCGCTGGCCGGCAAGGCCGGTGAGATCGTCGAGGCCGTCTCGCGTCGTCATGAGATAGAGCATGCCGGTGGTCAGAACGCCGGCGAGCCGCATGCCCGTCCCTCTGTTGTAGAGGTTCGCAGCCGTCGGCGCCGGAGAGGTGGTCAGCTCGATCTCCCCGGAGACGACGCCGGCGCGCATCTCGTCCGGCGAGCGCCAGATCGTCAGGGTGGCGTTGTCCGCAAGCGGCGCAAGACCGTTGCGGTCGACAAGGTGCGCCAGCGGCACCGAGACACCGATGGGTGCACCGAAGAGTCTCAGGGATTGCGCAAGGACCCTGGACGGCAGGCCGGACAGCACAGCCGTGGCGGCGAGCCCGCCCAGTGCCGAGCGGCGTGTAATCGCGAAGGACACGACGAACTCCTCTCTCCGTCAGAAGGTGACAATGGCGTTGACGAAAACCGACCGCCCGGGCGCGTTGATCCGCGACCTCTGCCGGGAGTCGAGAGTGTGGCGCGCCACATGCTCCCGGTAGTCGGCATCGAAGACGTTCTCGAGGCCGAGCCGCAGCCCGACCCGGTCGTAAAGCTGTGCGCCAGCGTAGAGGTCCAGCACCGCAAAGCCGTCGGTCTCGCCCTCATCGAACCCGGAGCCTGTCGCGGCGTTGTCGTCGACCCGCGTCTGCTCCGCGACCAGCCGGAGCTTGCCGCCGACCGACCAGGTGCCGAAGCTGCCGAGCCGATCGGAGTAATCCAGCAGGAGATTGGCTTCGAAGGGCGCGATCCCATACAGCGGCCGATCATCGCTCGTATTCTGTCCATAGCTGTAGATTACGTTGGCGCGTGCCGAGAGGTTGGCTGTCACGTTCCACTGGCCATCGAGTTCGGCCGTGAAAATGTTGGCATCGACGTTACGGAAGATCAGGGCGCCATCGTCTCGCAGAACCCCGGACTGCAGCCGCGCGGAATCGCGGCTGATGAAGTCCTGGACATGCGAGAATCGCAAAGCCCCCGAGACCTGCCAGGCACCGGACAGGAAGGTGCCGCCGCCGCGCCGGGCGCGCCCGAAGTCGATCCAATCGGGCCCGTCGAAGATGAAGCCGGTGGCGGCCTGATAGTGCCGTTCCGGGTCCAGCTCCGGGTTACCCACCAACCGGTTGGCGGCCTGGGGCGGCGGTGTGGTTCCGGCCCAGTAGCGCTCCTTGGAATCGGCGGCCCGGTCGCTGCGCGCCAGCTCGCCGAAAAGGGTCAGCCGGTCGTCGAAGACCTCGTGCTGATAGACGGCCCGGGCCGACAGCAGGTGATCGTTCTGCTCCACATCCGTCGGTCCGTAGTAGAAGTCGTACAGATTGGATGCGGTGGCGGGGACGCCCGGCGCCAGGTTTGCGAAAGGTCCCTGCCCGGCCGTATCGAGATTGTCCGCGTCCGCATGAACGAAGCGATACCCCAGACCGAAACGCAGGTGGTCGTCCTCGCTCAGGCTCGTCGCCGTTTCGAAGGTCGGTCCGAACTCGACGACCGAGATATCCGGGAACAGCGGCGAGGCCAGGCCGTCCAACTGCGGGTCCGGACTTGCCGCGTTCAGGTCCGTGAAGCGGCGACCGTCCCGCTGTTCGACAAACCAGTCGACACCAAGGCGGTTCTCGAAGGCGCCGAGGGCAAAGTCACCGAAGACACGCCCGTCGACGATACGGCGTTCGTTTTCGACTTCGATCCTCCGGACGCCGGGCGCAACCGTGAAGTCGCGAACGTCGAAATTGTTGTTGGTCCGCTCCGCGTCCCGGACTCGCACCTCCGCTCTTACACGGGACACCAGGTCGCCGGGCACGTCTCTCAGCTCAAAGCCGACCCGTCCGATCAGGCGGTCAGTTGCAACGTTGTCCAATCCTGAGGACGGCGTGGCGTCGTCGTCGATATCGTCGCGCAGCAGAACACCGAAAGCTTCGAAAGCGGCCGAGGGCGTCCAGCCCAGGACGAGCTGCTGGCTGTTGCGGGTATATTCGAAAGGGACCTGCTCGCCGTCACCGTCCTCGAACCCGTTACGCGCGTCGGCGCCCCGCGCGAAGGCGCGCAGATAGCCCTCCGGGCGCCGCAGGGTTGCCTGACCCAGGCCCTCCACGGTATCGCCCGGCGAGGCGTAGCCACCCGAGATCTTGAAGTGGTCGGCATTGCGCCGCAGCGTTTCGTTCTCCCCACTGGGCAGCCGGATGTTGTCCGTTCGGTAGGGCATGTCCCCCGGTGCACGGTCGAACCGGAAGAGCGGGGTAACCGGAAGCGGTCGTGAATCGCGGTGCTGACGCAGCCGCGGCAGGAAGTTCGCGACCGGCTGCACGCCCCGGCCCGGCGGGCCGGCCCTGTCCAGTCCGGCGCCTCGAACGGCCTCGAACTGGCGGATCGGGCTGGTGTGACTGGGCTGGAGGTCGCCGTTCTGGATCTGGAAGAAGGGAACGCCCGAACTGCTGTCTTGCGCCGCCGCGGTGCCGAGCGGGAGGCTGACGGCCAGCCCAGCGAGCAGACTGAGCGCAACGAAGTTGGTTCGGCGCCGCCTGACGCGCCGGATCGCGGCCCGCGCCCTCAGGCACGGCGCCGAAGAGAGGTATGGCATCTGTGGAACTCCCCCTTGCAGCCGACACAGGACCCCCCGATCGCACTGCAAAAAACAATGACGGGCTCGGCGGGGTGGCTGGTCAGCCGGCTCCCGCTGTCTCGATCTTGGCGAAACGGCTCGGGCAGCCCCGAGCGATCAAACCGTCATGGTTCGGGGAGGCGCCCGCGCGAGGGGTTTCGCAAAAGCGGACAGGTCGCGAACGGCGTCGCGTCGCGTCTGACCGATCCGCTCACCAGCCGCCGTAAGCTCGATCTCGGCAGGGATCCCATTGGGGAGAACGGCACCGCCGGACCCGGCAATACAGAACGCACAGGGCTGCTTGCCCTGATGCGACTCCTCGGGAAGAGGAACGAAGCCGTCCGGGGTCCAAACCAGCAACTTGGTGCCGGTCGGCGTACAGATGACGAGAATCGGCCCGGCAGCGTCCGGCAGCTCGAGAGACGCCATCGAGGACGCCTGCGCGACGTGGCCGGCCAGATTGACCAGCAACGCTACGACGGCCAGGATCCCACTCACGCGGCGGAAGCGTCTCGACATGTGCCGGAGACTACCGGCACTTGCAGGAAAAGGTCCAGCGGAAGCGCACCCGGCCCAACCCGCCGTTTCGGGGAGCTGCGTCGAAGAGTCGCTCAGTCGGGCCTGTCTCCGTCGCAGGCGGCCACCGATGCGGCCGGCCGCCTGCGTCTCAGCGCCCGAGACTGGGCCAGGTGTCGGAGAGCCGATATCCCTCCGGCCAGGGATCGTCTGGGTCCAGCAGAAGCTGACGGGTTCCGGTGATCCAGGCGCGCCCGGTAACGGTCGGTACGACGGCCGGGCGACCTGCCACCTCGGCAACAGCCGCGATGGTACAGTCGAACTGCGAGCCGATGATCGAGCGCGCGCGGTAACGCTGACCGACTTGCATCACCCCCTTCGCATGCAGCGCCGCCATCCGCGCGGAGCAGCCGGTGCCCGTGGGGGAGCGGTCGATCTTACCGGGTTGCACCACGACGGCGTTGCGGCCGGTCAAGACGCCGTCGTCGTCCTGCGACAAGGGTCCGGCAAACTGGCAGAAGGAAATGTGCTGCCAGTCCGGGTTCTCCGGATGCCGAAAGCCCAACTGCGCGTTCGCTGCGGCAGTGATCGCGACGCCGAGTTCAGCCAGTTCCCGGGCCTCACTCGGCTCGAGCCGAAAGCCGAGCGCCGCGGCATCGAGAATGACGAAGCTGTCACCGCCATAGGCGATATCGACCGTGAGCGTGCCCTGTCCGACGACCTCCAGCGGTGCATCGAGGCGATCGGCAAAGGACGGCAGATTGGTCAGTGTTACGGCCTCGACCTTGCCGCCGTTGCAGCGCGCCCGCACCTCGATCAGGCCGGCCGGTGCCTCGAGAACCAGCCGTGTCTCCGGCTCTTCCATTACCAGGATGCCTGTTTCCAGCAAGACCGTGGCGACACAGATCGCGTTGGACCCGGACATGGGCGGCGTATCCTCCGGTTCCATGACGATCCAGCCCATCTGAGCCCGCCGGTCTTTCGCCGGCACCAACAGGTTGACATGACGGAAGACTCCACCGCGCGGCTCGTTCAGCACGAAACGGCGCAAGGTCTCGTTCTCGGCGATGAAGCTGCGCTGCGCCCAAAGCGTGTCTCCCGGAGGCGGGGGCACACCGCCGACGATCACGTCGCCAACTTCCCCTTCGGCATGACAGCAGACAATCTGTACAAACTTCGACGAACGCATGATCGTATCCCTTACCCGATGCTAGAGCGCGATCGTCTTAGGTGGGATCGCCAAAGCGATT
>JANQPZ010000194.1 GCA_028285215.1 Rhodovibrionaceae bacterium | reverse complement strand
ATCGGCGTCGGTGAGATCGGCGCCGAAGAGGTCGGCACCGATCAGATCGGCATTGCGCAGGTCGCAGCCGACCAGCCGCGCCCCGACAAGCGAAGACTTCGCCAGGCGCCGCCCGACCAGCGACAGGCCCGCCAGATCGTAAAAGCGCAGGTCCGCACGCCTCCCGGCCCGCTCACGGTCTAGCCAGAGGGCATGCAAGCGCAGAATGTCATCCAGCTCGCGCATGGTTGGTTTCGGGCGACTCGGGCCGGCAGGCGGCAGGGACACGTTCGGGTTCTCGCGGATGTTTACGGCGCTCTTTTCAACGCCTTCGCCCTCAGTGTCCTGCGCCCGTCTTAGCACTCCGTTAACAGTTCAATTTTAGCGATCACGGTCTAAGCGATCTCGGGAAGGGCCGCTCGCAGACATACTATGCAAACGAACTAATCCCTACCCTTTCGGAGAAAGCATAGAAGATAAAGTTGTATAACTAAACTTTTATCTATCAGCGAGCGGCGCCGTTGCGGCTTCCAGCCAGGTTTTGACCTGCCCATCCAAGGTGGGCAAAAGCTCTCGACGCACGCGGCTATGGTAAGCGTCGATCCAGGATATCTCGCCTTCGGACAGCAGCGTGACATCGATCAGCGTCCGATCGAAGGGCGCCAGCGTAAGCGTTTCGAAATCCAGCATCTTGCGCTCGTCGTTGTTGCGAGGCTCAGCCGGCTGCACGGCAACCAAATTCTCGATGCGGATGCCGTAGGCACCGGGCTTGTAGTAGCCGGGTTCGTTGCTGATGATCATGCCGGGCTTCAGCGCAACCCGGTTCGGCACCTTGGAAATGCGTTGCGGACCCTCATGCACCGAGAGGTAACTGCCGACTCCGTGCCCGGTGCCATGGTCGAAGTCCAGTCCTTCGTCCCACAAGGGTCGCCGCGCGAGACTGTCCAGCTGGCTGCCGGTCGTGCCCTCCGGGAAGCGTGCCGTCGCGATGGCCACATGGCCCTTGAGCACCAGCGTGTAGCGACGGCGCATCTCCGGGCTTGGCGGCCCGATGGCGATCGTTCGCGTGACATCGGTCGTTCCGTCGAGATACTGCGCACCGGAATCGACCAGATAGAGTTCACCGGTTTGCAGCTCCCGATCGGTCTCCGGCGTGACCCGGTAGTGCATGATCGCGGCCTGCGGACCGGAGCCGGAAATCGTGTCAAAGGACAGATCGCGGAACCGCTCGCCTTCGGCGCGAAGGCGGTAGAGATGATCGCTGGCAGCGAGTTCCGTGACGCCGCCGGCGGGCGCGGTTTCCTCCAGCCAGGCCAGGAACGTGACCAGGGCCGTTCCGTCGCGGCGATGCGCGGCACGCGCACCCGCCAGTTCCGTCGGGTTCTTGCGGGCCTTGGGCAGCAGACAGGGGTCATCGCCGCGCACCACCTCGGCGCCCGCCGCCTCCAGGCGGGTAAAGACCCACTGGGCGGTACCGGTCGGATCCGCCAGGACCTTGCGATCTCGTTGTTCGTCCAATGCCTGCGCCAGCTCCTGGGGCTGCCGGATGCGCACGCCGTTGCCGAGGTGCGCCGGCAGGTCCGCCGTTACCTTTCGGGCATCGACGAACCAGTCGACCTGACCTTCGTCGTCGACCAGGGCGAACGACAGGCTCAAAGGCGTCCGAGGCACATCGCTGCCGCGCACGTTGAGCAACCAGGCGATGGAGTCCGGCATGGTCAAGACGGCGGCACGGACCCCCTGGCGACGCAACTCGCCCGCCAGCTTCGCACGCTTGTCGGACGACGTTTCGCCGGCGAAGCGCAACTCGTGAGCGACCGCGGGCGTCAAGGGCGGATCGGGCTGATCCGGCCACACCGCATCCAGGGGATTGGGCTCGGCCGCAACCAACTCGCTGCCGCTTCGCGTCAAGGCCGCGTTCAGGCGCCTCACCTGATCTTCCGTATGAAGCCAGGGATCGTAGCCCAGCTTGCCGCCCTTCAAGCGTTCTGCGATCCAGGGTCCGGCCGGCTCCTCCACCAAGTGGCGCGGCTCGAAGAGAGTCGTGTCCACTTCCCGTTCGGCCTGCAGCGTGTAGCGACCGTCGACGAAGATCGCCCCGGCGTCGCCCAGCACCACGGCCAGGCCTGCAGAGCCGGAGAAGCCGGTCAGCCAGAGCAGCCGCTCGGCGCGCGCCGACACATACTCTCCCTGATGCTCGTCCGCGCGCGGAACGAGAAAGCCGTCAAGGCCGCGGCGATCGAGTTCAGCGCGCAGAGCCGCCAGGCGTTCGGCCGAACCAGCCGGGGAGATAAGGGGTCTCGGTGACATGTCATCCATGCCCTCAAGGTAGTGCAGGATCTCCTCCAGTGGAATTGCAATTACGACTGTGTGCCGAGTCACTTCCCTTATGCCGCGAAAGGCGGATGAGCGCCGCGTTAACGCCTGGGTAAGCAGGCATGCGAGACGCGCAACGCTGCAGCGCAGCAATGTCTATTTCACAACGGCTTAGCCCCCTTATCTCTATCACAGCGTCATCAAAACAGCGGCCATTCGACGGTACTTTTCGAAGCTGTCGCGCAACCGCTGTCGGGCGCAAGAAAACAAAACGAAACGACAAGAATCGCGAAAGGATTTCCACCATGGCCCGCCTTACCGACCGCGAACTGGATGCGGTGCTGAAGGCCAAAACCTTTGGGACGCCGCTGGCGACCCAGTTGATCGTCGCCGAAGCCAAGCGCCTGCAAGCCGAAGCCATCCGCGACAGTCTGCGCAGCCTCGCCAGGGTCCTCGGCCTGCAGGCTCTGCTCCGCGTTGTTCGGCGCGAGCTCGTCTGCCGCCGCACGCGGCTGGCCCTGTCACAGCTGGACGAAGCCACGCTGCGGGACATCGGTCTGCCCCGCGGCGAGATTGCCGCTCAGGCACGCCGTTGCGCCCAGGCGCAGGTGCCGACCCGGTAATCGCCGGTAAGGCTGCGGTCACACAGCCGGCTTTCGTCGCCGGTCAGGCTTTCCTCAACAGCAACGCCGACCACTCGCCCATCCGCCGCCGCGCCTGCACATGCAGGCCCGCGGCGCGATGGCGTGCGACCACGGCCCGTTCCTGCGTCACCAGCAGTCCCGACAGCACCGCCAAGCCCCCGGGCGAGAGTGCGGCAGATGTCTCTCGCGCCAGCGTCATCAACGGGCCGGCCAGGATGTTGGCCACGATCAGATCGTAGGGGCCGTTCCGGCGCACATCCGGTGCCCGGTAGCCGGCGCCTATGTCGAAGGCGATCCGGCCGGGCCGAAAGCCGTTCAGCCGGGCATTCTCTCGTGCCACCCGGATAGAGGGCGCATCGAGGTCGCTTGCGGTCACCCGAGCCGTCGGCCAGAGCCGCGCAGCGGCGAAGGCCAGCAGACCGGAGCCGCAGCCGAGATCCAGGATGTTTTCCCTGCGGCGCCGACGCGCCAGATCCTGCAGGACCTGCAGACAGAGCCGCGTGGTCTCGTGCCGACCCGTGCCGAACGCGACGTTGGCGTCGATCTGCAAGGCGATGCAGGACGGCGGCGGCGGCTCCGCGACATGGCTGCCGTACACCCAGATCCGACCACTCCGGACGGCCGGCAACCCGGCCTGGCTTTCCGCCACCCAGTCGATCTCCGGCATGAGTTCGCAGGTGAAGTCGGGCGTCTTTATCCCCATGGCCGCCGCAGCAGCAGCCAAACGTGCAGTGATGTCCGCGCGCTCCGGCTCCTCGCCGAGATAGAGCGTCAGCGGCACCAGCCCCTGCCGATCCGATCCGCCGACCGAGAGCGCTGCACCGTTCACTTGCTCCAGTGCCGTTTCAAACAGCGGCCTTGCCGCCTCCGGCACTTGCAGGCGCAGTTCCCAAATCGCATCGGACATGACGTCAGCCGGCCTGATCCGCCGGCACGAGGAAGGCGGCCATGACTCGCTTTTCGCCCGAGTGGTCGAAGGCTACGGTCAGTTTCTCGCCTTCCGTACGAACCACCGAGCCGTAACCGAACTTGGTGTGAAAGACGCGCTCGCCGATGGCGAACCCACCCTCCGCCGGCAGCGACTCCACCACTGTGGCCGTCCCATCGATGAAGGGTCGGGACTCGTTGGCGTAGCGTTGGGCTCGGCTCATCCCGGGCGAAACGCGTCGCGGACCGAAGGGATCCTCCTCGGCACCGAAACGCCCGAAGCTGCCGCCCCAGGCAGCCGCGGCCTGCCCGTAGAGGCCCTGTTCCGACTCCACTTCGACATGCTCCGGCGGCAGTTCGTCGACGAAGCGCGAGGGGATGGCCGCGGCCCAGGAACCGTGCAGCCGCCGGTTGGCGGCGAAGGTCACGAACAGGCGTCGGCGCGCCCGGGTCAAGCCGACGTAGGCGAGCCGCCGCTCCTCCTCCAGACCGCGGAGCCCGGTCTCATCGAGCGCACGCTGGTTGGGAAACAGCCCTTCTTCCCAGCCGGCCAGGAAGACCGTGTCGAACTCGAGACCCTTGGCCGCGTGCAAGGTCATGATCGAGACCTGTTCGCCGCCGGTTTCCTGCAGGTTCTCCATCACCAATCCGACATGTTCGAGAAACCCCTGAAGGTTCTCGAAGTCCGCCATGCCGTCGACCAGCGCCACGAGGTTCTCCAATCGACCGGGTGCCTCGATCGCCGTGTCCTGGCGCCACATCTCGATATAGCCCGACTCTTCCAGCACCGTCTCGGCCAGCTCCGTGTGGGGCAGTTCCTCCGCCGCCTGCCGCCAGCGCAGAAAGCTTTCGACCACGTCGGTCAGGGCCTTGCGCGCCTTCGGTTTCAACTCGTCGGTTGCGATCAGGCGCCGCGCCGTCTCGAGCAGCGGCAAACCCTGCGCGCGCGCCGCCTGACGAAGCTGTTTCAAGGTTGCCTCGCCAAGACCGCGCTTGGGCTTGTTGACGATGCGCTCGAAAGCCAGATCGTCGGCCGGCTGCGCCACCACACGGAGGTAGGCCAGCGCGTCGCGCACCTCCAGCCGCTCGTAGAAGCGCGGACCGCCGACGATCCGGTGCGGCAGGCCGATCGCATTAAAGCGATCCTCGAACTCGCGCATCATGGCCGTGGTGCGCAGCAGGATCGCTATCTCGCCCAGCGATTCTCCGGCGCGCTGCAACGCCTCAATTTCGTCGCCGACGAAACGCGCCTCGGCCTCTCCGTCCCACAAGCCGCGCACGCGGATGTGCTCGCCCGCATCGCCCTCGGTCCAGAGCGTCTTGCCCAGCCGTCCCTCGTTTTTCGCGATCAGGCCGGACGCTGCCCCCAGGATGGTGGGGGTGGAGCGATAGTTGCGCTCCAGCCGGATCACCTTTGCGCCGGGGAAATCCTGCTCGAAGCGCAGGATGTTGCCGACCTCGGCGCCGCGCCAGCCGTAGATCGACTGGTCGTCGTCGCCGACGCAGCAGATGTTCTTGTGCCCCTGGGCGATCAGCCGCAGCCAGAGGTACTGGGCGACATTGGTGTCCTGGTACTCGTCGACCAGAAGGTAGCGAAACTGGCGATGCAGCTCGGCCAGCACCTCCGGACGGCTGCGGAAGATCTCGATGCAATGCAGCAGCAGGTCGCCGAAATCGCAGGCGTTGAGCTGCTGCAGGCGGGCCTGATAGGCGGCATAGAGCTCGATACCGCGACCGTTGGCAACCGCGCCGGCCTCGCCCGCGCTCACGCGCTCCGGCGTCAGGCCCTTGTCCTTCCAGCGCTCGACGGCCGACAGCACGGCGCGCGCCGGCCAGGCCTTGTCGTCGATGCCTTCGGCGACCAGGATCTGCTTCATCAGGCGCAGCTGGTCGTCGGGATCCAGGATCGTGAAGTTGGGCTGCAGGCCGGCCATCTCCGCGTAGCGGCGCAGGAATCGGGCCGCTAGCGAATGGAAGGTGCCCAGCCACCAGCCCTCGACACTGCGCCCGAGCAATCCGGCCACCCGCTCCTTCATCTCCCGGGCTGCCTTGTTGGTGAAGGTCACGGCCAGGATCTGCCCCGGCATGGCGCGGCCGGTGAGCAGCAGATGGGCCAGACGCGCGGTCAGCGCCCGGGTCTTGCCGGTACCCGCGCCGGCGAGCATCAGCACCGGACCGTCGAGTGTCTCGACGGCTTCGCGCTGCGCCGCGTTGAGGCCTGAGAGATACGGCGGTTCCGTTACCTCGTCGGGCCGCGGACCTTGAGCGGAAGGTGACGTGGACATGCTGCAGATATAGACGATCGTTTGCGAGTCCGTGAGTCCCGCGGCGGACCGTGGGCCAAGAGTTTACGGGGGCTGCCTTTTCCGCCTGGCCTGCACTACCTTGCCGGCGTCATGGAACACCCCCTCGAGACGATTCCCCCGCAGGACTGGATGACCGGCGCACCGACGCGGACCGTGCTGGCAGCGCTCGCGGCCGGCGGCGCCGAGGCGCGCTTCGTGGGCGGCTGCGTCCGCGACGCCCTGGCCGGGCGTTCCGTGCGCGACATCGACATCGCGACGCCGCTCGCCCCCGAACGAGTGATGCAGCTGATCTCCCAGGCCGGCCTGAAAGCCGTGCCGACCGGCCTGGCACACGGGACGATCACCGCAGTCGCCGATCACCATCCCTTCGAGATCACCAGCCTGCGCGAGGACGTCGAGACCTTCGGCCGTCACGCGACGGTGGCCTTCACCGACGACTGGAAGGCCGACGCGGCCCGGCGCGACTTCACTATGAACGCTCTGTTCTGCACGCCCGAGGGCGCAATCTACGACTACTTCGGGGGGCTGGCCGACCTCCGCGCCGGTCGTGTGCGCTTCGTCGGCCGGGCGGCCCAGCGAATCGCGGAGGACTATCTCCGTCTGCTGCGCTTCTTCCGATTCCACGCCCACTACGGCCGCGGCGCGCCGGACCCCGAAGGCCTGGCGGCGGCGGCGGCGGCGGCCCCGCAGCTGATCCATCTCTCCCAGGAACGGGTGCGGGCCGAGTTGCTGCGTCTGTTGGAAGCGCCGGATCCGGTGCCGACCCTGGACATCATGATCCTGCATCGCATTCTCGCCGAGGAGCTGCCGGAGGAGGGAGATACGGCCCCGCTGGCCCGTCTGCTGACCCTGGAGGCCGGCCAGCCGGATCCCTTGCTCCGTCTTGCGGCGCTGGTCGAGACCGACCGCGAGGGCGCCGATGCTATCGCCGCGCGCCTGCGTCTCTCGAACGCCCAGCGCGACCGGCTGGAGCTGCTGACCCAGCCGCCGCTGCCGGTTGCACCAGGAATGACGCGGCGGGATCTGCGGATCGCCTGCTACCGTCTCGGCAAAACGGCGGTGGCCGACCTGCTCCGCCTCGCCGCGGCACGGCGCGGCGGGACCGCAGAGCTGCAAGCGGCCTTGACCGAGGCAGCCGCCTGGCCGGACCTCGCGTTCCCGGTCAAGGGCCGCGACCTGATCGAGCTGGGCGCCCGGACCGGGCCGGCCCTCGGGGACTTGCTGGAAGAGCTGGAGCGCTGGTGGATCGCAGAGGACTTTCTGCCCGACCGGGGGGCGGTTCTGGATCGGGCGCGGCGCGCCTTGGCCAGCTGACGCAGGATCGCCTCAGGCCGGATCGCCAAGGCGAATCCCCCTGTGACCGGCCGGCTACTCGGGCCAGCCGCAGCCGGCCTGCATCAGACCGAGAATGCTGTGCAGGCTGGCCGCCTGCGGCAGGTCGTGGTCCTTCAGATAGCGCGCCTGGGTGCTGTAGGCTTCGGATTCCAGCAGGCCGACACAACGGACCTCCGCCTGGCGTCCAGCCGCGAACTGCAGCGCGTGCACCAGTTCGTGCAGCAGATAGCTGCGCCCTAGCGGCGTCGAGAGATCCAGCGTCGTATCGAGCAGAATGACGTTACGGGCCGGCTCGTAGAGCGCTGCGACTTGCTGCCCGGCGGCGTTTGCGCCACCGGCCGCGAAGTGCGCCTGCAGCTGGGCGGTCGAGGCCAACTCGACCCTCGGGACCTCGATCTGCGCCGGATAGCCGGTCGACTGGCTCGCCCAGAGCAAAAGCGCGGCAACCAACTCGTTCATCGGCCCGACTCCTTCGCGATACCCGAAGAAGCGTGACAGAACGATGACAGAAACCGCAAGTCACAGGATCGAAACGAAAACGTTTACAGGTGGAAAAAAGTACGTCTTGCCCTGTTCGACAGCAGATGGCTTCGCCCGGCAGACCCGAAAGCGGTGACGCGGTCCCGGCGTTGTAGCGCGGCGGCGCGTGTGAGGTGCGCCGTCAGAGCTGTGTCGGATTGGGCGCGTCGCCGTAGACTTCGACGGGATCGAAGGTCTTCTCCGTTTCCTCGAACTGCAGCTGCACGGGTCCTTGCCCGGCCGTCTCGCCGACCGGCAGAGAGCGATAGAAGCAAGAGCGATAGCCGACATGGCAGCTCGCGTCGCCGACCACCTCGACACGCAGCCAGACGCAATCCTGATCGTCGTCGATGCGCATCTCGAGCACCTTCTGCACGAGGCCGCTGGTCGCGCCCTTATGCCAAAGCGCCTGACGACTGCGGGAGTAGTACCAAGCTTCGCCGCTCTCGATCGTACGGGCCAGCGCCTCGGCATTCATATAGCCGTGCATCAGCAGTTCGCCGCTGGCGTAGGCGGTGGTGACCACCGGGATCAGACCGCGCTCGTCGAACTTCGGCGCCAGTTCATGGCCTTCCTCGACCTGTTCGACGCTGAGGCGATCGGCGAAGAGCGGTGACTTCGAGCCCTGTTCGGTCATGACTTCCCAACCTATGTCCATCCGGTTCCAGCCGGAAGTAGAGAGCCGGCACGTGGCACGGCCGGCAGAGGCGGTGATATACCCATGAGGGTCCGCCGCTGCAAGGAACCGACCGGCAAAAGCGAAGGTCGGACGGCGAGGCAGAGGCAAGAGAGGCAGAATGGCCGACGAAGCCCTGAAGCAGCTCTATAACGACGACGTGATGGCCCTGGCGCGGGACATCCCGCTGCAGCGGCGCCTGCCCGCCCCCGACGCCACGGTGCAGCAAGTCAGCCCGCTCTGCGGTAGCCGCATCACCGTCGATCTGACTCTCGAAGACGATCGGGTTTCGAACTACGGCCAGGTTGTGCGGGCCTGTACGTTGGGCCAGGCAGCCGCCTCGATCTTGGCCCGGCACGTCATCGGCCGCTCCACGGCCGAACTGCGCCAGGTCCGCGATGAAATGCGCGCCATGCTGAAACAGGGCGGCCCACCGCCAGGGTCGCCCTGGGAAGAGCTTAAGGTCTTGTTACCGGCGCGCAGCGTGAAGTCGCGCCACGGATCCGTGCTTCTGGCCTTCGAAGCCGTGGTTAAGGCGCTCGATCAAATCGACGCCGAGCGAGCGCGCAAAGCCTGAAAACCGAAGCCTGAAAACCGTGTCCAAAGGTGGGCCGCAGGCGCGGTTGAGGCGCCGAAATCCGGACGCCCGATTAACCTCCCGTTAAGCCGAATCGGTGCATCCAGGACGCAAGATATAGCGGCTGGAGTCGTGACCGACCATGCATCTTGTGGACAAGCCTGTGGATGACTCCCGGAAAACCCAACCGGCATTGCCGGTCAGCCCTTACTTGCTGAGGCCCCTGCGCAGCCTTGATCAGGTCCTGTCTAGTCAGGAAGATCAAAGGGTTGCAGAGCGGTCTCGTCATACGACTTTGAGCGGTGAGCAAAAGACGCCTTAACCAAGAGTCTTATGCCTCGAGATATCCACAGCCTGGGGATATCTCGAGGCGCTCGCGCCGTTGCCAACTGTAGATCTCTACACGACGGCGATCCGGCAGCGGCCGTCACGCCGGCCGATCGGAAAATTCCGGAAAAAAAGTGGTCCGAGCGCTGAAGCTGAGAAGAGACTTCGCGCTCAACTGAGAATATATATCACACTTAAATAGAGTTATTTTTACGGCGACCTGGATGCCGATGCTTCGGATGCCTGCACAAAGAAAAGCCCCGGCGGTGAACCACCGGGGCAAGTTGAACAGGGAGGCTTCACGTCTGGGAGACGTAGGACCCGCCGCACGGGGGGCGCGCTTGCGGGCCCTGGTATCCGGAGAAACTCCGGATCTCTGTCTTGCCGCTGCCCGATCCGGCGCTGGCAAGGAAACTTTGGGATGCTGCGTCGCAGCAACGATGCACTGAAGATGTGCATGAATTTGCCTTGCGTCTATGCAAATTGCCGCAAGCGAGGCATGCCCCTGTTGCATGGCTTCCCCACTCTGTTGCAAGTCTGTCACACTTCGGTCCGACAGCGCGCGAAAAGGCTGCTCAAATCAGTACCTTGACCCAAGTGTTAACGAGCGTAATTCTCGCGGCATATTCCCCTTATTCGAGCTCTCGACTGCCATGGCGCGACGCACCGATATCCGTCTTCTGCCCGCGCCCGCCGCCGGTACGACGCAACAGTTGCTGATCCATCGATTCGGTCCGGAATCGGTCATTCCGGAGTCGCCGACCGGCCGCAAGGCCTACATCCAGGCCTCCCTTCATGCCGACGAGACACCGGGGATGCTGGTGGCCCATCATCTCCTGCGGCTACTCCAGGCCGCAGAGGCTGGCGGCGAAGTGACCGGTCAGATCGTTCTCGTGCCCTATGCCAATCCGATCGGACTTGCGCAGTTTCTCGACCATACGCAGTTGGGTCGCTACGAATTCGCGCTCTCGGGGGGCAACTTCAATCGCAACTGGCCGGACCTGGCCGCTTTGGCCGGCGACCGCGTAGAAGCGCGCCTGACCGACGATGCCGCCAGCAACGTTGCGACCATTCGCTCCGTCTTTCGCAGCGTTCTCAACGACATCGTGCCGCAGCGGGCGCTGCAGGCCCTGCGCTTGATCCTGGCGCGCGAGGCCTGCGATGCAGATCTGGTGCTGGACTTGCACTGCGACGACCTCGCGCTGCCGCACCTTTTCCTGATCCCGCAGCACTGGCCGCAGGCGCAGGACCTGGCCGCGGAGCTCGGCGTAGACGCCGTACTGCTGGCCGAGGATTCCGGCGGCAACTCCTTCGACGAAGCCTTCTCGACACCTTGGCTGCGGCTGGCGGAGCGCTTTCCCTATGCGCCGATCCCGCCCGCCTGCGAGGCCGCCACGGTGGAACTGCGCGGCTGGATGGATGTCAGCGACCTGCAGGCGGAGGCCGACGCGCGTGCCATCTTCCGGACACTCCAGCGCCGCGGCTACATCGCCGGCCAGCCCGGTGCACGGCCGAAGCCGAGGTGCGACGCCACGGAGCTGACCGCCACGGACAGCGTCAAGAGCCCGGTTGCCGGCGTGGTGGTCTATGCGGTCGCGCCCGGCGACCGCGTGAAAATCGGCGACCTTATCTGCGAGATCGTCGATCCCGCCGCGACCGATCCGACGCAGGCCCGGACGGCCGTCACCGCAGGGACGGACGGCTTGATCCTGTCGGTCCGCAGCCATCGCTTCGTCACGCAGGGCATGTCTCTCGCGAAGATCGTCGGGCGCACGCCGCTCCCGCACCGCAGCGGCTACTTGCTGGAAGACTGAACGTACCCGTCCAACCTATGATAAAAGGATGGGGCCCCGGGGGAGGTCGGATCGGCTTTCGGGAGAGCGAGATGACGTTACGTCGCTTGGCATGGTTTGGGCTGCTGTTTCTCGTCGTCGCGGTCCAGCTTTCACCGCGATCCGGCCTTGCCGACAGCGAGCGGACCGGCGCGGAGGCTGCGGCCAATCCGTTGGACGCCGTCGTCGGCTTGCGTGCCCTGATTCCGGGCGATGCGCGGACGGCCGCCACCCTGGGCACCGAACGTCAAGGCTCGGGTGTCCTGATCGATACCCAGCAGGGTCTGGTGCTGACCATCGGCTATCTGGTGATGGAAGCCGGCTCCGTGGAGCTGCTGCTGCCCGACGGACGCATCGTCGGCGCAGAAGTCACGGCCTACGACTACGACAGCGGCTTCGGTCTGGTGCGCGCAGATCGGCCGCTGGGACTGCCGGCAATGCCTCTGGGCGATTCCTCCGCAGACGCTGAGGAGCGCAGCGAAGTCCTCGTTGCGGCTTTCGTCGGCAATGACCGGCTGATCGGACCCGCCATCGTGGTCTCGCGGCGAGACTTCGCCGGCTACTGGGAATACCTGCTGCCCGACGCAATCTTCACCACACCGCCCCATCCCGGGTTCGGCGGTGCGGCCCTGGTGAGCCGCCAGGGCGAACTGCTGGGCATCGGATCGTTACACGTGGGCGATGCCGGCAGCTCGAGTGCCGGCGGGACGCTGGCCGGCAATATGTTCGTGCCGATCCAGGCGTTGCATCCGATCTACGACGACCTCTTGACCCACGGGCGCGCCAACACGGAGCCGCGACCCTGGCTGGGCCTTCACACGGTGGAGGTCGGCGGCCGGCTGCTGGTGCAGCGGGTGACACCAGGCGGGCCCGCGGACCAGGCCGGCATCGAGCCGCTGGACGCCGTTCTCGCCGTGAGCGGGGAGGACATCGCGGATCAGGCCGATTTCTACCGCAAGATCTGGGCCCTTGGCGGAGCGGGAGTCGAAGTGCCCTTGACGCTCCTGCGCTCCAGCGGACCGCGGCAAACCCGCGTCCGCTCGATCGACCGCTACGACTTCCTGAAACTCGACGGCAGCTTCTGAATTGTGAGCTCGCGCCAAGCCCTCGCCGATTCCCCGCAAGGGGGATCCGATCCCCTCGGCCTTCTGACAGATTGGCGGGAAAGACTGGCGGAGCTGCGCACCCGGACCCGGCGCGAGCCCCAGTTCAATCCGGTGCAGCACCTGGCCTTCGAACTGTCCGTCGCGCTGGAACGCGGAGAGATCGCGCTTCGCGACATCGCCGCCGTTGCCAAGGTCCTCTGCGACGAAGCCCTGATCGATCGAGCAAGCCGCCTGCGCCACTATCTCGGCTTGGACGGAAGCGGCAGCGCAGAGGTTGCCGACCTGAAGGCCCTGGTGCGCAGCACGGCTGTACGGGCCGACGGCACGACAGAGCCCTTTGCCGCTTTCGCAGCGGCCTGGAGCCGGCCGGAGGACGGGATCGTCTTCACCGCCCACCCCACCTTCGCCATGTCCCAGGCCCTGCGCGGGCTGCTGGCCGACCTGGTCGAGGGCGAAAAACCGCGGTCGGAAGTCGAACGCAGCCTGCACAACCTGCCGCACCGGCCGGACAGGCCGATCACCCTGGACAGCGAGCACGAGCAGGCCTTGTCCGCCCTGGCCGAGGCACAGGACGCTATAGGGGCGCTGCTGCACGCGATCCTGCAGGTCGGCCAGGAGATCTATCCCGACCGCTGGTCCGAGCTGCGCCCGGCCCCCATCAGCCTCGCCACCTGGGTCGGTTACGATCTGGACGGCCGCAACGATATTACCTGGGCCCATACCATCCGCTTTCGACTGCAGGAAAAACACTGGCAGTTGGGACGCTACGCAAAGCGTCTCGAGCGGTTGTCGAGCGGCGCTCCAGCCAGCCAGGCCCAGGCTGCCGCGGAGCAGGCGGCCGCATTGCTGCAACAGGAGCGCGCGGCGGTCGAAACGCAGATCGCCGCCTTCGACGCCGAACTGGACGACCCCGACGCTCTGGCGAAGGCGGCCAACTGCCTGACGCAAGCGCGCGCCACCGGACTGGGCAATTCGGCCGCCGCCCTGATCGCCACTCTGGACGAGGCCGTAGCGGCCTCCGACGCTGCCGGCGGACTGGAGACGGCGCGCGCCTTTGCCGTCTTGCGTGCGG
>JANQPZ010000164.1 GCA_028285215.1 Rhodovibrionaceae bacterium | reverse complement strand
ACACGGGGGCGTCGGGGGTCGGCTTTCCCGGCGTTTTCCCGAGCTGTCGCATCAGCGCGGTGGATGAAAAGGCGAGCTTCGTCTCGCCCGTGGACAGCTCGCCGTAGTCGCCGGACTCGTGCAGAAAGGCCCGGCTGAGAGCGAAGGCGCGTTCGTAGAAATCGAGGGTGGCGGCGACATCGTCGACGTAGAGGAGGGTGTATCGCAGGTTCATGTCTTCTTCCTCGCTGGACAGCATGGCGGAAGAGATAGAACGGCCCTCACCGGAACTCTTGAAGAATCGCGACAGCGATCGCGACCGACAGCTAGAGTTTTCGGAAATAGCGCGTGACCGGATACCGCTCGAAGCCGGCGCTTTCGTACGCCGCGCGCGCAGGCGCGTGGCCTCGGTCGTCGCCCGTCTCGACCATGGCCATGGCCAGTCCACGTCGGCGCATCCAGTCGAAGGCGAAACGCATCAGCACGGTCGCGACACCGCATCGCTGGTGAATCGGATCTACGGCAATGATGTGGATTTCGCCCAGGGAGTCTTGTTCATGGGCGCGAAGGCCCATGAAGCCCGCCAGGGTCCCGTCCGTCTGGGCCAACCAGATTTCGGTCTCCTCGTCGAGACAGATGGCTTCAACGTCCGCCAGCTGCCTTTTCAGCCAGCCTTCCGGATAGAAACCCTCGAACACGTAGTCGGGGATGTCTTCACGCATCAGCGGAAAGACCGGGCTCCAAGCAGTGCGAGCAATATCGAGAACGGCAGGAAGATGGTGTGGGGCATAAGGGACGATTGCGGTCATCGATTCATTGCTTTCGAGGCGGCCTGTATGGTTTCTGCCGCCTCCGACCGAAAGGCCGCACGACGGCTCGAAACCTCAAAGTAGACACTCCGCAACGAGGTAGCAGGTGCAGGTTTCGGATGACGAACGCCCTTGTGGGGAACTCCGAAGAAAAGCGCCCTGCGCTCCGTCGCCGTGAGCCCTGCAGGATGCGGCGCTCCAGGCGAGCGGTCCTGTCTGCAAGCTCTCCGGCGCAACTGCTGTGTCCCTTCAGGACGTGAGGCGGGGGGTAGCCGTCGTCCTCCAGGCGGAGCCCGCAGTCTTGTGCCCGCAGTCTTATGACAGTGCGCGGCAAGCTGCGTTTCCGAGCTGGGATCCGGGGCAGACGATCTGGCGCGCAGCGCTCATGCGGCGCAGGTCGGTCGGCCCCGCACTGCACTCGATTGTGAGACCGCCTACAAGGCCGCCTTCACGATCTCAAAATCAAGTATCCAACCTTCAGGCTGCCGTTCCTTCATAAGAACGTGTTATCATTGTGAAATCTGTAAAACGACGAACGGAAATGGCCGCAGGGAAGGAGGACGACATGATCTCGGACCAGAAGGCGGGAAGCATGGCCGATCTCGATCAGCAGATAGAACGCATGGCGAAGGCCGTCGAAGCAAGCGACATGCCCTCGCTTATGGATGCCGCAGTGGTGGCCGTCCTGCGGGACGATGCCATTCGGGAGGCTCTGGAGCCCATCTTGGAGGCCGGCGGTCTCGTGAAAGGCATTGTCGTAGGTCCGGCCGGTACGGTGGATGGTGTCGTTCAACTCGAGGTGACGACGGATTGGCGGCCGGGAACCAACACGGTCACCGCACCGCCGATCGTGTCCTCCATCATCCACCTGGATCCGCCGAGGGTGATCGAAGTCATCACCCGCGAGGGAGAGCCGGAGAACTTTACCGCGCCCCTTACGATGCCAACAGGCCGCGTGCCCGCAGTATTGAGAGGCATGGAAAGGGGCCTGACGCCCAGGGACTTCGAGGAGTTCGCGAAGGACAGGCGATCGATCATCGAGTGGCTCAACCGCGAGAGACTGGATGCAATCCTCGAGTCGCTGCTCAATCCCGCCAACCCCGGTGGGGCGATGTATTCAACTTCGGGCACCAAATGCTCGAGCTGGTTTTGTTTCGAGAAGACGAAAGACGACAGCGATATTCCGGGTGGCAGTGCCGACTTCGCGGCGCCACCCAGAACGCGAGGGCCCTTCGACTGAGCGATGCGGGTGCTCATCATCAGCGAGGAGGAGGACTTTCATTCGAAGATCGTTGGGCACCGTCTGTCGGAGATGGGTATCGGCTGTCTTGTATGGAATACCAGTTGGCATCCCTGGCGGGACGCCATCACATGGACCAGCGTCGGGGAGCGCGCCGTCGAGATAGACGGTGATCGGTGCGATCTGATGGCGTTCCGGTCGATTTGGTGGCGCCGCTTCGGGACGCCTGTCGCCTCGCCGGAGGTTTCCGACGCCACTGTCGGTCGCTTCGTCCGAGCCGAAGCTTCGGTCGCGCTCCGGGGTCTCCTTCAGTCGCACCCTCGGGTGCACAACCCGATATGGGCGGAGGCAAAGGCTGCCAACAAGGTTCATCAACTCGACCTCGCCGTTCGATGCGGCCTTCTCATTCCGCAGACCGTTATCTCCAACGATGTCGAGGCGATCAGGCGGTTCGCAGACAGAAACCCTCGATGCATCATTAAGTCCGTTTTTGGAGACTACCCTCACGGCATCGCGACCCGCCGGCTGACGGAAGAGGATCTGCGCGACGACGGAGCTCTTTCCACGGCGCCGTCGATTATCCAGGAAGAGGTTCTTTGCACTCGCGACGTCCGTGTCACGATCGTAGGCAGCGACGTCTATGCGGCCGAGCTTGCGCGTGACGATGCTGCGGAAGAGGTGGATTGGCGCAAGAGCCCGCATGGCTGGCAACGCCACGATCTGCCGGAGGCAGTTGTCGACAAGATCGAGCATATGACACGCCTCTTGGGACTGCACATGGCCTCCTTTGATCTACGCCTCGATCCGGACGGAAACTATGTCTTCTTCGAAGTAAACCCGAGCGGCCAGTTCATGTTTCTGGAGATCGATGCGGGCCTTCCAATATCGGGCGCCGTCGCGCGGCTCTTGAGTGCCGAACACTAGCGCGACAGGCGTCGGACTGCGGCAACAGACCAGATCCAATCAGAGCGCGCGGGGACCGGAGCGGACTCTCAACGTCACAGACGGAAGTTCGCTCTATCCCGCTGAGCCGTCGCCTTCAGCCGACCGCCTCTCCTCCGCTTTCTGCGTCCGCTCCGCAGCAAGGCTTGCGGCGCTGTCTTCCGTCCCCTTTGAGCCATGCCAATATCCCTTAGGACGTGAGGCCGGGGTAGCCGTAGTCCTCCAGGTGGAGCCCGCGCTCCTGCGACAGCGCCCGGCATTGCGCCGCCGCGAAACGCGCGATCCGGCTGCGCGAGAGAGGGGACGGACGGACCGCGGGCCGCCAGTCGATCCGGTGGCCGAGCTGGGCGGCCCTGGTCAGGGCGGAGCCCATGAGGCTCGGTCCGCGATTGACCCAGCGCTGCCGCA
Organism: Rhodovibrionaceae bacterium; assembly: GCA_028285215.1. Taxonomy (GTDB): domain Bacteria; phylum Pseudomonadota; class Alphaproteobacteria; order Kiloniellales; family DSM-21159; genus Algihabitans. The sequence continues at coordinate 10,129 of JANQPZ010000164.1, read as the reverse complement.
GGTACCAGCAGGCGAACTCGGGCCGGGTCGGGCCCGGGTTGCGGACCGCATGACGGTCGCTGTGCAGCCTGTGAAACGGGGCTTCCGAGACGTCGAGCCAGTCGGCCAGGCGTGCGAGAAAGCGCTCCGGCCGGTCGCGGAATTCCTCGTAGACCAGCACCAGCACCCTGTCCGCGCCGAACCGCTGCTCGTAGGCGCGGACGAGATCGTGGATCCGCAGGGTCTGGGCATAGCTCGACGGATCCTCTTGTCTCCCCAGCGTTTGCTGCACCCAGGCGTCGAAGGCGGGCAGGGGCGTCTGCCCGGCGCGCGGATACTTCAGGTGCTGCAGATAGTTCGAGACCAGGTGGTCGACCGGATGGCGGATCGCGAGCAGGATCCGGGCCTCGGGGAAGAGGTCGCCGGCCAGCGCCGCCTTGGCGTCGAGGCCGGCGCCGAAATGGCCGGTGAAACGCTCCTCCGAGATCAGGCGGCAGTGGGCGCCGCTTCGCGAGCCCTCGATCTCCGACCGCAGATAGGCGCGATGACGCGCCCGGTCGCTTTCCAGATCGGTCGCGTTCCGGACCCAGCGGACGAAGGCGTCGAAGGGGCCGCCCTTCGGATAGGGCCCGCCCTTGCGGGCGAGCGCGAAGTAGTCGATCTCAGGATGCTGCGCGAAGTAGATCTGCTGCAGCGTCGAGGTCGCCGTCTTCGGCATGCCCACGTGCAGGTACAGCGGGGGCGGGGCCTGCCCGCCCGTCCGGGTCGCAAGAGATGGGACCGCGCCGTACGCAGCCGCCCGGTCGTCGTCGGTCGGCATGGGCCCAATGTACGTTCGTATGCCGCTCTTGCACTTGAGACAAAGACCGGGTGCCGATGCGTCATCGGAGTGGGCCCCGTGAACCGACTATGCCTCCTGCTGCGGGCAGGCGTGTGACGCAGACGCATTCCGGTTGCAGGAAGCCTGTCGGACTGGTCATAAGGAGGCATGGATATCTTCGTTCGACCCGCGCGCAAGACCGACGCCCCGCAGATGTGCGGCCTCTTGAACGCGATCATCGAGACAGGCGGTACGACGGCTTTCCGCGATCCTTTCACGGAAGAGCGGATGATCGCCGACTTCATCGAGCGACCCTTGGGCATCGGCTGTTTCGTCGCGGCGGCCGGCGACGGTATCCTCGGCTTTCAGGCGCTGGAGTGGAGCGACCCGAACTGGGAGGGGCCGAACCCCTTGCCGGCGGACTGGGCCTTCATAGGGACCTACGTTGCCCAGGGCGTCCAAGGGCAGGGGGTTGGGCGTCGCCTGTTCCAGGCGACCTTGGCGGCGGCCCGGGCGGCCAAGGTCGTGGCCATCGACGCGCACATTCGCAAAGAGAATCTGCTCGGCCAAGCCTTCTACGGCAGGCTGGGCTTCGTCGACTATCGGTCCGACGAGGAGTCGGTTTCCAAGAGGTTCGACGTAACCTGAGCGGCCGCCCCGGGTCAGGTCCCCAGATCCAGGTCTCCGGGTTCAGGCTGGCGCGACGACGGCCTTGCCGGTGATCCGCGCGACCGCACTGCGGCCGCTGTGGAGGGCGCCTTCCACGTAGCCCCAGAAGCGATCGTCCAGCTCCGCGCCGGCAAAGCGGACCGGGCCGTCCCAGGCGGCCAGCCGGGCCACGGCATCCCGCTGTCTCCCGACCCGCACGGTCGCGTTGTATCCGCCGCCGCACCAGGGGTGATCGACCCAGATCGCTTCGGCCACCTCCAAGGGGGCGAGCGCCGCCGCGCCGAATGCCCGGCTGAGATGCTGCAGCAGACCTGCCTGCCGGGCCTCCTGCGGCAGTGCCGCCAGCTCTCTGGCCAGGGGCCCGCCCTGAAAGGCGATGAGGCGGGGGGCAAGGCCGTCGTCCAGGCTGCCGTCCACAACGACGAGGCCGGCGGGATCGGCGAACGTTGCCGTGCCGCTGAGGCCCTTCAGCCGCCAGAAGGCGCTGTCGAACACGAGCACCGTCTTGATCATGTCGCCGGCCGTGAAGGAGGAGAGAAGTCCATCCAGCGCGTCGCCACCCTGCAGGTCGAAGGAGATCCGGCGCGCCGCCGGGGGCGGAACCGCGACGACGACGTTGTCGGCCGTCCAGATGCCGGCGTCGCTCGCGACCTCCACCCGATCTCCGGTAACGCGGATACGGTCCACGGGAGTCCGCAGCCTGGGTGTATGGCGCAGCTCGGACGCGAGCCGGTCGATGACCGCGATCATCCCTCCGGAGATCTGGAACTCGAGATCGCTCCGCTCCGAGGCATAGCGCGAGAAGATGTCTCGGACCGCATGCGCATCGACGTCCTCGGGCGGGGCGCCGAAAAGCTCGGTGAAGAGGGAAAACGCCATGGCCTGCTCGTCCGCTTCCAGAAGCAACGCGCGCAGCGCCGCGGCAAGGCTGTCCTTAGGAGCCGCCCGCGGTTCCAGCAACACCTGCAGGCCGCGACCCGCTTCGCCAAGACTTTCCCAGGGCGTGTTCCACCACTTCAGCTTCAGGCGCAGGGCGCGGAGCACTTCGCCCGGGCTGTCCCACCGCACCACCTGCTCTTCCAGAAGCGTGTAGATCTCGTCGACCTCTATCAGGTCTTCGCTGCGCAACAGCTCCTGCCCGGCAACGCAGAGACCGATCCCGCTTTGCGGGATTGGCGAAAGATGCCGGCCGGCCCGCTCGGCGAGCGCCAGGACGGCCGCCATATCGCCGTTCACCATCTGCGCTCCGGCATCGAAGCGGCCGCCACTCTCCAGCGGCACCGTCTGGACACGGCCGCCCAGACGATCCTGTGCCTCCAGAAGCTGGCAGCTCAGACCTGCCTCTTCCGCGGCGACCGCGGCGGCAAGGCCTGCTGCTCCGCCGCCGACGACGATCACCTTGACATGGCCTTCGGACATCCTGTTGCCTCCTTGAACTGAGCAAGCGCTCAATTGAGCATATGCTCAACTTGATGCCGCAATCAAGGAGGAGCCGATATGGCACGCATGTCGGGCGCGGACCGCCGACAGCAGATCGTCGCGGCGGCGATCGAGGTCATCCTGCAGAGGGGCCTGGCCCAGGCGGCGACGCGCGACGTGACACGCGCCATCGGGGTCGGTTCTGGACTTCTGCACCACTATTTTCCCTCCTGGGCGGAGCTGCGGGCAGAGGCGGTGCGGCAGGCAGCCTGGCAGGAAATCGACGCGGTGAAAGCGGCGATCTCCGGCCTGCCGGCCCGCGCAGCCATGCAGCGCCTCGCCGATTGGATGATCGACGACGAGGACATGCGGCACTGGCGGCTCTGGCTGAACGCCCAGGACGAAGCCCATCGCGACCCCCTTCTGGCCGAGGTGATGAACGCGGCCATGCTGGCGTGGCGCGGTCTGATCGCCGAGCTCTTGCGAGAGGCCGGCGAAGAGACGGGCGGCGGGCCCGCCGACGCGGACGCTGCGGCCTGGCGCCTGGCCGCGCTGATGGACGGCCTGGCCGGCGCCATGCTGGTGCGGGACTCGGTAATGACTCCCCAGATCGCGCGAAACCTGATCGGGATGCAGCTTCGGCTGGAGTGCGACAGCAGCGCGTAGGTCTAGACAGCTCCGCGATTGAAGCGAGCGCAAATTGACCGCCGATTCCGGCGAAAGATAAACTGTCAGTGAGCCTACTGAACTGGGTCAAGAGGACTTGGGACGACATTGGGACGGTTTGTTTTGATTTCAGGCTGTTCCGGCGGCGGCAAGTCGACACTGCTGGTCGAACTCAAGAAACGGGGGCACTGCGTTGTCGAGGAACCGGGTCGCCGCATCTTGGCGGAGGAGAAGGCTGGAACCGGAGCCGCATTGCCCTGGATCGACATGGAGTCTTTTGCTCGCCGTGCGATTGCCATGGCTCGATCCGACCTTTCGTTTGCCGAGCGGCAATCCGGTTTCGTCTTCTTCGATAGAGGTTTGGTCGACGCGGCCGTTGCTCTGGAGCATGCGGCCGGCGTGCCGTATCGAAGGACGCTCGGTCGAGAGCGACACTACGCTCCGACCGTTTTTCTCGCTCCGCCCTGGCCCAAAATCTACGCTCAGGACGGTGACCGTCGCCATGATCTGACCGCCGCCCTAGAGGAGTTCGAGCGGCTCAAGGCGGCACTTGTGGACCTTGGCTACAGCATCTGCCTGCTGCCAAAGGCTTCCGTAAGTCAACGCGCCGAATTCCTGCTCGGCAAGCTCAGCAACACCTAGCTCGCGAACCGCAAGGTCGCCCCAGACAGGATCTCCGTCTGGCGTGCCAGGGCCTGGAATGCCAAAAAGCGGGACAGGGACTACTTGAAGGAGTCTTCATCGCATATCAGCGCGCTCAGCACGCCGCGATCTCTATTCCGATCTTCCCGACATGGGACTTGGACAGGAAGGCCTGCTGCGCCGCGCGCAGCTCGCGCAAGGGAAAGGTCTGCGCGACGACGGGCCGGATCTCGCGGTTCTCGATGTAGCCGACCAGATCGGTGAAGACGGCCTTCGGCTGGTGCGTGCAGCCGAGAAACGAGAGGTCGCGCAGATAGAGCCGGCGCAGGTCCAGCTCGACGATCGGTCCGGCGATCGCGCCGGCCGCGATGTAGCGGCCGCCGTTGCGCAGGCTCTCGATCAGATCCGTCCAACGCGGCCCGCCGACGAGATCCAACACCACGTCGAAGGCGCGTTCGGGAAAGGCTGAGTCGCGGGCCAGCGTCGTCTCCGCACCGAGCGCGATCAGATCCTCCGCCTTCGACGGGCTGGTCACAGCCGTCACCTGCGCACCGCGCCGCTTTGCCAGTTGGATCGCGGCGGAACCGACCCCGCCCGAGGCGCCCGTGATCAGGACCCGCTCGGCCCCGAGACCGCCGCGCTGGATCATGCCTTCGGCGGTGGAGAAGGCGCAGGGGAAGGAGGCAAGCTCGACATCCGAGAGGTCCGATCGGACCGCGATGGCATCCTCCGCAGCGGCAAGCGTGTAGTCGGCGAAGGCCCCGTCGCATTCGGAGCCGAAGGTGGCGGTCGGCAGGTCCGAACCGGCGGCGTCCGGGGACTGCAGGGCGCGAACCAGCACCCGTTCGCCGACCCGCGCGGAGGAGACGGCGGCGCCCACGGCCACGATCTCCCCGCAGCAGTCGGCGCCCTGGATGCGCGGGAAGGAGAGGGCGGCACCGGACCAGCTCCCGTCCTCCTTCGCCGGCGATCCGTAGCCCTCCGCCGCGCCGGAGGCCGTGTCGCCGCGCACGCTCCTGGAATACCAGCCGGTGCGGGTGTTGATATCGGTGTTGTTCACCGCGGAGGCCCGGACCCGGATCAGCACATCGCCTTCGCCCGGGACGGGGACGGGCAGATCGTCCCGCCATTCGAGCTTCTCCAAGCCGCCATGCCCGGTCAGGAGCATGCCGCGCATCCTTTCGGGATGGGTCATCCGGATCTCCGCAGTAGAAGGTTTGCTCTACTTGCTGAAGTAGAGGGATCCCTCTACATGGTCAAGCATGACCGACAGACTGACCAGGATCGCCGCCGGACTGGAGCGGGCTTTCGCTGCACAGGGCTTCGCGGAACCGAGCGTGGACGATCTCAAGAGCGCCGCCGGTGTCAGTCTGCGGACGCTCTACAAGTACGCGCCGTCGCGGGACGCGATGGTGCGCATCGCATTGGAGCACCGGCACAGGCGCTACCTGGAGCAGGTTTTCGCGGATCTGCCCGCCGAGCCGGAGCCTGCGCTTTCCACCATGATCGACCGCATCGCGGCCTGGATGGCGCGCGAGGCGTCGCATGGATGCCTGTTCCATGCGGCGGTGGCCGCGGCGCCGCAGGACCAGTGGCTCCGCGCCCTGCTGGAAAAGCACAAGGCGGAGGTGGCCGCGCGGGCGGCCAAAGCCGCCGATCTGCCCGGCCGCGAAGCCGACCTCACGGTCATCTTCGAGGGCCTGACGCAAAGCTGGCCTCTGCTTGGCGAGTCTGCCGTCGCGAGCGCCAAGCGGCTGAGCGCCGGCCTGAAGACTGCGGCCTGAAGACTGCGGCCTGAAAACTGCGGCCTGAGAGGGCGGAGACCGCCCGTCTTGCGCTCAAGGTAGCCGGTTGGATAGGTCTTGCAGACCTGTCGGTCACAACGGTGCCAATGCCTGCAGCGGCGCGATCAAGATCACAGCACAGGCGGCTGGCGGGTCTTCAACGCGTCAACAAGCAGATCGAGAAACTGTCGGACGCGCGGTTCCAGCCTTCGCACATGCGGGTAGAGCGCAACAATCGACACATCCTCACACGCGATGCCTGGAAGAGCGCGTTCGAGTCGGCCGGAAGAGATGTCGTCACGCACCAGGCTGAAGGGAAGCAAGGCGATCCCAAAACCGCGGAGCGCCGCATCGCGGAGCGCTTCGGCGCTGTCAAGGCTGAGCCTGACACGCCCTTGCGCGCGAACCCATTCGCCGTTTTCGTTTCTCAAATTCCAGCCTTGATGTGAGCCTTGGCTTGTGAAGCGTAACAGCTCGTGCCTGGTAAGCTGTTCGACCATCGTGGGGCGCCCGTACTCCTCGAAGTAGCGCGGCGCTGCACAGAGAACGGATGTATCCGTCCATACTTTGCGCGATATGAAACTCGTATCCGCTGTCTCTGTGGCGACACGGAGAGCAACATCAAAGCCTCCGTCAACGAGGTTGTCGACCCGGTCGGAGAGGCTCATGACGACCTTGGTTCCGGGCCAAAGCTCGAGAAACCTGTAAACGACCGGCAGAATCAGCCGCCGCCCCAAGGCGTCAGGTGCTGCGATGCGAAGCCTGCCGGTTGGCGTGCCTGTCAGGCTTGCCACGCTCGCGTCCGCCGCAGCCAGGGCGTCACGGATTGTGACTCCCTGCTCGTACAGCCTGCGCCCTTCCTCGGTAAGATCGAGGGATCGCGTGGTGCGATTGAGGAGCCGGGCGCCATAGCCTTCCTCAAGCCTCGCAATCGCTTTCCCCGCCGTCGATCGCGAAAGTCCAAGGGACTTGCCACCAGCGATGAAGCTTCCCGCATCCACGACGGCGAGGAACACGAGAATGTCGTTTACACGCGATCCGTGCATCGCTTTGTCTCCAAGGAATCGCTTCTGAGGCGAAAATAAATCGCGAGTTGCCTGGCGTAAATTGAAGCGACGACAAAAACCCCGGGAGTGCTTCCTGTGTCCGCATCGATAGAACGCCTTAATCCGCAGGCGCTGCCTGATGCCGGTAAGATCGGTTATTCGCAGATCACGGTCTCGACGCCCGGCCGCATCGCTTTCGTTTCAGGTCAGGTCGCATGGCTCGCCGACGGCTCCGGAACGCCCCAGGCCCTCGCGGAGCAGACGGCTGTTGTCATCGGGAACCTGAAGGCCGCGTTGGCAGCGATACAGGCGACGCAGCGCGATATCTTGCAGATGCGAATCTATCTGACCGAGTTGACACCTGAGAATCAGGAGCTTGTCATGGAACAGCTTCTTGGTTTTCTGGACGGTGCAATGCCGAGCGTAACGGGCCTTGGCGTTGTCGCGCTCGCAGCGCCGGATCTCAAACTCGAAATCGAAATGACCGTCCAAGTTCCGGACTGAGCGGGATACCCGACTGTTGTCGTGGAACCCTATGATGGGGTTCCACGGCATGACGGACGCCGCAGGCTGTCGGCCGGAAGGCCGCAGGGCGTCGTCCCGCGCATCGGAGGTTCCGCCGGGTAGGGACAGGCAGCGGCCTGCTCGTGCCGAACGCGCCGCTGTGCCCCGCGGTGTTCGCTCAGCCCTCGGTGGCCTGAAGGGGAACGTAGAGCTCGCCCCGCTCGCGATACTTCCTGGCCATTTCCGCCATACCGTCCTTGTGCGCTTCGGCGCGGATGTCGTGGCTGATCTTCATGGAGCAGAACCGGGGGCCGCACATGGAGCAGAAATGCGCGACCTTGTGGGCGTCCTTCGGCAGGGTCTGATCGTGGAAGTCGCGTGCCGTGTCGGGGTCCAGGGACAGGTTGAACTGATCTTCCCAGCGGAACTCGAAGCGAGCACGGCTGAGCGCGTCGTCGCGCGCCTGCGCGCCCGGCAAGCCCTTGGCGAGGTCGGCCGCATGGGCGGCGATCTTGTAGGTGATGACGCCGGTCTTGACGTCGTCCCGGTCCGGCAGGCCGAGATGCTCCTTCGGCGTGACGTAACAGAGCATGGCGCAGCCGAACCAGCCGATCATGGCCGCCCCGATTCCCGACGTGATGTGATCGTAGCCGGGCGCGATGTCGGTGGTCAGCGGACCCAGGGTGTAGAACGGCGCCTCGTCGCAGCATTCGATCTGCTTGTCCATGTTCTCCTTGATCTTGTGCATGGCCACGTGGCCGGGCCCTTCGATCATCACCTGACAGTCCTTCGCCCACGCGATCTTGGTCAGCTCTCCGAGCGTTTCCAGCTCGGCGAACTGCGCGGCATCGTTGGCATCCGCGATCGAGCCCGGGCGCAGCCCGTCGCCGAGCGAGAAGCTGACGTCGTAGGCGCGGCAGATGTCGCAGATCTCCTCGAAACGTTCGTAGAGAAAGCTCTCCCGGTGATGGTGCAGGCACCACTTGGCAATGATCGAGCCTCCGCGTGAGACGATGCCTGTCACGCGATCAACCGTCAGCGGCACCATGTGCAGCCGCAGGCCGGCGTGGATGGTGAAGTAGTCCACGCCCTGCTCGGCCTGCTCGATCAAGGTGTCGCGGTAGATCTCCCACGTCAGCTCCTCAGCGATGCCGCCGACCTTCTCCAGGGCTTGGTAGATCGGCACCGTCCCGATGGGCACGGGGCTGTTGCGCACGATCCATTCGCGGGTGTTGTGGATGTTTCGGCCGGTCGAGAGATCCATGACGGTATCGGCGCCCCAGCGGATTGCCCACACCATCTTGTCGACTTCCTCGGCCATCGAGGAGGTCACTGCCGAGGTGCCCATGTTGGCGTTCACCTTGACCAGGAAGTTGCGGCCGATGATCATCGGCTCGCTTTCCGGATGGTTGACGTTGGCGGGAATGATCGCCCGGCCCCGGGCGATCTCGTCCCGGACGAACTCGGGCGTGATGTCGCCGGGAATCGATGCGCCGAAGTCCTCCCCGTCGCGGGCGTCTTGCGACGCCGCCGCGCGGCGCTGGGTCTCGCGGATGGCCACGAACTCCATCTCGGGCGTCACGATACCGGCGCGCGCATAGGCAAGTTGCGTGACGGCGCGCCCCGTTTTCGCCCGCAGCGGCCTGCGGAGATCGGGGAACGCCGGAGTCAGCCGATCGGCGGATACGAAGCCGTTGTCGGCGGGCTGGACGGACCGGCCCTCATAGGGTTCGACATCGCCGCGGGCGAGGATCCAGTTCCGGCGCAGTGGTGTCAGCCCGCGCGCGATATCCGTTTCGACCGCCGGATCGCTGTAGGGCCCGGAGGTGTCGTAGACGGTCAGCGGCTGTTCGCCGGCGCTGGGATGCAGGGCAATCTCACGCATCGGGACCCGGATGTCCTTATGACGGCTTCCGGATACATGGATTTTGCGCGAGGCGGGGAATGCGCCGGTCGTAACGGTGGGGGACGACGTGGTCATCGTTCTGTCTCCTTGAGCGTCTCACTCAAAAAGACCCGAAGCGCGACTTTGGCAGGAACGGGGATGCGACCCCTGAGGACTGCAGGCCGGTCGGCACGCGGTCCAAGCTCCCTACGCCAGTATCACCTGGGTCAGGTTCAAAGGGTCGCTTCGCTGCGCACGTCCGGCGCGGTCCGCCTCTCAGCCCCCTAAGCGGGGCTCCCCTGCATGTCGTGAGCCTGCCCGGCGCTCCGAAAGCTGTCAACTTGAAAAGGTCTGCATCCGCCAGCCTACGGCGCGACGAGTTCGCGCGACGATTCGGATGAAGACGTGAGCGGTCGCTAAAGACGGGACGGCTAGGGGTGTCGACGTGAGGGACGACGCCGGGCGGGCCGTTTTTTGTCCCAGCCTATGGGTTTGGGGCGACCGTCTTGCGCTCGAGGTAGACGGTCCGCGCCAGCATCAGGAGCAGCCCGATGCTGCCGGTGAAGATGACGGCCAGCACCCAGAGCTCCGACTTCATGCCGGCCGCCCGCGCGCGATTTTGCAGGAGAAAGAAGGCCGCGGTTACGCTCATCAGCCGGTCGAACCAGACCTGCAGTCCCCAGTCGGAGGCGGCCAGCATCGGCAGGAAGCCGAA